>JAQCJI010000023.1 GCA_027593175.1 Bacteroidota bacterium | reverse complement strand
ATCTTGCTTTTTGTATCTCGGCTCTTGCTTCTTTCTTATGTCGAACACCGAACGCTGACCAATGAAGGAAGAAGTGGGAATTCGTTTAACATTCGAATCTCATATCACCACGAATCAGTCTAATCTCTTGTGTCTTGGTTCTTGCTTCTTAAAAAAAGCTTCCTTTGCGTCTCCGCGCCTCTGCGAGAAAAACCCTTTTTTAGGACTTCAAAATCCCCTTCAGATCCGCCGGCGAATACCCCACTGACTTCAAGGTCTTGTGGTCACCCTCACGGAAGACCAAATACAAATCCCCCTCTTTTTTGTAGAAACTAGGCGTGCCCTTGGCCTCGTAATGAGCCACGGTTGCCTTGGCTTCCTCCTCCGTTTTGCAGGCCTTACTCATGTTGGAGCGCTGCACCTCATCAAAAAGGGCCTTAAACTTTTCCCCCAAGCCAAACTCTAGGATGGCACCCGAAAGGACGTACTGCAAATCACACAGCGCATCGGCAATTTCGACCAAGTCTTTGTTTTCAATGGCTTCTTCCAATTCCTTCAACTCCTCGGCGAGCAAGGACACGCGCAGGGCGCAGCGGGTCTCCGAAGGAATGGTAGGCTGAGGTAAAATAGGGTGCTTGAAGGTCCCGTGAAATAGGGCAACAGAACTGAGGGACTTTGGATCTTGCATGGGAAATGAAATCGTATGAGAAGGAGAGAAAAAGAAAATTCAACAAATTAGGTAGTGGCTGCCGCAAAACGATCGGCTACCGCCTTCCAGTTGACCACCTTCCAAAAGGCAGTTACGTAATCGGGGCGGCGATTTTGGTAATGCAGGTAGTAGGCATGCTCCCAGACATCCAATCCCAAAATCGGGGTTCCCTTTATCTCGGCGATGTCCATCAAGGGATTGTCCTGGTTGGGAGTCGAACTTACGACAAGCTTTCCGCTGGCATCTACGAGTAACCAAGCCCAGCCTGATCCGAATCTTGTCTTGGCAGCAGTTTCAAACTGGCTCACAAAGGCTTCGTAACTGCCAAAGGAGGTTTTCAAGGCCTTTAAAAGTGCTCCTTCCGGTGCATTGGGAGTTCCCGCCGCGGTGGGTAGGCCTCCTTCTGTAGGGGCCCCTAGAATACTCCAGAAAAGTTCGTGGTTGTAATGCCCCCCTCCATTGTTTCGCATTTTGGCGCTGTACTTGGAAATGGATCCTAGCACCTGTTCCAAAGGCTGCGCCGTATCTACGCCCTCTTCCTTGGCAGCATCCCGAAGGTTGCTCGCATAAGCGGCCGCATGCTTGCTGTAGTGGATTTCCATGGTCCGCGCATCGATGTGCGGTTCTAGGGCGGTGTAGGCATAGGGCAAAGGAGTTTGGGTAAATCCAGTGCCGACTACTTGCTGGTGTGGATGAGCAAGAAGGTCTGAAAATGCCGTGCCCAATAGGCCGACGGTAAGGCCAGCTTTGGTGGTGGTGGTTAAAAATTCTCTTCGACTAGGATTACTTGGATTGGTTTTCATGGCAGTTAGGGATTGGACTACGAATTTACACTATTTTAGAAAAAAGTAAATGCTTGAATGGTATTAACGGCATGAACTAGGATGGGTTTCCTTTTCAGACAAATGCGTAACTTTGTGGTTTATTGAGAAATACATTTACTTACTTTCAGGCAATGGGCGCTCCACAGGTAATTTCCTTTTTCAAGTACCAAGGTACAGGCAATGATTTTGTGATGGTGGACTATCGTCTTGCACATTGGGATCTTGGCAATTTGAGGCTCATCACAGCCCTTTGTGACCGAAAGTTTGGAATTGGTGCCGATGGCTTGATCCTGATCCGTTCTCATGCCGATTACGACTTTGAAATGGTCTATTTCAATGTAGACGGTAGCCAAAGTTTCTGCGGGAATGGGGCTCGCTGTGCAGTAGCCTTCGCGTCTTTTCTCGGAATCATAGCCCAGTATACGCGATTTCTCGCCATCGATGGCCCCCATGAAGCACGAATTGCAAGGGGGGAAGTATCCCTGAAAATGGCCAAGGTATCCCAAATTTCTGAAAGTTTGGGAGATGCATTTGTGCACACAGGCTCTCCCCATCACGTGCGCTGGGTGGAGCAACTGGAAGACTATCCCGTCCTGGAGCAAGGAAAACGGCTGCGCCACGATCCTTTTTATGCGCCCGGAGGCAGCAATGTCAACTTCGTGCAGAAACTAGGAGATGACGAAATTTTCGTCCGCACTTTTGAGCGCGGGGTAGAAAACGAAACGCTTTCCTGTGGCACGGGCGTCACTGCAGCAGCCCTAGTTTGTGGGGCCCTTACCCAACAAAAAGACATCCAAATTCGTACCCTTGGGGGGAATTTGCGGGTGACCTTTGAGGGTAATGCTAAAGAGGGATTTGATAACATCTGGCTGATTGGACCGGCTCAGCAGGTCTATGCCGGGCAGATACAGTTGCCCAGTTTCTAAAGGTCTTTGTGAATTACAAGCGATTAAGGAGTATCAATTCTAAAAAAATCGCGTATTTTTAAGTCTCAAAAAGGGGTACAGACACAACCGTATGCTAGATTTTATTGCAAAAGGATTGGCCAAAATTTTTGGCACCAAATCCGACAGAGATATCAAAGAATTTCTTCCACGGGTAACCGAGACCAACCAGATTTTTGCAGGATTGGCCTCCTTATCAGGAGATCAACTTCGAGAAAAAACCCACTCCCTTCGTGCGCGTATCAACGAGTACCTCAAGGCAATTGACGATAAAATTGCCGATATCAGAACCCAAATAGAGGCATTACCGGCTCAGGCAGTACACCAAAAAGACCAGCTTTTTAATCAAATTGATACCCAAGAAAAGGAGCGTGACATCGAACTAGAAAAAGCATTGGACGAGCTGTTGCCCACTGCTTTCGCAATTGTAAAAGAAACCGCACGAAGATTTAAGGAAGTAGGTAAATTGGAAGTAACTGCTACCCTACGGGATCGGGAACTTGCTTCCACCAAATCCAATGTGCAGATACAAGGAGATCAAGCCATTTGGCATAACAAATGGTTGGCAGCAGGCACTGAAGTGGTTTGGGACATGGTGCACTACGATGTGCAGCTTATTGGTGGCATGGTTCTCCACAAAGGAAAAATCTCCGAAATGGGGACTGGGGAAGGAAAAACCCTCGTGTCAACCCTTCCTGCATTCCTCAATGCCCTATCTGGCAGAGGTGTTCACTTGGTTACTGTCAATGACTACTTGGCCAAGCGTGACTCCGAATGGAATGCGCCCATATTTGAATTTCATGGCCTTACGGTCGACTGCATCGATAAGTATCAGCCTAACTCCCCCGAACGAAAAAAAGCCTATGCCTCTGACATTGTCTACGGCACCAACAACGAGTTTGGCTTCGACTACCTTCGAGATAATATGGCCCGAGAAGCCGAGGACCTGGTGCAAGGCAAGCACCACTTTGCCATGGTCGATGAGGTGGACTCCGTTTTGATTGACGACGCCCGTACCCCATTGATCATCTCTGGACCAGTGCCTAGAGGAGATGTGCACGAGTTTGACCATATTAAACCCCGCGTGGCGGCTTTAGTAGATGAGCAACGCAAGTTGATGCAGGGATTTTTGACAACGGCAAAAAAAGCTATAGCCGATGGTAACGACAAAGATGGAGGCCTCTCCCTATTTAGAGCCTACCGAGGAATTCCTAAGTACAAACCCTTGATCAAGTACCTCTCTGAACCTGGAATTCGCGTGATTCTTCAAAAAACAGAGAACCATTACCTCCAAGACAACAAGCGCAATATGCCCGAGGCAGACGAGCCGCTTTTGTTTACCATCGACGAAAAGACCAACGTCGTTGATTTGACAGATAGAGGCATTGAAACCATGACTTCCAAGAACGAAGACCCAAGCTTCTTTATTCTTCCAGATATTGGCATTGCTTTAGACAAATTGGACAAAAATAGCTCCTTGGACGACACCGAAAAATTGGTCCATAAGGAAGAGGTGATCAAGGACTACGGCGTCAAAGCCCAGCGTATTCACACGGTCAACCAGCTACTAAAGGCCTATTGCATGTTTGAGCGCGACACCGAATACATCCTTGTGGATGGAAAGGTGAAGATTGTCGACGAGCAAACAGGCCGTGTGATGGAGGGCAGACGTTACTCTGATGGACTCCACCAGGCGATTGAAGCCAAGGAAAATGTGAAGGTAGAGGATGCTACGCAAACTTATGCGACCATCACGCTCCAAAATTATTTCCGCATGTACCATAAGCTGGCAGGCATGACGGGTACTGCAGAAACAGAGGCAGGGGAATTTTGGGAAATCTACAAGTTGGATGTGGTGGTCATCCCTACCAACAGAGACATCATCCGCCAAGACCGTGAAGACAAGGTGTACAAAACGGTACGGGAAAAGTTTAATGCCGTCACAGACGAAATCAATGAGCTCGTGGCCCAGAGCAGGCCAGTGTTAGTAGGTACTACCTCGGTAGAAATCTCTGAAGTACTGAGTCGCATGCTGACCCTGAAGAAAATCCCTCATCAGGTATTGAATGCCAAACAGCATGCCCGTGAAGCGGAAATCGTAGCTGAAGCAGGAAAGCCAGGAACTGTGACCATCGCCACCAATATGGCAGGTAGAGGTACGGATATTAAGCTTACTCCGGAATCCCGAAAGGCAGGAGGTTTGGCTATCATCGGTACGGAGCGACACGAATCTCGTCGCGTGGACAGACAGCTTCGAGGCCGATCCGGCCGACAAGGGGACGTGGGCTCCTCCCAGTTTTTCGTGTCCTTAGAGGATAGCTTGATGCGTCTCTTCGGTTCAGACCGTATTGCCAAACTAATGGACAGAATGGGCCTGGAAGAAGGAGAGGTTATCCAACACAGTATGATCACCAAATCCATTGAGCGGGCACAGAAGAAGGTGGAGGAAAACAATTTTGGTACGCGGAAGCGCCTGCTCGAGTATGACGATGTGATGAACTCCCAGAGGGAGGTGGTTTACAAGCGTAGAAGAAATGCGCTGAAAGGGGATCGCTTGGAGCTTGATATTCTCAATATCTTATTCGATGTCTGTGAAAACCTTATCGAAATGGGTAAGTCGACAGCAGATGCAGAAAATTTGCGCATGAATGTTTTCACTACACTTGGTATAGATTTTTCAGTTACCCCAGAAGAGTTAAAAACGAAGGATTTGCAGAAGCATACCCAAGAGCTCTATGCACTAGCTTTTGACTTTTACCAAAAGAAGAATGCGCAGATTACCCAAACGGCTCTTCCGGTCTTCAAAAATGTTCAGGAAGAGCGAGGCGGTACCGTCAAAGACATTATGGTTCCGATCACGGATGGGGTCAAGCAAATTGGGGTTGTGTGTAACCTAGAAAAAACGCTTCAAAACAATGGGCAGGAGCTAGTCAGATCTATTGAAAAGAATGTTTCTCTGGCTATTATTGACCAAAATTGGAAGGAGCACCTCCGGGATATGGATGACCTAAAGCAGTCTGTTCAGAATGCAGTTTACGAACAAAAAGATCCGCTCTTGATTTACAAGTTTGAGGCTTTTGAGCTCTTCAAACGATTTATCGGCAAGCTAAACGAAGACATGACTTCCTTCCTTACCCGAGCAGACCTTCCTAAGCAGGATCCTGCTCAGGTGCAGCAAGCACAGCCACGACGCGCAGCAGAGCCGAAGTTGCAAGTTTCCAAGGAAGAGGTGGGGAATACACTCAACCCAGGCGCCAATCGTGCAGCACTGGCTGCCGCTACTGCAGGTAGACCAGCCCAAGCCCCTATTGCCCCCCGAAAGACGGAAAAGGGTTATGGGAGAAACGATAAGGTTTCGGTGCAATACCTGGATGGAAGCACCAAATTGCATGTTAAATATAAGAGTATCGAGCAAGACATTGTAAAGGGAAGTTGTGTGGTTATAGAAAGCTGATGCCCATGAAAAATTTTTGGATCTTTGGTATCGTACTCCTTTTTTGGTCCTGTAAAACCAGTATAGGGCTTCCGCAAGCGGTGGAAGTAGACTATTCTAAGTACCAAGAAAATCTGAACGAAAGACTTCCTGACTTTCCTGATTACAAGCAGGCCTTGCAGGAGGTGACCCCATCCTTGCCCTCCTCTTCCCAAGCGGTGGATCAAGTGCTTGCGCAACGAATAAGCAAGAATTACGAAAAAGCGAAGACGGAACCCTATTACAGCGGGTTTACGGTGCTCGTATATTCGGGGGTAGACCGAAACGAAGCCTTTAAGACCAAAGATGCGCTTTCGCTTTTATTTCCAGAATTCAGTCCTGAGATGCAATACCAGCAGCCTCGCTATCTAGTGAAAGTGGGAAGCTATGGGTTTAAAATTGAAGCCCAACCCACTTATTACCGGTTGAAGACTCAATTTCCGGCGTCACGAATAATCCAAGATCAGTTTTTAAGGAAAGAGTACACGATATCCAACTCCTCCAATGCTAAAGGACAGAATTAAATCTCTGGCACAAGCCTACAAGCAGGAGGTCATTGCCCTCCGTCGTCATCTCCATAGCCATCCGGAGCTTTCGTTCAAAGAATTTCAAACGGCAGCCTTTGTAGCAGAAAAGTTGAAAGAGATCGGTATTACCGAGATCGAATCCAAAGCGACCACAGGTTGGTCTGCACTGATCAAGGGGAAAAACCCCGATAAAAAGGTAGTTGCTCTGCGTGCCGATATGGATGCTTTACCCATCTTTGAAGCCAATGAGGTGCCCTATAAATCTCAGAATCTAGGAGTCATGCATGCCTGTGGCCATGATGCCCATACGGCAGCGCTATTGGGAGCTGCTAAAATCTTGCACGAAGTTAGAGACCAATTTGAGGGGACGATCAAACTAATTTTTCAGCCTGGAGAAGAACGCATTCCAGGTGGAGCTTCCCTGATGATACAAGATAAAGTGCTTGAAAATCCCCGTCCAAACGCAATTCTCGGGCAGCATGTGATGCCGATGATTCCTTCCGGTAAGGTAGGCTTTCGCTCGGGGCTGTATATGGCAAGTACGGATGAACTGTACCTGACTATTAAAGGAAAGGGCGGTCATGGGGCCATGCCTGAAACTTTCATTGACCCAGTCTTGATTTCAGCCCACCTTTTGGTTGCTTTACAGCAGATCGTCAGCCGTGTTGCGAATCCTAAAATTCCTTCTGTACTATCCTTTGGACGGGTGGAGGCCTTAGGCGCAACCAACATTATTCCCAACGAGGTTAAAATCCAAGGCACTTTTCGTACCCTAGACGAGGCGTGGAGAGCTAAGGCTCACCAGAAAATGCGTCAAATTGCCGAAGGAATTGTAGAGGGCATGGGCGGCCAACTCGATTTTGAAATCCGAAAAGGATATCCTTTTCTTAAAAACGAGCCGGCCTTGACTGCTCGATCCATCGAGGCAGCACGCAACTACTTGGGCGCCGAGAATGTGCTCGACCTAGATATTTGGATGGCTGCCGAAGACTTTTCCTTCTTTTCGCAAGAAGTGGATGGCTGCTTTTACCGATTGGGTACGCGCAACGAAGCCCAAGGAATCACCTCTGGCGTGCATACTTCTACTTTTGACATTGAAGAAGAAGCCTTGGAAATTGGCTCTGGGCTTATGGCCTGGCTAGCGGTATCCGAACTGGCGTCTACCTAAAACCCATTTTTGATCCCTTCTTATGAAAAGAATCTGTACGCTTACCCTCACCCTTTTGCTTACATTTGGGGCTTCTAAAGCCTTTGCTTGGGGACAATTGGGACACTACCTGATTGGATTGATGGCAGAGAAGCAGCTTAAAAAATCCACCCGAAAAAAAGTGGACAGCCTGCTGTATCCAATTTCCTTGAGCAAAAGCGGTACTTGGATGGATGACATCCGCTCCGATAAAAGTTACGATTATGCCACGACTTGGCATTATCTGAACAGTAAAAATGGAGAGTACGATTCCAGCACTCAGGAAAAAACTGGGGATGCCTACGAGGCCATTCAGCGAATTAAAGCCGAACTTAAGGCAGGAGGGCTTGATCCCAAAACTGAAGTCGAAAAATTAAAGATGCTCATTCACATGGTGGAGGATATTCACCAGCCCCTGCATGTGGGGACAGGGACAGACAGAGGAGGGAACGATGTCAGGATTGAATTTTTTGGTCAACCTACCAATCTTCACGCGCTCTGGGATAGTGGTATGATTGATCGACAAGGCATGAGTTATACCGAATTGGGAGTAGAATTGTACCGCCGTCTGACTCCTCAGATGAGGGCCTCCTACCGAGCAGGAAGCATTCAGGATTGGCTCAAAGAGGCCGTAAGCTACAGATCTCGTGTTTACGATTTGCCGGAAAACAAGAAGATCAGCTACCCATATCTTTACCAGAATTTTAGTATTGCTGAAGAGCGATTGATTGCTGCAAGTGTTCGATTGGCTCAAGTCCTTGAAGAGATTTATCCGTAAAAAACAATTGAGATTAGGGATTTGCCGATAAGATGGGCTAGTTTCCCATATCTATTGGTTACGCAACAGATAGGAGACACCTCTGTTTAGGAAAATTAAGTCTGTGTCCTAAAAGGACTTTCTGCGGTGGCTTCTAGAGACTTCAACTTTTGGATAAATCCCGCGCATCCGGATTTTGAAGCGATTAAACTCCAGAGCAAGGTGGATTTTCACTTTGATTCGCGATTTTTTGGTTCTTGATTACTTCTGTCTAGAACGGAATTCGGTAGATGCCCCATCCAAAAACGCAACAAATGCAGCAATGTTGGTATCATACCCTCTAGGACTGGCTAGAAGCTTTTCCTGGTGATCCAGAATGACGTAGTAGGGCTGCGCATTGTTTTTAAAACGGGTAATCTGGAAGTCAGCATTTTGCTTGCCAAGAGTTTTTTTCTCTTTGCCATCGTAGCTGGAGGTGTACCACTTGCTTTCTGGAAGTTCGAGTCGCTCGTCGATGTACAGAGCCACCATCACAAAGTCCTTTTTCAAGCGCTTCATTACCTGAGGATCTTCCCATACATTTTCCTCCATCTTGCGACAATTCACACAGCCATGCCCTGTGAAGTCAATTAGCAGTGGTTTTCCTTCCCGCTTGGCAGCAGCTAGTGCTTGTTTGTAGTCAAAATAGCCTGGGATGCCGTGTGGAATTTTGAGCAGATCTCCGTAGAGAACCACCTCTGAGGGCGTAGCTTCGGCTTCTTGAGGATTTCCTTGTAGGCTAAACTGCTGCGTAGTGATCGGAGGCAAGTAGCCGCTAAGGGCCTTCAGGGGAGCTCCCCAAAGCCCTGGAATCATGTAAACCACAAAAGTAAAGGTTACCAAAGCTAGGAGTAAACGGGCAACACCTATATGCTTTAGTTTGGCGTCGTGGGGGAGCCGAAGTTTGCCCAGCAGGTAGAGGCCCAAGGCAGAGAAGATCACAATCCAAATGGCTAGGAAGATATCTCTGTCCAAGATACCCCAATGGTATACTAGATCGGCGATGGATAGAAATTTGAATGCTAAGGCAAGCTCCAAAAAGCCCAATACTACTTTGACTGTATTCAACCAGCCCCCAGATTTTGGAAGGCGCTGCATCCATTCGGGGAAGATGGCAAATAGGGTAAAAGGAATGGCAAAGGCCAAGCCAAAGGAAAACATACCCAATACGGGTTTGATAAGCTCTCCTCCTGCTGAGGAAATCAAAATTGAGCCTACAATAGGGCCAGTGCAAGAAAAAGAAACGAGCACGAGGGTAAAGGCCATAAAGAATACCCCACCCAGGCCTCCTTTTTCGGCTTTTGCATCTATTTTGTTGACAAAGCTCGAGGGCAGGGTCAGTTCAAACATTCCCAAAAAGGCCAAGGCAAAGACCACAAAAATGGCGAAGAAGAACACATTGGGGGCCCAATGCGTGGCAAGCCAATTCGCAAATTCAGGCCCTTGGATTGCTGCTACGGCAGTGCCAGCTACCGTGTAAATGACGATGATGGAGATGCCATAAATGAAGGCCTTCCGTATCCCCTCAGACCGGTTTTTAGCTTTTCCCGTAAAGAAACTTACGGTCATCGGGATCATGGGAAACACGCAGGGCGTCACCAGTGCTGCGAGGCCAGCCAAAAAGGCGAGCACCATAAAGCCTAAGAGGGATTCCGAATCGGCGGCATCCGTAAATGGAGTAGGTTCCTGCTCCTGATTTTCCGTTCCCTTGGCGGAGTCAGCACTTTCCTCAAGGGCAGGGTTTTCCAAAGTCGAAACTCCAGTGGTGGAGCTATCCGATTTCTGAGCTGGATTGGCTTCTAGTGGTACGATGGGGGAGGCTTTGGCTGCAAATTTTACCTCGATCTCCTGTTCGTAGTTAATACACTGTCCCGTCAAATCTGAGCACATTTGGTACTCGAGCGAACCTTTAACTACCCCCGTGGTGCTCAGCAGGGTGATCGGCTGCTCAAAGCGACCCTTTCCTATAAAATAAGTGATTTCCCCTTTCCACACCTCGTCGTATTTCTTTTTGGGTTGGATGGCGATTAGTTTCCCTGTAAGAGAAAAATCAGAAGAGCTAGAAGGAATAAATTCGGTCAGTAGGGGGCCGAGGTTTTTGTCAAAATCATTGGAATACACATACCAGCCCAAGGGGATTTGAGCTTCCATCACCAAGGTGGCCCGCTTGCCCACTTTCAACTCTTTGCTCTCTAGTCGAATGTTCCAAACAGGGGGCTTGACCAGCTGAGCCTGTGCCAAGGGACTCAGGAGCAAGAGGAAAAGTAGGAGGAACAGAGGGCTATTTTTTGGAAATATGTACATGAAAAGGGGGGGTTACCTATGGAAACACAAAAGAGAAAGTGAAAGTTTCTCTGAAGTCTGGAGGAAAAGGAAATTTACCTTTCATAAGCGGCGCTAAAGTGTCTAAAAAACGCGGCGATGGTCTCGATGCCAATGAGGTAGTTTTTCACCCCATAGTGCTCGTTGGGAGAATGGAGAGCGTCCGTGTCCAGACCAAAGCCAAAGAGAATTGGGTCCGAACCCAGTTCCTTTTGGAACAGGGCAACAATAGGAATTGAGCCTCCCTCGCGTGTAGGAATAGGCCGTTTACCAAAGGTTTCTTCCATGGCCGCCTCAGCCGCTTGGTAGCCTAAAGAGGAGTCTGATACTACTGCAGGAGCCCCTCCATGATGGGCTTTTACCTTGACGGTAACAGAGGCAGGAGCAATGGCTTTGATGTGTGTTTCAAAGAGGGCTGCAATTTCGTGCCAGTCCTGATCGGGCACCAAGCGCATAGAAATCTTAGCGTATGCCTTGGAAGGCAGTACTGTTTTTGCTCCTTCGCCAGTGTAGCCTCCCCAGATGCCGTTGACATCAAGAGTGGGGCGTATGCCAATGCGCTCAATGGTGGTGTAGCCTTTTTCTCCACGAACCTCCTGTATATCTAGTTTGCCCTTGTACTCAGAAAGATCGAAAGGAGCCTCGTTGAGGCGCTGACGCTGAGCAGCACTCAGTTGCTGTACCTTTTCGTAAAAACCAGGGATGGTGATGTACTCGTTCTCGTCCTTGAGGGAAGCGATCATCTCGCAAAGCACATTGATCGGGTTGGCCACCGCTCCACCATAGGTGCCAGAGTGTAGGTCTCGGTTGGAGCTTGTCACCTCCACCTCCATGTAGGCCAAGCCCCTTAAGCCAACTGTTATGGAAGGATTTTTCATGCCAATCATGTGGGTATCGGAAATCAAGATGACATCGGCCCGCAAGCGCTCCTTGTTGGCCAGTACAAAGGTGTCTAGGTTGTCTGAGCCGATCTCTTCCTCTCCTTCAATCATAAATTTGACATTGCAAGGAAGAGCATTGGTAGCCATCATGGCTTCGAAAGCCTTGATATGCATGTAAAATTGTCCTTTGTCATCTGCCGCGCCGCGCGCAAAAATGGCTCCTTCCGGATGGATGGTTGTCTTTTTAAGCACAGGCTCAAATGGGGGCGAATCCCATAGTTCGTAGGGATCTGCGGGCTGCACGTCGTAATGGCCATAGACCAGAACCGTAGGGAGCGCTGGGTCAATAATTTTCTTCCCATAGACGATGGGATAGCCAGCCGTTTCACAGATTTCCACAAGGTCTGCCCCCGCTTTTTCTAAGGAGGTTTTAACAAAATTGGCTGCAGCGATCACATCCAGTTTGAACTTGGGGTCGGCACTTACCGATGGGATGCGCAGGAGATCGAAAAGCTCCTGTAAAAAGCGGTCTTTATTTTTTTCGAGGTAGGCAGCTACTGACATAGACAAAAGTCTTAGGGGTTAAATCGTCTCAAAATTATCCCTTTTGAGAGGATTTTCCTTCTTTTTTTCTTCTTTTGTGTTGCCCCTACTGAGGCCTAACTTTTCTATTCATGAATGCAGTCGTTTGTTCCCAATTTGGACTTCCTGACACCTTGCAGGTGCTGGATATTTCCACTCCTATTCCTAGTTCCAAGCAGGTGCTGATTGCTGTGGAGGCCTGTGGTGTAAATTTTCCAGATGTCTTAATTATCCAAAATAAGTACCAGTTTACCCCTGAGCTCCCCTTTTCTCCTGGAGGGGAGGTGGCCGGAACTATTGTGGAATTAGGAGATGAGGTGCAAGGATTGGAGCTGGGGCAGCGAGTCCTTGCGCTTTGTGGTTGGGGAGGTTTTGCAGAGAAAGTGGCGGTGGATGTGGATCGTGTATTTCCCCTTCCTCTGGGCCTTTCTGCTGAGGTTGCGGCCACTACGCTGTACGCTTATGGGACGTCTTACCATGCCTTGAAAGATAGGGCCATGCTTCAAGTGGGGGAGACTCTACTGGTCCTTGGTGCTGCCGGAGGGGTAGGCTTGGCTGCCGTGGAGCTTGGCAAAAAAATGGGGGCTAGGGTGATTGCAGCAGCCTCCACCGAGGAGAAGCTTGCTCTATGTCGTCAAAAGGGGGCCGCCCTCTGTATCAATTACGAAACGGAAGACCTAAAAGCCCGTCTGAAAGATCTTACCCAAGGCAAAGGTATTGATGTGGTCTACGACCCGGTGGGGGGAAAATTTACGGAATCGGCTCTTCGAAACATGGCTTGGAAGGGGCGCTATTTGGTGGTTGGCTTTACCAATGGAGAAATTCCTAAGCTCCCAATGAACCTCCCTTTATTAAAAGGATGTGCGGTTTTGGGTGTGTTTTGGGGGCATTTTGCCAAACTGGAGCCTACGGCAAGCCTTCAGAATACCCATCAGCTTCTTTCCTGGATTCAAGCAGGGGAGATCGCCCAGCATGTGGGTAAAAAGTATATGTTAGCCGAGGCTCCCCAGGCTTTGCAGGATCTGCTAGACCGTAAAATGCTGGGAAAAGGAGTGGTTGTTATTTAGTATCGATTAGTCCGTATCAAGAAATTGTACCAATTACCATGTACCAAGAGGTGAAGAATCAGAACTCTGCTCCTTTGTATAATCCCCCTCTTCCTACTTCGCCATCCAACATTCGATATTCGAAAATAATTTAGATGCCGTATTTCGTACTTCCTATTTCATGTTGTGGAACCTAAGGGATTCGAACCCATGACCTCTGCTCTGTCAAAGCAGCGCTCTAAACCAGCTGAGCTAAGATTCCAGTTCTGCTTGCGAATATAGTCAAGCCAAGGGGCTTCCCAAGTGCTCCTTAGAAATCGGAGTTAAAACTTTTTTACAGATAGGCTCCTGTAAAATTATTTTTCTCCTTGGCTAGGTCTTCAGGGGTACCCGCAAAGGAGAGATTTCCACCCCTATTTCCACCTTCGGGCCCCAGGTCAATCACCCAGTCTGCACACTTGATCACTTCGGTGTTGTGCTCTATGATGAGTACGGAATGACCCTGCTCAATCAAAGCATTGACGCTACGCAATAGTTTTCTGATGTCGTGAAAATGTAATCCTGTCGTGGGCTCATCAAAGATAAACAAGATATGATCACCCGTCTTAGTTCCTCCCTTGCCTAGAAATGAAGCCAGCTTGACCCGCTGCGCTTCACCACCGGAGAGTGTATTTGAGCTTTGTCCCATCCCTATGTAACCAAGGCCCACTTCCTGTAAAGGGAGAAGGCGATTGACTAGTTGGGATTTTTCTCTGAAAAAGGCTACTGCTTCGTCAATCGTCATATTTAGCACCTCTGAGATGTTTTTGTCCTTATAGGTAACCTCCAAAATCTCATTTTTGAAACGCTTTCCTTTGCAGGACTCACAGGTAAGGTGAATATCTGCCATAAACTGCATTTCTACCGTCACAGACCCTTCTCCTTGGCAGGCTTCGCAGCGCCCTCCATCCACATTAAAAGAGAAAAAGGCAGGTTTGTAGCCTCTTTGCCTTGAGAGGGGCTGCTCTGAAAATAGGATGCGGATCACATCATATGCCTTGACATAGGTGACCGGATTGGAGCGGGAAGATTTGCCTATGGGGTTTTGATCTACAAACTCTACTTGAGTTACCTTCTTGTAATCCCCTTCCAACTTGTCATACTTCCCCGCTTCTTCCATGACTGTGCCCAAATGCCGTCCTAGCACAGGAAATAGGATTTTTTTAACTAAGGTAGACTTACCTGAACCCGATACGCCGGTGATGACAGTAAGCGTGTGTAGGGGGAACTGTACGGTTAGATTTTTTAGGTTGTTTTCGCGGGCACCTTTTAGAATAATGGAGTCTTTCCAAGGGCGGTTGCATTCCTTGGTAAATATTTTTTCCTCCCCGCGAAGGTATTTCGCCGTGTAAGTTTGCCCATGGGCGATCAGCTCTTCAATACTACCTTGGAAAAGTAGCTCTCCTCCTTTTGCTCCTGCTTCTGGCCCAATGTCAATGAGCTGATCTGCTGCTCGCATTACCTTTTCCTCGTGCTCCACCACGATGACTGTATTTCCTAGATTTTTCAAGGCCTGGAGCACCTCGATCAGCCGATCGGTATCCCTCGGGTGAAGACCAATACTGGGTTCATCTAAGATATACATGGAGCCTACTAGGGCCGAACCTAGGGAAGTGGCGAGTTTGATGCGTTGGTATTCTCCTCCTGAAAGGCTTGAGGTAAGGCGGTTGAGCATCAAGTAGCCTAGCCCAACTTGGTTCATAAATTCCAATCGACTGCTAATTTCTTTCAGTAGTCGGTTGGCTAATTTCGTTTCATGTGCAGAGAGCTGAATCGTCTGAAAAAAGTGTAACGCATCTTCGATCGGCATCAATACCAGATCTGTGATGGATTTGCCGGCAATTTTAACATAAGACGTATCTTTTCGAAGACGCGTGCCGCGACAGTCGGGACAGGCTGTACGCCCACGAAAGCGGGAAAGCATCACTCGATACTGGATTTTATAGGTTTTAGATTCTAGGTCCTCAAAAAAAGCATTTAATCCTCCAAAATAGGCATTCCCTTTCCAAAGGAGCTCTTTTTCCTGATCTGTCAGTTCCTCGTAGGAGCGGTGAATAGGGAAATTAAAGTCGATGCCCTTTTTCAAAAGGGGCTCCAACCAGCCTCTCCCAGTTTCTCCTCGCCAAGGTGCAATGGCCCCCTCATATACAGAGAGTTCTTTGTCGGGAATAACCAAATCTCGGTCGATTCCCAAGACGTTACCAAAGCCTTCACATCGTTTGCAGGCTCCATATGGATTGTTGAAAGAGAAAAAATTTACGGATGGAAGTTCAAAACTAATCCCATCCAACTCAAATCCATCAGAAAAGGTACGGGTTTCTAAGCCAGGTAAGGTGATTTTGCAGTTGCCGTGCCCTTCAAATAAAGCCGTTTGGATCGAGTCTGACAGGCGAAATTGGTTGTCTTCATCTTCTTTCTGGACGGTCAAGCGATCAATCAGAATTTCATAGTTCCCTTTTTCGATTTTCCCTAGCTCTAAAAGGTCTTCTAATAAGAAAACTTCCCCGTTCCGCATCACACGGGTATACCCTTTCTGAAGGAGTAACTCCAGCTCTTTTTCTAATTTTCGTTCCCCATTGGGCTTGAGGGGACAGGAAATCATCACTTTGGAATCATCTTCAAAAGAATGGACATAATCCACAATATTGCTGACGGTATGGTGCTTGACTTCTTTTCCGGATATAGGAGAGTAGGTTCTGCCTATCCGCGCAAAGAAGAGCTTCAGGTAATCGTATATCTCGGTGGTAGTACCTACTGTAGAGCGCGGGTTTTTGGTGCTTGCTTTTTGTTGGATTGCAATAGCTGGAGCCACTCCCTTGATGTATTCCACTGCAGGCTTTTCCATTCTGCCTAAAAATTGGCGTGCATAGGAGCTCAAACTTTCCACATACATGCGTTGCCCTTCTGCAAAGAGGGTGTCAAAGGCTAGGGAGGACTTCCCTGAACCAGAGAGGCCTGTGATGACCACAAATGCATTTCTTGGGATAGCAACACTCAGGTGTTTGAGGTTGTTGACCTGAGCATTTTTGATCAAAATATAGTTCCTAGGATCCAGGGAGTCGATGTCTTGGGAAGCGGGTAAAGTACGCAGCGTCATTGGGTGCAAGTTAGCAATCAAACCTGTCAAGTGAAGGAAATGTTACCTCTTATAGATAAATTTGACTTAGAAGAACTAAAATTTCTTGCTGGTCAAGATTTTTGGCTGTCAAATTTATTCCTTTCTTCGTAACATGAATTCCGAAGCACTCTTCCAAGGCCTGGCAGACGGCATGCAGCAACTCAGTTGGCTGGAGGCTTTCGCTGTATTTATGGGGATCTTGTCGGTGTATTTTTCCATGAAGCAGCACATTTGGGTGTACCCAAGTGGCATTGTTTCAGTCCTAATTTATGTGTGGATTTGCTTTGAATCCGGCCTCTATGCTGATATGGGAATCAATGCCTATTATTTTGGGATGTCTATTTATGGCTGGTACCTGTGGAAAAAGCCTAAAAAAGATAATCAGCCCTTAGCCGTCACTCGGCTCGATGGGAGAGGATGGTTAGTCTCCTTGGGTATTTTTACCTTTTCCTATCCAGTTTTGGTGACTGTTTTAATCCAGTTTACGGACAGTACGGTTCCCTATTGGGACTCCTTTACTACTTCCTCGGCCTTTGTAGCCATGTGGCTGATGGCGAAGAAAAAAGTAGAAAACTGGATATTTTGGATTTTGACGGACCTGGTGTCGATTCCCCTCTATTTTCACAAGGAGCTTTACCTTACTTCTTTTCAGTACCTTCTTTTTACAGGCCTTGCCACTGCAGGTCTAGTGGCATGGATCCAAGCTGTGAAAATCGATGAAAAGGCCTAAGCGTATTCTAATTTTAGGCCCTGAGTCCACGGGAAAGAGCACCTTGGCCGAGAAGCTGGCACAGCACTATGGAGAGCCTTGGGTGCCGGAAGTAGCTAGAGCCTACCTGGAAGGATTAAACCGCCATTACGTCTATGCCGATTTGGTCCAAATTGGGAGCTACCAAATGAGCCTAGAAGACGAGTTGGCTTCGACTGCCAAACATTTTCTTTTTTGTGATACCGACCTTCGCGTGATTCAGGTCTGGTCCCAGCACCGCTATGGTAAAGTAGATCCCTGGGTTCTGGAGGAAATGGCCCGACGAACCTACGACCTAATTCTACTTTGTGCTCCCGACCTTCCCTGGCAAACAGATCCACTCCGAGAGCACCCCGAACTCGAAATGCGGCAACAGTTTTTTGAAATGTACCAGCAAATAACCGAAATAAGCGGGTTTCCTTGGGCACTGGTGGCTGGAGAAAGTAAGGATAGGCTGAGGGCTGCTATTCAGGCTGTAGAGACTTTGGAATAAAACCATAAACCGACAAAAGAGGAGCCCTACAAAACCGTATTTCCCATTCATTTTAACCTCAAATTATTTGGGTGCTTTTTTTTTACTAAATACTATTTGTTTTTGAATCGTAGGGTCACTAAAGAGATTTTAGCCAATTTTTTGTGAATAACTCTTTATTTTTCCAGAGAATGTTTGGTTATAAATCGGTAGGTTGCCTCGAAAGCCTTGACCCAGTTTTGGTGAAGTAAAAAAGAATGCACCTCATCCGGGAAGACCAGTTGCTCCACTTCTACCCCCTGCTCTCTCAACACTTCCGCCAGCTCCACACTTTCGGAAAAGAGTACGTTGCGATCGTCATCGCCGTGTATAAGCAATACCGGATCCTTCCAGTTTTGCACATGAGCCATAGGCGAGGATCGGAAGGCTAAATCGGCCATTTCTGGAAATTTCTCAGGAGCATACCAAGCAGCAAAGATTGGGTGGGATACCACCCATTTGTTCCAATTGTGCACGCCATGGATGTCGACGCCAACATGGAATTTTTCAGGGGCCTGAGTCAGCGCATGGGCGGTTAGGTACCCCCCATAGCTACCGCCCCAGGGAGCAATCCTGCTCGCGTCCACATCTGTTCGTGAAGCCAAAAAATCTGCTGCTGCCAAGACATCTTGCACCTCGCTAGCACCTCCTGCTCCGAAGTTTTTCTCTTCCCTAAAGTCCATCCCATAGCCGATGCCACTGCGGTAATTGATGGTCAAGGCGATGTAGCCCTGGGATGCAAAATACTGTTGGGCGCCGTAGGTGTGGGAATAGTATAAGCCATAGTTGTAGCCTAAAAGCATCTGTCTGCGGCTACCTCCATGCATAAAAATGACAGCGGGATACTTTTTCTTCGGGTCATAGTTTGGCGGTAAAAACAACTGAGCGGAAGTTTTGAAACCATCTTTTGCGGTAAGGGTGATTGTTTCTGGTTTGCTGAAGGTCTTGGGAAATTCTTTGGGGAAGCGCGCTTCTGCAAGTAGTTTGCTTTTACCCGATAGGTGAAGTGTAGGCCAGCCCGGCTGATTCCAGTTGGACTCGAAACAAGCCCATCCCTTCTCTACCGCTACGGGCGCCCAAGAGATGCGCTCGGGGTCAGAAATTAGGTGCATCTCAAATGTGGATAAGTCAAGTAGGGATACCTGGCGTCGGTCTATATTCCCAATGTTGTGGGTGAGGAGCAGCTCCTTTTTGGTGTAGGAGGTTTGCACCCATTCTACTTGTCCTTCCCCCGTACTGAGATGTTTCACCTGCTTTGTTTTTGGGTTGACGGCATAGAGTTGCATCCAGTTATTTTTCTCCCAAGGAAAGACAAGTTGTCCGTCGGGTGTCCACCAGAGGCGCTCGGAGGTGGCGGGCAGGTCGTACACCATCACAGAGCCTCTGCCGGGATCAGCTTTCCAAACTTCCTGTGCTTCTAGGGTAGTGATTTGTAAGACGCGGATACTCCACGGGTTGGCTTCGGTCAATGAGGTGAAGGGGAGGTGATTCAAGATGTTGGGTACGCGCAAGTAGGCGAGCTGCCTGCCATCTGGACTCCAAGTGGGGGAGCTGTCGTGATCGAAACTTCCTTCTGGAAAGAGGAGGCTCCTTTTTTCGAAATTCCAAAGTCCTACAAAGGAGTGGTCGGTGCGCTCTGAAACGAAGGCCAAGTAGTTGCCATCCGGAGAAAAAGATAGGCTGGAGGCAGCGCCTCGGGGACTAAACAGGGGTGTGCCTGTTTGGCCGCTGCTGTCTGCAAGTGCTTTGAGATATACTTCCCCTCCCTGCAAAAAGGCTACCTGCTTGCCATCTGGGCTGAACACGGGGGAGGCTCCCAAGGAAAACTCCCGACTTTTGCCTATTTGCAGCTGGATAATATGGATCTTCTTTTGGGTACTTTCCTGAAGTTGCGCTGGGTTGGCCGCGTAGCCGGAAGAGTTCTTGGGATTTCCTCGGACCAGGAGCAGGGAACTCCCATCGGGAGAAAAAACCAGAGGACCCAGATCTACTCCTTGATCTCCGATGTATTGTGTCAGTTGCTGAGCCTCATAATTGGGGGCTTTGGCATAAAATACATTTCGCTCCCCCTTGTCGTTGAATACCCAAGCC
The DNA here is from genome assembly GCA_027593175.1 of Bacteroidota bacterium. Lineage (GTDB taxonomy): Bacteria > Bacteroidota > Bacteroidia > Cytophagales > Cyclobacteriaceae > Algoriphagus. The sequence goes on along the minus strand of JAQCJI010000023.1, from coordinate 12,286 downwards.
AAGGCCTTGCCGTCCGCTGAGGCAGTCATGTAAGTAGGGAAAGGTGCCGATAGGTACTCGCCTAGGCGCTGGGCCATGCCCTGGAAAGAACAGAAAAGTACAGAAAAGAGGAGGACGAAATTTTTCATGGGAGTAGGGTTTGGTAAAAGGTACAAATTCTCTTTTATTTCCAAAAAAAAACCAAGATGCGACAGCTGACCCTAGCCCTAGTCTCTATCCTAATAGTGTGCAGCACTGCGGCAGTGGCGCAACAAAAAAAGCTCGTTTTTATTATCCTAGATGGCATTCCTGCTCAGGATTTGGAGCGAGTGGACACCCCTAATCTCGACCAAATAATTCAAAAAGGAGGCTATGCTCGGGCCTACACCGGAGGTCAAAGGGGGGGATATTCCGAATCTCCTACCATTTCGGCTGTAGGCTACAACTCTATTTTGACAGGTACTTGGGCGAATAAACACCAAGTTTTGGGAAATGGGATCGAATCACCCAACTACCACTATTGGTCGATCTTCCGCTACCTAAAAGAAGCCCGTGGAGATGCCAAAACAGCTATATTTTCGACTTGGCAAGACAACCGAACCAAGCTGCTCGGAGAAAACTTACTCCAAACAAATTTTCTACAAATCGACAAGGCGGTGGATGGCTTGGAACTGGATACGGTTCAGTTTCCACACGATATGCAATACGATTACATCCATCGTATCGACGAATTGGTAGCTCAATCAGCGGCAATGTACCTTGCCTCCGAAGGCCCAGACCTGACTTGGGTATACCTGCAATATACCGACGATATGGGCCACAAATTTGGTAGAAGTGAGGAGCTGGATGCTGCCATTCAGAAGGCTGATAACCAGGTAGGTCTAATCTGGCAAGCGCTCCTCCAGCGCCAACAAGACTATGGTGAAGAATGGCAACTCTGGGTCACCACCGATCATGGGCGCGAGGAGCCGGAGGCTAAAGACCATGGTGGGCAGAGTGAGTCGGAACGGGAAGTCTGGATCGCTACCAGTGCCAGCGGCTTAAACGCGCATTTTTTCTCAGGGAAAGCGGCCTTGGTGGACTTGCTTCCTTCCTTTTTCCGGGTTTTCAATTTGGTGGTGTCGGAGTACTGGGAACGAGAATTGGATGGTTATCCCTTGATAGGTCCCCTATCCTTTACCAATCTACGCCTTGAAGGGAGGGGTAAAAACCAAGCGCTAACTTGGACGCCTGGCTCAGCAGAGGAACAGCTAGAAGTTTACTGGAGCCCTACCGATCACTTTTCCACAGGAGGGCAGGACGAATATTTTCTGCTGGGAAAAGTAGGGGCGAATAAAAAGGAGTTTGAGCTTCCTCCCAATCTAGGCAAACGATCCTTTTTCAAGGTCCTTGTGGTTGGGAAGCACCATAGTGCTACAGCGTGGAAGGTGTCTGGAAAACCATAATGTGAAGCAGCAGTAATCGATAAGAAGGCAATATAAGCTAGGAGATGATAATGAAGAGGTAATCGAAATCATCATCATTATAAGATAACCGGTAAGTTTCTCTCTCATTTTTTAATGACTCTCCCGAGAAAGAGAATCTTTTTATGGTCATCGTTATTCATCTTAAGGAAATCCCCCTAACCCCCTTTTTAAGAGGGAATTGCATCCCCACTGAAGCAACCAGTTGAAGAAAATTTAATCATAGAACCTTAATTAAAGGGAAAATAAAATTCTAAGATTCAGATTTGAATAGCAGGAAATGCGACTCCCCATTTAAGGGGGTAGGGAGCCTGCTTGCCGCAGGCAGGCCCCGTAGAATTGCAGGGGGGATTTATTAGAAGAGGGATTATAAGGATATAATTTAACCTCGGAAAGAAAGAATACACTAAAAAAGGCTGCCCTGATAAGGGCAGCCTTTCTTTACCATAGAGATAAATCTTAATTCACGCCTCCCTTGCGGGTAGGAGATCGTTTGCCAGGCCATTCGGTAGGCTCGCCTGTTCGAGGGTTGATCGGAATACGCTGCTCGCGAGACACTAGCCCCTCTTCCTCGCAGGCCATATACACCAAGATGGCAGTGAGGATTACATTTTGGCGCACGTCATCAAAAACAATCTTGTCGTAGGTGTCCAAATTGGTATGCCACGTATAGTTGAAGTAGTTCCAAGGCAAGGCACTCAAGTTAAAAGCTGGAACACCCACCGCTACAAAGGATGAGTGGTCTGTTCCTCCGGAGCCTGGGTTCCCTGGAAACTCGGTTTTCAAATCCTGGGTGATATTTCGAGGTACCTTATTGAGCCAACGACCCAAATACGCGTAGCTATCCACATACCCTTGACCCGAAATATTTGCAATTCGACCGGTGCCACTGTCCTGGTTGAATAGGGCTTGGATTTTGCCAGCCATCTCGGGATGATCTTCCACAAAGGCCCGAGAGCCGTTTAGCCCTTGCTCCTCGGATCCCCAATGCCCAACTAGGATGGTACGCTTTGGATTGGGATACACTTGCTTTAAGACACGCATCACTTCCATCATCAGGATGGTGCCCGTTCCGTTGTCTGTAGCACCAGTACCTCCATCCCAAGAGTCAAAGTGGGCGGACAGCATCACGTATTCATCTGGTTTTGTGCTACCCTTGATTTCGGCAACGGTATTGTAGGTCGGCTGCATGCCTGTTTCTTCGGACTGCGCATTTAGATGGAATTGTGGTTTTTTCCCACTTTCTGCCAAGCGATAGAGCAGGCCATAATCTTCTAAGGAAATATCTACGGTAGGCACTTTTTTGGTGGAGGTAGAGAAAATCTTGTTGGCACCAAATCCATTGGACCAAAGAGAGGTGAGGATACCTGCTGCACCAGAGTTTTCAAGTGCGAGTGGAAGCTGGGTGCGGTTTTTACCCGTGGCCTGTAGGCGTTTAGCCCAGGAAGCATTGAGGCGGGTTCGTTCGCCCTTCATTTTTGTAATGGACTCGGGTCTTCCATGTTCTTCCCAGTTTTCGTCTGGTCGCCCAGTAGGCTGAGGAGCGGAGATCATCACGTACTTGCCTTTTACAGAGGGCAGCCACTTTTGAAATGCAAGCGAATCGGCAAATTCAGGAAGGATCACCACTTCCCCTTTTACACCTCCTTGAGGAGAAGAGGGGCTCCAAGCCAATTGAGTGCCAGCCAAGGACTTTGTCCAAGGGGCAATAAGGTCGATGTGTGTAGTGCCTCTTTCCCAGCCTCTCCATTCTCCCCACTTCTCGTTGCGTGCAGGAATTCCCCAGCTCTGGTAGGTGGCAACGGCCAAGTCATGGGCCTTTTGCATTTGCGGGGAGCCGACTAGCCGGGGGCCTACTCCATCCATGATTTCATGGGCAAGAACTTCTAATTTTGAATTTTGGCTTGCTTCTTTGATGATCGCATTAATGACCTGGTTTTGAGCCTGTAGCTGTACAGAAACAAAAAACATAAGCCCGAAGTACCAGCTGTTCCAGATTTTCATAGCGAGATTGTTTAATTGCTAAAGCTATGAATAACTCCAAATTTATTGAAACCGCTGGTGGATAATTGAAAATCGTATGATGCACCATGTAATAAGCCTTGGGGTTGATTTCCTAAAGGGCTAACAGATCAAGTAAATTTTTCTTCCATTCGTCTAAAACGAGATGGATTTTTCTATCTCTTCCAGTTTCTTTACACAACATTACTCCCAACGACCCCAGACAATGGCGAAAGCAGCAGTTCAAGAATACTTAAAAAAGGCCCTAAAAGGGAATGCGTCATCCGACTCCCTTGTTTGGCTAGAGGAGCAAGTAGAAAAAATCAAAAATCCGACTAGCCCCAATGCCTTTTTTCTTGCTTTCTCCAAGGCTTCCCGTCATTTTAAAAAAGAAGCTCTTTCTTCGGGCCTTGGCGCCCTCTCCCTGGATGAATCAGGCATGTCCCCTTTTTGCCCAAGCCATTGGGATAGTTTGCAGGCAGCCCGAATATTCCTTTTGCTGCAGCTGCCCCAAGAAAAAAAGAGTTGGATGACTACCGTACAACAGCTTTTTGAAACTGCAGATATGTACGAGCAACAGGCTTTGTACGCGGCTCTTCCGCTATTGCCTTTTGCGGAGGATATGTTGCCGCGCGCCATCGAAGGATGTAGAACCAATATGTCCTTGGTCTTTGATGCCATTGCCTTGAATAATCCCTATCCGGCGAGGTTTTTTCCAGAGACCAACTGGAACCAGCTGGTGTTAAAGGCAATCTTTATGCAGCGCCCTCTCTACCAAATTCAGCAGCTGGACGCACGTCGTAATCCAGCTTTAGCAGCTATGGTCATCGACTTTGCACACGAGCGTTGGGCAGCAGGTCGGCCCGTGATGCCTGAAATATGGCGTTTGCTTGTGCTATCTATGAGTTCCTCTTACCTAGGAGATCTCAAAAAAGTGCTGGAATCGGCAGATTCTTTGGAGCAAAAAGCAGGGGCTTTGGCCGCTTTCCAAAGCAGTTATTTGCCGGCTAAGGAACTTTTAGCCCCCCATCGCTCCCTCCAGGAGGCTACTGCCTCAGGTGCTTTCACTTGGGAAGTCGTTGGCATAGAATTTCAAAAAAACCAAGTTTAATCGATACCCAACCCGTAAATTCACCCACTCACAGAAGCCTTCATCATGGAAATGTACATAGACCCCCATATTCACCTCGTTTCAAGGACTACCGACGACTACGAAGCCATGCGCAAAGCGGGCATTGTGGCCACGATTGAACCTGCATTTTGGCTGGGTCAGCCGCGCACCGAGTTGGGGTCTTTTAAAGACTATTTTTCAACCCTGGTAGGCTGGGAGCGTTTTCGTGCCAGCCAGTTTGGGATCGTCCACTATTGCACCATGGGCCTCAATTCCAAGGAAGCCAACAATGTGGCTCTGGCAGAACAGGTCATGGAGCTCCTTCCACTCTATGCGGGGAAAGAAGGGGTGGTAGCCATTGGGGAAATCGGTTACGACGACCAAACGGAAGCAGAGGATCGGTTTTACCGCCTGCAGCTGGAGCTGGCCAAGGAGGTAGAGCTACCGGTCTTGATTCACACCCCCCACCGAGACAAGAAGAAGGGTACCGCGCGCTCCATGGATGTAGCTCTAGAGCACGGCATGGATCCATACTGGGTAGTAGTCGATCACAACAACGAGGAAACCGTCAAGGAGGTGCTTGATCGCGGCTTTTGGGCAGCCTTTACCATTTATCCCCATACCAAGATGGGTTCTGAGCGCATGGTAGAAATCGTCAAGCAGTATGGCCCTGAGCGCATCATCGTGAATTCTGCTGCAGACTGGGGCATCTCTGATCCTATTGCGGTACCGAAAACTGCTGCCCTGATGCGTAAAATGGGTGTGCCCGAGGAACATGTCCGCTTGACCACCTATCAAAATGCGCTCACCGTATTTGGCCTTAGCGGGCAGATGCACGAGGACGATTGGCTCAAGGCCCCTCCAATCGATCAAACCAAAAAGCTGGGAGGGAACTCCGTGCTCCGTGGTGGGCAGGCACCCCGGGTAGAGGGTCCTGAGGACCGGGTAGAAAACTAAAATATGGCCAAGTCCAAAATTTTCGCTTTCCTCCAACTTATGCGGCCGGCCAATGTGGTCACGGCAGTAGCAGATATTTGGGCGGGCTTTGCTATCGCCGGGTCTTGGGATGCAATGGCGATCAACTGGATCTATGGCGACCAAGGCTTTTGGTGGAACCTACTTTGGCTTTCCTTAAGCACCATCGGTTTGTATGGGGGAGGGGTAGCGTTTAACGACATCGCCGATGCAAAATTGGATGCAATTGAACGTCCTGAGCGCCCCATTCCTAGTGGCCGAGCCCCCAAAAATGGAGCTATTGGTATGGCTTCGCTCCTCCTTCTGGGTGGAATTACCTGTGCTTTTCAAGTGAATCTTTGGTCGGGAGGCATCGCTATTGCCATAGCAGGATGTGCCTTGCTTTACGACTACTGGGGCAAGAACCAGTACCTATTTGGACCTATTAATATGGGGTTATGCCGTTCTGGAAATCTCCTTTTGGGGATCTCGGTAGTTCCTGCATTGTTGCAGAGTAACTGGTATTTGGGTTTGCTTCCGCTCGTCTATGTTGCTGCAATCACAATTATCAGTAGAGGAGAGGTGCACGGAAAAAATAGAACTGTGCTTTTCTTTGGGGCAGGAATGTATGCCTCCATCTTTGTAGCCATCTTTGTTTTGGCTAATGAGAAGAGCCCAGGGTACCTGCAGATTGTTCCCTTTTTGGTATTTTTAGGCTATCGCCTATTTCCTCCACTTCTGCGGGCAATTCGTACTCAGGAGCCTCAATACATTGGCAAGTCGGTCAAAGCAGCGGTTCTTTCGCTTATTTTGGTCAATGCCTCCTTGGCAACGGCCTTTTCGGGCTGGCCCATAGGACTCTTGATTTTGGTGCTCTTGCCTATTTCTTTAGGCTTGGCCAAAAAATTTGCTGTAACCTAAGCGATAAATAATTCAATTTCTTTCACATCTTGCCTATCTAGACGTTTATCCCTACCCAAAATGCCTACAATTCTCCAACAATCTTTCTCGGTACCCTTTCGCTACCCGGTTGTATTTACGGAGAACCTGTTTACGGAAAACCAATCCCTATTTGTAGATCAATTTCCAGAAGGGCAGCTTGCCCGCGTATTTTTTGTATTGGACTCTGGAGTAGCAGCATGCCATCCGAAGTTGATTCAGCAACTCAAAAATTATGTTGCAGCCTACCCCAGAAGAATAGAACTTGTGGCCGAGCCTCTAGTGGTAGCCGGTGGTGAAGCCTGTAAAAATGACCCAGAAGCATACCAGCGAATGGTGGAGGCCACACACCTGTACGGTATCGACCGTCATTCCTATATCGCGGCGATAGGGGGAGGAGCCGTCCTAGACATGGTGGGATTTGCAGCAGCCATCGCCCATAGGGGGATCCGCCTAATCCGCATTCCCACCACAGTTTTGTCCCAAAACGATTCTGCTGTCGGTGTAAAAAATAGCATCAATACCTTCGGGAAGAAAAACTACCTCGGCACCTTTGTGCCTCCCTTTGCGGTATTCAACGACTTTACTTTTTTAGAAACTCTGGAAGATCGGGATTGGGTATCGGGAATCTCAGAGGCCATCAAGGTGGCCTTGATCAATGACCTAGAGTTTTTTGAATGGCTAGAAAAAGAGGCACCTGCACTTGCTAGGCGGGAGATGGAGCCCATGAAGGAGCACATCATCCGTAGCGCCCAGCACCACATGGCCCATATTTCCGGAAAAGATCCCTTTGAGTTTGGTTCGAGTAGGCCTCTGGATTTTGGGCATTGGGCTGCACACAAACTGGAAAAATTAAGTGACTTTCGAATTCGCCACGGGGAGGCTGTTGCCATAGGCATTGCACTGGATTCGGCCTATTCTTTTTTACAAGGGCGAATTGCAGAAGGGAATTTAATTCGTATTTTCCGACTGTTTCACACCTTGGGTCTGTTGCTTTATGTCCCCGAACTTCAAGAAGAGGCATTGCTTGATGGGTTGAAGGAATTTCAAGAGCACCTAGGAGGGCGGCTGACGATCATGTTGCTTGCTGCCTTGGGTAAAGGGGTGGAGGTGCATGAGATGGATCATAAATTGATTGTAAAAGCTCTTCACCTCCTCCAGGATTGGGAAGATCAACACGCACTCCGGTGATACGCTAATTTTTACCTATGAACATAAAGGACCTACACCTAAGTTATTGCAGTAACATCCATGCAGGGGATAGTTGGGACGCTACCTTTCAAAACTTGAAAATTTATATTCCTGAAGTGAAAAACCGCTTGAGGCACAGGGGCGCTTTTGGGATTGGTCTTCGTCTCTCTCAGGAAGCTTGTCTGGTTTTGGAGCGCCCTGATCGCCTCCTAGAATTTCGAGACTGGTTGAAAAAGACCAACTCCTATGTTTTTACCCTCAACTGCTTCCCTTACGGAGGTTTTCACCGTACCAAGGTTAAGGAACAAGTTCATGCCCCAGATTGGACCACGGAAGCAAGGCGAGAGTATACTATCCGTTGTTTTCGAATTTTGTCCCAACTGCTTCCCGAAGGGGTAGAAGGAGGAATTTCTACCTCTCCCTTGTCTTATAGACATTGGTTCGTCTCCGATTTGGAAAAGAAGGAGGCCTTTGATCGATCAACATCCCATTTGATAGCTGTTGTAGAAGAGTTGGTGAGACTGCAGCAGGAGACAGGAAAGTTTCTTCACTTAGATATTGAACCTGAGCCGGATGGGCTGCTGGAGAATTCCGAGGAGCTTATTTGCTATTTCAAAGAATGGCTTCTTCCAAAGGGAAAGGTCAGTCTGGCAAAGCAACTGGGGATCACCAAAAAAGAGGCAGAAACGTTGATCAAATCCCATCTTCAGGTATGTTACGATGTGTGTCATTTTGCCATTGGCTACGAAAAGCCCAAAGAGGCGTTCAAAAAAATGAAGAGAGCAAGGATTGGTATCGGGAAAATTCAGCTATCTGCTGCCCTTAAACTCTTAATTCCTGAATCTCCTAAAGAGCGTTTTAGCATTGGAAAAAGGCTTGCAGAATTTGCAGACACTACCTACCTCCATCAAGTAGTAGGGAGAACAAAAGAAGGGGGACTTATTTGCTATCCGGATCTACCGCAAGCTATCGCCAAACTTGGTACTACCAATGATTTGGAATGGAGGGTACATTTTCATGTTCCTATCTTTCTAGAAAACTACGGATCCTTCCATTCCACGCAAGAAGACATCTTGGAGGTACTTCGGTTGATAAAGGCAGACGCTAGTCTTACAAGGCACTTGGAAGTGGAAACCTACACCTGGGAAGTTTTACCTGAAGATACCCACCTGACTCTGGGAGAGGCCATTTCTAGGGAGCTAGCCTGGGTTAGGGATCGCCTGGACTAATCACTTAGCTGTTCGCCGGATTCACCTTTCCTCTTGTTTGGAAGAGGTAAAGCCAAACCTTTTGCTCGTCATGAAAAAAACAGTTGTTCTCGATATTGTAGCGCTCTCCCCTCGTGTATTGGGTGAGCATACCCCATTTTTAAAAAAATGGATCGCATCGAAGCACCTATCTGTGGTAGAACCCGTACTTCCTGCCGTGACCTGCTCTGCTCAATCCACCTATTTAACAGGAAAATGGCCTTCTGAAAATGGAATTGTCGGCAATGGCTGGTACTTTGAGGAAGAATGTGAGATTAAATTTTGGCGACAGTCTAACAGGCTTGTGCAGGGAGAGAAGGTGTGGGAATTGCTGCGCAAAGAAGATCCGAGTTTTACCGTGGCCAACCTGTTTTGGTGGTACAACATGTACAGCACGGCGGATTTTGCGGTAACCCCAAGGCCACTCTATCCAGCTGATGGGCGGAAGTTGCCCGACTGCCATTCCCAACCCATGGAACTGCGGGACCGTCTGCAAGCTGAACTTGGGCCTTTCCCCCTCTTTAGCTTTTGGGGACCAGCTACGACTATTGCCTCCAGTCGCTGGATTGCTGAGGCTGCCAAAAAAGTAGACCAGTGGTATACTCCTACACTCAATTTGATTTACCTCCCCCACCTGGACTACGGCCTTCAAAAGCATGGTATTGACTTTACTAAAATCGCAAAAGACTTGCACGAGATTGATGTGGTAGCCGAAGACTTGATCACCTATTTTGAAAGCCAAGGAACTCAGGTGCTGCTGCTTTCCGAATATGGAATTACTTCCGTGTCTAAGCCGATCCACCTCAACCGGGTTTTCCGAGAGAAGGGCTGGATTCAAGTGAAAAATGAACTTGGTCTGGAAACCCTCGATGCAGGTACCTCAAGCGTTTTTGCAGTAGCAGATCATCAGGTAGCCCATGTGCACGTGCAGGATCAGTCCTTACTTGCCGAGGTGAAAGCCCTCCTCGAAGCACTTCCAGGAGTGGAAAAGGTGTTGGATGCCCGAGGGAAAAAAGAGGCCCATTTGGATCATACCCGTTCAGGGGATTTGGTGGTCGTCGCGGATGCCGATTCCTGGTTTACCTACTACTTCTGGCTAGACGATGCCAAAGCTCCAGACTATGCCCGCTGTGTGGATATTCACCGGAAGCCAGGCTATGATCCTTTGGAACTCATTATGGACCCCGCTATCTCGCTTCCCATCCTAAAGGTAGGGAGCAAGCTCTTGAAGAAGAAGCTGGGTTTCCGATACTTGATGGATGTGATTCCGTTGGATGCTTCCTTGGTCAAGGGAGCGCATGGCCGCATTCCTGAGTCAGATTTGGATAAGCCCCTGCTTGTTTGCGAGGCCTCAATTACCCAAGCTGATCGTATTGCCCCTACAGCAGTTTTTGACTTGATTGTGCGGGCGGTTCTGGGAAACTAGTTTAAAGCAGAATAATTTAAAATTTTTTTCCCATCAAAAACACACCCATTTCCCGTTGCCCGTAGACAAGGACGGTTTTGGGAGCTTCGAGAAATTGAAAGCCCATTCGTTCCAACTGCTGCATTCCTTCAGGAAGTAATAAATAGCGTTCGGAGTTGTCGGGTAAGAGGTATTTTCCATCCCCCAAGGGGCTACTTTCTTCGAGAATTTTGCCAAAGCCTGTATTCATCCGCATCCAAAAAATACCACCTGGCTTGAGTATGCGATGAATTTCTGCTACCATTTTCCAAAAATGGGCAGAACTCTCTGCGAAGTGGAGGACGGCCGAACTGATGACCGCTTCAAATGCAGCTGCATGAAAAGGGATGGCAGCACCATCGCCTACTTGAAAACGATGGATGTCTGTTTGGGGATCAATAGTTTTGGCTAGGTATCGGCAATACTGGATGGCTACTTCATTCGGGTCGATACCAAAAATTGGGTAGTTTTTTTGAAGGAAGTAGACGGCATTTCGCCCTTCACCGCAGCCCACATCCAAGATTTTCATTTCCTTGGTAAATCGCCCTTTTAGGATTTGATCCAAGAGGTAGTTATCCGCATTGCCAAGAAGGCGATTGAGTTCGTCAATTTCCATTTTCCAATCGATCTAGGGCTTCACAAGCCTTGATTCTTCCCACTTCAATCAACTCTGCTGCCCGGTGAAACTCCAGCACTCCTGCCTGATTTCTGGAAACCTTGATTTCTACTCCTACCGGATAATTTTCGAGAAGCAGCTGGCAGTAGCGGTCTTGCAGCAAGTCAAAGGAGCGAATGACCAGTTCCATAGCTGAATAGCTCGTTTTTGGGTCTTCTTTCTTCTCCGGAAAATACTGCATGATCTTGTTTTGGTAGTCCATAAGCCATCCAGGTAAGGTGAGGGATTGTTTTTGGCTTGCTCTTTTTTGAGGAGGGGGAAGAAAATGTTCCTCCAAGCTATTCGTATTGACGACGACTACCGTTGTGTGGGTATCAGAAATCAAGGAGATCGGTACTGGATTTAATACTCCTCCATCTATAAAGTGATGCTTACCTATTTCGGCAGGTAAAAAAACGGAGGGGATGCTCCCGGAGGCACGGATCGCTTCGTACAGACTCCCCTGAGTGAAAATATACTCCTTTCCAGAGTTGACATCTACTGCATTGCAGGAAAAGCGGAGCGGTAAGTCTTCAATTGCTTGATCAGGAATTACTTCTTTTAATGCTTGGTATACCTTTTCACCTTTGATAAATCCCCCACTAGTGAAGGTGAAGTCCATCAAGGAAAAGACATCTAGGCGATCGAGATTGCAGATCCAATCTTTGAATTCGGGCAGCTTTCCTGCTGCATACATGCCTCCCACTAGGGCGCCTGCAGAGCAACCAGCAATCTCAGCGATCACATAGTCCCTGCGCTCTAGCTCTTCGATTACGCCCACATGCGCCAATCCTCTTGCGCCGCCGCTGCTCAAAATCAATGAAACTATTTTGTTTTTTGCCATATATTTAGGGTACAATTTGCTATCAGTCCCTGAACACATTACCCACCGAAACTAAGCATTATGTCTGACTTTAAACCTTTTCACCTCGCTTTTCCAATCCGCGACATCGCAGAAACGAGCCAATTTTATGGAGGCCTCTTGGGCTGCGATATTGGCAGGAGCACAGACAAGTGGATTGACTTCAATTTCTTTGGTCACCAGCTTTCTGCGCATATCAAACCAGAGGAACTTGCTAACGCCAAATCTAATGAGGTGGATGGAAAAAATGTTCCTGTCCGTCATTTTGGGGCAATACTTGGTTGGGACGAATGGCATGCCCTTGCCGACAAGCTGAAAGCCCATGGGATGGAATTTGTCATTGAGCCTTATATCCGATTCAAAGGGGAAGTAGGAGAGCAGGCAACCATGTTTTTTTTAGATCCTTGTGGGAATGCCTTGGAGTTTAAGTCTTTTCAAGA
>JAQCJI010000022.1 GCA_027593175.1 Bacteroidota bacterium | reverse complement strand
GCCTGCAATAGAATTCAGGGTAAATTCACTAGATTTTTTTTCTACAAAAACGAACGATCCTCTGTTGCCTCCTCGGACATCTTTTCAGATAAATCTTTGCCCAAGTACCGATCAATCAGCCCATGTGCAATATAGAGCACTGGTGTAAGTGCCAAGGCCACGGTAAACTTGTAGACGTAGTTGATCAAGCCCACAGCGGCGATTTGGGGGAGGCTCCAGTTGCCAAAGACATAAAAGGCGATGCCCAGCACCACAAATGAATCGATGAATTGAGATACAAGGGTGGAACCTGTGGCGCGTAGCCAGATCATCTTTGGACCTGTTACGGCACGGAGCTTTTGGAACACATACACATCGATCAACTGCCCGAGCAAAAAGGCGGTGAGGGAACCCAAGATAATTCCTAGGCCTTGTCTAAAAATGGTATTAAATGCATAGTTGATGTCAAAGGCACTTCCGTCAGGCATGCTGGCATTTACCTGCATCCAGAAATCTGCAGGAGCTAGGGCCGTAACCAGGCTGATGATCACAAACACATAAGTGATGAGTGCGGCAGTCAAAAAACTAATTTTTCGTACCCCTTTTTTACCAAAATACTCGTTGATCAAGTCAGTAATAATAAAGACTACTGGCCAGATCACCGCCCCAGCAGTGAGGTTGAAATCCAGCACAAACTCCCCAAAGAAGATCCATTGAACCGGCTCAAATCCAAGGGTACGCTCCCCTGAGAAGATTTTCACCCCTATAATTTCAGCCAAGATGGCATTGGTCAGGAAGATGGCTCCTAAAATAACAAAGAGGTTGGTTTTACGGCTTTGTTGAGATTTATGCATGGGATGTAGGGATGGTGTAGGTAATGCCTTCTTCACTTAAGCAAGAATTCGGGAAAATGGTTTGCGCTTCAGCTAATAAATCACTTAAATCAGAATATCGGGTAGAAAAGTGACCCAAAAGTAATTTTTTTGCGCCACTGAGTTGTGCGATATGTGCGGCTTGCTTGGCAGTACTGTGGAAGGTTTCTGCTGCCCGTTGCTGTTCAGCTTCCATAAAGGTAGACTCGTGGTACAGCAGATCCACACCAGCAAAATAGGACCTTAGTTCAGGGCTAAAGGCTGTATCTGAACAAAATGCATAGCTCCGCAACGGAGGATGGGGGTGGCAGAAGTCGACCACCTTGTAGGAGTTGCCGTCACTGGCTACGTAATCTTTTCCTTCTTGTAAGGATTGAATCGCAGCCAAGGGAATTGGGTTCTCTTGGAGTTTTTCCTTAATCAGCGAGTGCGGACCTTCTTTTTCTTCAATTAGGAAGCCCGTGGTGGGAATACGGTGCTGTAAGGGAAAGCTGGAAACTCGAAATTGAGGATGTTCGAGCAAGAGGACCATACCAGAGGTGCTGGTTTCGGTAAACTTAAGGGAATAATTCAAGCGGGTATTGCTCCACCTAAAATGAGTGGTAATGATCTCGTTTAGGCCCCTTGGGCCAAAAATTTGGAGTGCTGCGGTTCGCTTGGATAGATGGTAACTCGACAGCAACCCGATCAAACCGAGGTAATGATCTCCATGAAGATGAGAGATGAAGATGGTTGAAATTTTAGAGTCTCTGGCCTTGTACTTCCGCAATTGGAGCTGCGTGCCTTCTCCACAATCTAGCAAAAAAAACTCCTGCCCAAATCGAATGACTTGGGCAGTGTGATTTGTTCCATGCATGGGAATGGAAGAGGTGTTTCCTAGGATGAGAACTTCAAATTCTGGACTCAAGCGCCCTCCTCGTCTTCTCCTCCATCAATCTCATGCATAAATACCACTTCTCCTGCATCTTCCAAGTTGGCTACCAGGCGAAGCTTTTTATCCAGCATGGAGATCTTGAGCAGCTTCATCACGTGGTCACTAACGCCAGAGATCACAAAAATCCCTCCATTGCGGCCAAATTCCCGGTCACCTACCAATAAGGCGCTCAATCCACTGGAATCGATATAGTTTACTTGACTCATGTCGAGCACGAGATTGCTGTAGCCCTCCGCATGAATGGTCAAGAGTTCAGACTTTAGTTTAGGAGCCAATAAGGAGTCAATCTTTTCTTCAAGTGGAGAAAAAACAACGTATTGCTCTTTTTTATCGATGGTATATTTCATGTGTGTGCTTAGTTGGAGAGGTAATCTAAAATACTTTTTTCAATTCTCTTGGCAATATCTGCGGTTTCGGCATGAACAAAGGCTGTTCCGGTAATCTTTTCAAACAACTCAATGTAGCGATCTGAAATGTTTTCTACAAGTTCATCGCTCATTTCTGGCAAACTCTGACCTTCTTTTCCCTGGAAGCCATTGGCAATCAGCCATTGACGTACAAATTCTTTAGACAATTGTTTTTGAGCTAATCCCTGCTTTTGGTTTTCTTCGTAGCCTTCGGCATAGAAGTATCGGGAAGAGTCTGGTGTGTGGATTTCATCGATGAGGTAGATTTTTCCATCAGCTTTGCCAAATTCATACTTGGTGTCCACTAGGATCAATCCCTTTTCCTTCGCCATCGCTTGACCACGTTGGAAGAGCGCTCGGGTGTATTTTTCTAAAACTAGGTAATCCTCTTCTGAGACAATCGCCTTGGCTAAAATGGCTTCTCTGGAGATGTCCTCATCATGGCCTTCGGAGGCTTTGGTGGTCGGGGTGATGATTGGGGTAGGGAATTCATCGTTTTCTTTTAATCCCTCAGGCATGGGGACGCTACAAATTATTCGCTTCCCTAAGGCATATTCCCGAGCAGCATGTCCTGCGAGGTAGCCACGGATCACCATTTCCACCTTGAAGGGCTCACAGCGCTTGCCAATGGTCACGCTTGGATCAGGAGTGGCAGTCACCCAGTTGGGTACCAAATCTGCAGTGGCTTTAAGGAAGCCTGCAGCGATTTGATTCAGTACTTGACCCTTGTAGGGGATGGCTCGTGGGAGGACCACGTCGAAGGCAGAGATCCGATCGGATGCGATGACTACCAGCTCCTTATCAAACATGTACACATCCCGTACTTTACCTTTGTAAAAGCCTTTCTGTCCAGGAAAGGAAAAATGAGTTTCTTTGATGGCTTTACTCATGAAGAATTCGTTTGGGCAAAAATAGAAAAATCGATTTGGCTAGCGGTGAACTTGCCCGTTATTTATTGATTTTATTTCCAAGTTCGTAGATTTCCGTTCGTTCTAGGACCCCATTCATATTATAGAACTCTCGAACTCCATTTAATTTACCTTTACTAAATCGTCTAATTTCCATAAGTTTACCTATTTCGTAATAAAGTATCGCTTCTCCTTCTTCCAAGTCATTGAGGAAGGGGATACTGGAGGAGAGTTGCCCGGAAGGGTAGTAGTTTTCCTCCTTGATTTTTTCTCCTTTTTTGGAATAAAACTCCTGCTGCTGCAGGCTACCTGATTCGTAGTAGCTGTTACTTGGAGTGATGGGAATTCCTTTAGCGAAGGTTGTTTTTTGTTTGGGCGCACCTCCCGGATAATAGCTGAGGAGATCTCCGTCGGGCGCTCCTTTTTTGTAGGTGCCTACCCGTTCAGGTTGCCCATTCGGATGGTGGAGTAGGTAGGGGCCATCCAGGTTTCCATAGCTGAAAAATAACCGTGAGCGCAATGTTCCATCCGGAAAGAAGCTTTCTTCCTTGCCATTCAGGACTCCTCGCTCGTAATTACCTTGGTATTGCAGGGTATTTGACTCGTTGTATTCTTCGCGGATGCCGTGAAACTGGCCTGCTAAATATCCTATTTTGGATTGGATAGATCCGTTTGGATTGTAGCGAAGAGAGGTTCCTTCGGGTTTGTTGGCTTTGAAAGGGGTCTTTTCGAAAAGGGTACCGTCTTCAAAATAGGAAAAGACCTCACCTTCTAGTTGGTTGGCAAGGAATTTGGAGCGCTGACGCAGGGTACCATCGGAGTAGAAGGACAAGGCTTCCCCTTCGCGTTGGTTATTTTGAAAGATCAGTTGCCGAAGTGTATCTCCTGTTTCCGGATCCAAATCGTAGAATGTCCCATGACGTTGGTCATTTTTGAGGCTGCCAATCACGACCAATCGTCCTTCCAAATCGTAACGCTTGACAGGTCCATTTGCTTTGCCATTGACGAGTAAAACGACTTCTTTGACTTTCAGCGTATCTTCAGCATGGTAGGTACGTAGCGTATCTTGACCAAAGGTCAAAAATGATATTAAACCGAAAATTAAGGGAAAGAATATAGATTTGAGCATGGGGAATGACCAGCGTAAGAATACATACCCCAGTATTCTAGAGGGTATTGGGCTTCTGTGATGGGAAATTACAAAGAAGCAAATTCAAGTCCACATCCCTTGCCGTATTTAGTTGAGATGGGCTAACTTTGAGGCTTCAAACTGATATTCTATATGCTTTATGCTCGTTTTCTTGCTTTAATTGTACTAATTGTCCTTGCGTCCTGTGCATCCAAGCCAGAAGTTACTTTTAAAAATTATGAGGGGGAGATTTTTGGAACCTATTACCGCATTCAGGTAGGGGATGCCTCTCAAGATTACCAAGTCAAGTTTGATTCTGTTTTTGAGCTTATTAACAGCGCCTCTAACTCCTATATCCAGGAATCAGAGGTTTCAGACTTCAATGCTACCGGAATTTTGATAAATCCATCCTTCACCTTTCGTGACATGCTGGATTCGTGTAAGAAGTACCATATGCAAAGTGAACGCTATTTCGAGCCCACCCTTTTTCCCTTGCTAAAGGCATGGGGCTTTTCTTTTGAACAGCGGGAGCAAATGGATAGCGCAAAGGTGGCGGAGTTAAAGGCGTTGGTAGGCTTCGAATCTAAGCTTATCATGACAGATTCTGGCTATTTTGCAGCCGAAGAAGGCGTAAAATTAGATATTACAGGTTTAGGCGAGGGCTATGCCATTGATAAACTTGCAGCGGTATTGGACCAAGCAGGTGTTACGGACTATTTGGTGGAGATCGGAGGGGAGATGAAGGGAAAAGGACAAAATCCCAAGGGCGAATCCTGGACAATTGGCATCGAAGATCCTGCGCAGGCAGAATTGGGAGTGACGAACACCATGCTCACCAAGGTTACGCTAAATGGATTGGCTTTGAGTAGCTCAGGCAACTACCGTAAATTTTACATCGATGAGCAGGGCAATCGCCGTTCCCATTTGATTGACCCGAAAACAGGGTTTCCTGTGAGCCATTCGATGGTGTCTGTATCGGTCTTGGCTACCTCTGCCACGCAAGCTGATGCTTTGGCCACCGCCTTTATGGCTATGGGACCAGAGCAAGCTAAGATACTGGCCGAAAGCCTCCCTGATGTAGAAGCAATGTTTGTGTTGGCCGAAAAAGACCGGCTTCGTATGGAATTTACGTCGGGCTTTCCCAAGGAACTCCAGCCATCCAAAAATTAACTCTTCGCGCCTCTGCGCCTTTGCGTGAAAAAAGAATACATATCGCAAAGCCTGCCTGCCGCATGCAGGACGCTGAGAAGCTAAGGATAAGGGTAACTTTTACTTAGTGTTTTTGAACCTTATCGTGAATTAAGACCTACATTTTCTCAATCACGATCGCCGCCGCGCCGCCGCCGCCATTACAGATGCCTGCTACGCCAATTTCTCCGCCCTTTTTGTGAAGTACGGAGCACAAGGTGCTAATTATTCTTGCTCCTGAAGCACCTAGGGGATGGCCTAAGGCGACCGCACCTCCGAATACATTCAAGCGATCGTTGTCTAGGTTTAGTTCCCGCTGGTTGGCAAGCGCCACCGCTGCGAAGGCCTCGTTGATCTCGTAGTAGGAAACTTCTTCAGCAGTTACCCCCGCATGGGTCAAGGCTTTAGGAATAGCCAAGGCCGGTGCAGTCGTAAACCAAAGTGGATCGGTAGCTGCATCGGCATATCCTCTAATTTTGGCGATTGGCTTGAGGCCATATTTTTCGACTACTTCCTTGCTCACCAAGACCAAGGCCGAGGCACCATCATTCATGGTCGACGCATTGGCTGCAGTCACAGTTCCATTTGGATCAAAAACGGGCTTTAGTGAAGGTATTTTTTCAAATACTACATTTTTGTATTCCTCGTCTTCGGTAATTAAAATCGATTCTCCCTTTCTACCTTGGAGTTCTACAGGTACGATTTCATCTGCAAACATTCCTGCTTCCCAAGCGGCTGCAGACCTTTGGTAAGATTGAATGGCATAGGCATCTTGCTCGGCACGGCTGATCTGCATTTCCTTGGCAGTATTTTCAGCACAGTTGCCCATGGGAAACTTGTAATACACCTCAAAAAGGCCATCTCGAACTAGTCCATCACACAGCTCAGCATTTCCATATTTGTAGCCAAAGCGTGCTTTCGGAATGTAGTAGGGGACATTGGACATGCTTTCCATTCCTCCAGCAACCACCACCTCGTTGATGCCTAATTCGATGGACTGCGCCCCGAGCATCACAGCTTTCATGCCTGAAGCACAAACTTTGTTGATGGTAGTACAGGGTACTTGGTAGCCAATACCTGCGCCGATGGAGGCTTGACGAGCGGGTGCTTGTCCCAAATTGGCAGAAAGCACGTTGCCCATAAACACTTCATTGACCGCTTCCACGGGAACCCCTGACTTGGCCAAGGCGCCCTTGATGGCAATACTTCCTAATTCAGTAGCTGTCAAGCCACTCAGTTTCCCTCCAAAGCTCCCAAGGGGAGTACGCACTGCGGTAAGGATATAAACTTCTTTATTCATCTCTAAATGGGTTTAGGTGAAGTTGAACAAGCCTAAGGAATTACCAATCAGGCAATCCTTTTTTAGGGCGTTGCGTCGCTTTCTTTTTATTTTCTTGGATATACCGTAGTTCCGCTGCATTAAGTGATTCCAAAATTTGTGAGGCTTGTTCAGGAGATAAATTCATCCCTTTCAATTTTTCGCGCATGGCCTCTATTTTTTTCTGGCGATCGGCCAGGTTAGCATCCATCTGGTTGTTCCCGTTTTGCCCGGCCTCCTCGCTTTGCTGAGAGGGATTTTCTCCCTTTTGCCCTTCCTTGGCCTTATCTTCATTGGTCTGTTCCCCGTCTTTTTGATCCGACTTTGAATCTTCCTTTTGTGAGGGATCTTTTTGCTCTTGATTTTGTTGGTTTTGCTGCTGCTGCTCTTGGTTTTGTTCCTGCTGCTCTTCCTCCTGATCTTGATTCAACTTTTCTTTTAAGGCCTTCAATTTGGCATCGTTTGGATACTTTGCTAATCCATCATTTACCTCTTTAAGGGCTTGCTCTTTGGCTGTTTTCACATAGGAGCGTGCCGCACGATTGAAAAATTCTCCTGCGTTCTGGGCCTGTGCCTTTCCTGCGAAAAGCAGCAAAAAAGCCAATCCAAAGAATATGTGATATTTAGTTTTCATTTATTTCGACTACGTCTTTTAAGCTTGTCATAAATTCTTGATAAGCGGCTACCGTCTCATCCTGAGCAAGAGCTGCCTCCAAAAGTGTTAACGCTTCTTTGAACCGGAATTGTTCCACCAATCGATCCGCCTCTGCCTTTTTTCGTTTGGCAAATTCCGAAGGTTCAGGAGTGTTTTCATCTTTATTCTTCCGCTCCTCATCTCTTTTTAGCCACCGAGCAAGCAACTCGTAGTTGTATCTAGCCTCCTCATTCAATGGATTTTGAATCAATGCCGATTGAAATTTACTTAAAGCAGCTTGGTAGTCCTTTTTGTCTCCCAATACCACTCCGCCTTGGTTGAAGGCAAAAGAGGCCAGGAGTTTGTCTGTGCTTTGGCTGGCTTTATCAAAGTTTGCAGTGGCTTCTTCAGGCTGTTTCGCGTATTTATAGCTGAGGCCTAAGTTAAAATCTAAGTACTCGGATACCAGTTGAAACGCTTCTACAAGAATCTGGTGATCTTTGATAGCTTGCGCATATTCTTTAGCGGCATAGCTTGCAGCAGCTTGATCGATTGCTGCATTCAAGCGGCTTACCCGCGTCCAGGAGGCCGGTAGAAACAATAAAACTAGGAAGATCCCTTTGATCCAGCTCATCAGAGTTTGATTGTTTTAATTGGTAAAATCATATCCACCAAAGCTAGTGCAAGGGCGGCCAAAAGGAAGTAAAAATACTTGTTTGAACTAGCTTCCACCATGCGGGTAGTGGAGAAGCCACCTTCCAAGTTTTCAATCGCAGAAATCAGGCCTCCCATTTCTTGGGTTTGGTCTGAGATCTCAAAGTATTGCCCACCTGTTTCTGAAGCGATAAATTGTAAAGGCTCTCGATTTAACTTGGTTAAAGCTGGTTTTCCTGTGTCAGGGTCCATTACAAGCCCGTTGCCACGAGCCATTTCCCCACCTCTTTCTGTTCCTATACCTACAGAAAAGACTTTGATCCCTTGGTCAACCAATTCCTCTGCAATCCCATCTAAGTCTTCGCCAAAATGTTCCCCATCAGATATCAATACCACAGAACGAGATTTTTTTTCCTGACTCTGGTCATTTTGGAAACGTTCTAATGCCATCCGAAGTGGAGTACTAAGGTCGGTACCCAAATTGGGTACCAATCCAATGGAAAGACCATCAATGTATAGATTGGCCACTGCTTGATCGTAGGTAAGGGGTAACTGAAGAAAAGATTCAGTGGAAAAAATAATCAGTCCAACTCGGTCGGAAGGAAAGGATTTTAGCCATTCCTTTAATTCAAACTGAATCCGTTGCAGCCTCGTAGGAGCAATGTCAGTCGCAATCATGGATTGTGAAAGGTCGACTGCAATGAAAATGTCCTTGCCTTCTTCTTTAACTTCTTTGAAAGAATCTCCAATGGAAGGACCTGCAAAGGCGATTAATGACAAGATAAAGTAGACGGAGCGAATGAACAATTTGGTGAAAAGACGCTGCTTTTCTACCTTCAACTTCCTGTTGATGGACCAAAATCTGCTTAGGTACAGCAGATACAGCAGGATAAAAATTCCAGCGACAAGGAGCGTAAGTTTGATATCCGGGTATGCCCAAATCATGGCTTGAAATTAGGAAATAAAGCTAACTTTGAAAGCGAAAATTGGCAACGAGGGCTTTGCATTTCAAAAAGAAATAACAGAATTAACAAACATTAATTTCTTACACTCGTTCGGTTAAAGAACTTCAAGAACCAACTCATTGATGTCTTTTCATAAGTCACTACTTTTTATACTTTTATTTATAATTGGTTATCCCGCTTTTTCACAAGAAAAAGCCGTTTTTCGTGGTCAAGTAATGGACGCAGGTAATCTTCAGGGTCTTGTGGGGACAAATGTGTATTGGGAGGGACAAGTTCAACAAGGAACCCTTACGGATGTGGATGGAAATTTTTTGCTTCCTGCAATAACTCTCCCTGCAAAAATTATTCTTTCCTACCTCGGCTACGAAAAGTCTACCCGAACCATTCAAGTTCGTGATTTAGAAAAAGTACAGCGATTTTACTTAAAGGCAGTCGATTTTTCTTTGGAGGAAGTGTTGATTCAAGAAAAAAGAGGGGATGAGCAGGTTAAAAATTTGGAATTGGGGAAGTCTACCCTGTCCATGGAAACCCTTCAGTCACTTCCTGCCTTGTTTGGGGAAGTTGATCTCCTACGAAGTCTTCAACTATTACCCGGCGTGAAATCTGCCGGTGAGGGTACGACAGGACTATTTGTTCGTGGTGGGTCGTCAGATCAAAATTTAATACAAGTGGATGGCGCTCCCGTTTATAATGCCTCCCATTTTTTTGGAATTTTTTCCGTTTTTAATCCTGATGGAATTAAAAAAGTAGACTTATATAAAGGCAATATGCCTGCAAGTTTCGGGAGTAGAGCCTCCTCCTTGATTGATGTTATCTTGAGGGAAGGAGAAAAGGATCGAATCCAAGGGGAAGGGGGTATTGGTACTATTTCTTCTCGAATGACTTTACAGGGTCCCTTGCTCGGGGATAAACATAGCTTTTTAATTAGCGGTAGACGCACCTACGCAGATTTGTTCTTGAAGCTTTCCTCCAACCCTGATTTAAATAATAACCAGCTCAACTTTTACGACTTAAATGGAAAGGCGGCTTTTACGTTGACTGAGAAAGACAAACTTTCGCTAAGCAGCTACCAAGGAAGTGATTATTTAGGGCTAGATGGTCAGTTTGGTTTGGGCTGGAAAAATTGGGTCTCTGCGGTCAATTGGAATCGTGTCAATTCGGATAGTTCATTTTTTGATTTGCAATCCTATCATTCGCGGTACAGCTACCAAGTGAAGTTTGATAACGAGGAAAATGGCTTCGATTGGACCAATTCCCTTTCGGAATCTGGTATTAAGGCCAGCTGGACCCGAGTCCTTTCTTCCACTACCACGCTAGTTTGGGGAGCTCATGGTCAAGTATATCATTTTGCACCGACATACCTCAAACCATCTGTCAATAATCCAATCAACAGACGGCAAACACAAGGTGTGCAAGGGGTTTTAGGCAATGCTTTTGTTGGGCTTACTCGAGAGTTTACAGATAAGCTTAGCGGTGAATTGGGTCTTCGCCAAGGAATTTATGCCCAGCTAGGGGAAGGAAAAGTGTACAAATATAATGGTAACGCACCCAATCCGGATCAGGATCCTTCTGATTCTCTTTTTTATGAGCGATCCCAACTGATGCAGCGGTACCAGGGATTGGAACCGAGAATAGCATTTCGCTACCTTCTTCGTCCTGAGTTTTCGTTGAAATTGGCTTACAATAGGAATTTTCAGTACGTACAAATAGCTTCCAACAGTTCTGCAGGGCTTCCTATAGACCGTTGGGTGTTGGCTAGTCAATACATTCGACCCATTCAAAGCGATCAAGTTTCCCTAGGATTATTTCATAATTTTAACGAAAACCGTTGGGAATTTTCCGTCGAAGGCTATTATAAAAACTTGCAAGATGTAATCGACCTACGGAATGGGGCGCGAATCTTACTTTCTGACGAGGTAGAAACTGAACTTTTAAGTGGTCGCGGTTGGGCTTATGGTGCGGAATTTTTACTTCGAAAAAATAGAGGAAAAACGACTGGATGGCTCGCCTATACCTGGTCTCGCGCATGGAGGCAAATTGATGGAATAAGTAGAGATAAGCCCTATAATCCTCGTTTTGATCGACCTCATGATATTTCGCTAGTCTTAAACCATAAATTTTCCTCCTCGTGGTCTGCAGGGCTTACTTTCGTGTATTCAACGGGGCAGGCAGTATCCTTTCCTGTCGGTTCTTATGTAGTAGACAACCAGCCCGTATCACTTTATTCGGATTTTAGAAATGAGGATAGGTTTCCCGATTACCATAGGCTAGATGCTACAGTTACCTGGGAAAATACCGATCAGGGAAAAAAATGGAAGGGAAGCTGGAATTTCGGGGTATATAACATCTATGGCCGTAAAAATCCATTCTCCTATGATTTTAGAGTTTTGTACAACAATGAATTGAATTTTAACCCTTCAGATGGGAAAGTCTTTTCTACTCGTCCAGGTGTTGTCATGACTTACCTGTTTGCGTTTCTGCCATCCCTTACCTACAACTTCCAGTTTTGATGAAAAAAAATTCAATCTTCCTACTTTTAGCGATTTTTTTTGGAGCCTGCCAAGAAGAGGTTTTCTTAGATTTAGATCAAAAGAAAGCTCGGATTCCAGTGATTGAAGGACATTGGACAGATCAAAAAGCGTATAATGAAGTGAAAATTTCCTTGTCTAAAAATTACTTCGATTCTCTAGATCAGGAATTGATACGGGATGCCGATGTATTTGTTAAAGAATTGTCTACCGGTAGAAAAATTACCTTTCAGTATTCAACCTCTACTCGCTCGTATCGCCCTAATCCCTCTGAGCTCGCCATTGAAGGTGAAACCTATCAATTGAATGTAAGTTGGAAGGATCAAGTATTTCAATCTGAAGGACTTATGCTTAAACCTCCTATAGTGGATTCGGTTGTTTGGAACTATGAAGAGGAACGACTTTTTCGTAAAAAGGGATACTATCTTAAAGTCTATGGGAAGATCCCTTTTCCAAATAATAACTATTACCGAATTCGAGTTATTGAAAATGATATTCCTTACAACAAGCCAGAGGATTACCTTTTATTTGATGATGCTTTTGGCTTGCGTGTATTTGAACAAGGGCTTGAGTTAGGTTATGCTTTCAAAAAAAATGCTCGAGTACGGTTGGAATTGTATAGGCTCAACAAAGATGTTTTCGACTACCTTAGTCAACTAGTGGGCTTACTTTTTAACGATGGAGGTCTTTTTAGCCCACCACCACAAAATCCTGAGTCCAATATTCGGGTTGTAAAGGGAGATACTCAGGTGCTCGGATTCTTCGCGGTTTATCCTGTCTTAAGTCGAACGATCACTATCCCATCCAATTAATTTAAAGTTAATTTTTAAAAGGATGTGAAATTTTCCCCAATTATATCGTAATATTACGATCAATTATGGGACGTTCTAAAACTGCTTTATTTACGCCCTCACAAAACGAATTGGCTGACCTGGCCAGAGCCTTGGCTCACCCAGCCCGAGTAGCTATCCTTCAATACCTTGCTAACTCCCAGTCTTGCATCAATGGAACCTTGGTACAAGAGTTGAGCTTGGCTCAATCAACCATTTCTCAACACCTGCAAGAGCTCAAAGAATTGGGTTTGATACGAGGAACTATCGATGGTGCCTCAGTAAATTATTGTTTGGATATCCCACGCTGGCGGGAAGTACAGCAGTATTTTCAGGCCTTTTTTGAGCAGATTTCTGAGATCAAAACGGGTGATTTGTGTTGTGATTAACCCTTTTCCATGCTAAACTCTTATTCGCTGTAAATTCATGAAATTATCTCAAATCAAAACTGAATTGGAAAACTTGAATCAGGTCAATTTTATTTTACCGGAAGGAATAGCTGTACCTGCTCATTTTCATGTTACTGAAGTAGGTGCAGTGACCAAGCGATACATCGACTGTGGAGGAACCCTTCGCGAAGAGTCAAAGGTCAGTTTTCAACTTTGGGAAGCAGATGATTACGAGCACCGCTTGGGTGCTTCCAAATTATTGGATATCATCTCTGTGGCAGAACGTTTTTTAGAACTTAAGGATCTAGAAGTAGAGGTAGAATATCAAGGAGATACGATTGGCCGCTATGGGCTAGAATTTGCGGGAGGTGATTTTTTGTTAACCTCCACCCAAACAGACTGCCTGGCCAAAGAAAAATGCGGTATACCTATGGGAAAACCAAAAATTAGGCTCTCGAGCATTGCGCAGGATCAAGTGTGTACACCCAATTTAGGATGCTGTTAATCGAATGAAGAATACCTTTTACAGTCATTTACTGCGGACTATTGCTTCCCTGCCTATTTCGTCGATTACCTCGGAGCGAAAGGCCCTTTTGGATGAAATGGTGCAGTATCTTCAAAATAAAATTTCAGATGAAAAAGAAATTCGGCTCAACTTTATCTGTATGCACAATAGCCGCCGAAGTCAATTTTCTCAGATTTGGGCACAAACAGCTGCTGCCTTTTATGGGATTGAAGCATTTTGCTATTCGGGAGGGGTAGAGGTGACTGCCTTTAATCCTCGGGCTGTTGCTGCAATTCAAAGAGACGGTTTCAAGGTAGTTCAGAAGGAGGGGGAGAATCCGGTTTATTTTGTTTTTTTCAGTGAAGATTCAGCGCCCATTGTGACCTTTTCAAAGCTTTATGACGATGCATTGAATGCCACGAAGGACTTTGCAGCGGTGATGACCTGTGACGAGGCGGACGAAAATTGCCCATTTATTCCTGGAGCGGAAAAGCGTTTCCCCCTCCGGTTTGAAGACCCAAAGGCCTTTGACGATGGTCCCCTGGAAGAAAAAATGTATACCGAACGTTCTAGACAAATTGCCGCAGAACTTTTTTACCTATTCAAAAAAGTAAGTGAATGCGGCTAAAAAAATGCTTGGATTTCCATCATGCTACCTTTCTCCATGGATTTTGCAGGGAGTCGTAATTTCAGAACTTGGACTCCTGTGATTGGGAGGAAAAACATTCGCCACCCGGATGAAGCTATCTGTTCTGTTTAAAATTTGATCATACTTGGTGTACAAAAAAAGCCGCAAAATCTCCTGATTTTGCGGCTTTTTTGGTTTAAGATAGTTTAGCGCTTAATCCATGGCATTGCCATGGAACAACGCATTAAAGAAAAGCTTGTTGGTACCGTACCAGGCTCCTCTAAAATTGGGGCTATCGAAGAAGTGAACCACCCGGCCTTGGCCAGAAGGAGAAATCACCACACTGGCACTTTGCTTGAGGCTTTCTAGGTTGGCCTTGGAAATGTAACCTCCCAGGTATGGATTGGCTGCGTAGCGGATGGGAGTAAGGTATTTGTCCGTCGATGGCTTAATGAATAGGTCTGTATTGCGGTACACAGGCAAAGTCTTGCGTGTATAGCCATAGGCAATCGGATGCGTTAGGTCGAGTTCCGCTAGGTAGATACTTCCACCTACCTCTTTAGCTCCTTCGGTATCGTTGCGACTGGCAAAAGGCAATTTTGTTGGAGCTTTTTCACCTTCCATGGAAACCAGTTCTTCCTTGACAATTCCTTTTTGATTCAGCCAAAGAGAAGCCGACTTCATGGTAATGATTGTACCTCCTCGGCTTACCCAATCTTTCAAATGATTTACTTGGCTTTCACCAACTGCCCCATAACTTCCAGAAGGAAGAATAAGGGTGTTGTACGCATGCAAGTTGACTCGACTAAATTGCTCTAGGTTTACTTTGGTAATAGGCATACCCAGTTGATGGTCCAGTAGGTTCCAGACTTCGCCTGCCTCGGAGGCATTGATACCTGTTCCCACCACCATCAAAACCTTCGGATGCTGCAAGGTAGAGGCGCTATTGGATCCCAAATCTATACCACTCAGGTTGAGGCCCGTTTGTACCGAATAGATTTTCTGTCCATTCTTTTTGGCCAAGGTTTTGAGCTGCTGCATCACTTCGGCTTTTGGAAGAGATTGAAAGCCCATGGGAATCATCAAGGTTCCCCGTCCAAAATCCACTTTTCCATCTTGGGTTTGTGAGGAAAAATTTTGGTGAAGCGCTTCTACATGTACCCCTACTTTTTGAAGTTCAAATAGGAGTTTGGGTGCATAGTAATCCCTCCAATCAATCAGGTACGCATAGGCATCTCCTTGTGGAAAGGAATACGATGGAAGGGTTACTTCTTTTAATTCTGTGCCAACTTTTGCTGCAGGCGCTGCCGAGAAAGGCATACCGTACGCCGCAGCCATGGTCCAAGCAGAAGCATCGTAGAACACAGAGTCTGCAAAGGTGGTTACGTATTCAAACATGGTTCGTACCATTCTGTACTGAGGCTGCTTGGTAGGCACCACCCAAGATGATCCTTTTTTGAAGGTTTGTTCATCAGAGGTAATATCCGCATTATTTTCATAAACCTTGATTTTGTGGTCGAGAAGGAACTGGAGAAAAAGTCGGTTTCTGCTTGGATCCGCTTCATCTCCAAACACGTAGTTTTTCACTATATCCTTGCTTCCTTCTGCCACTGAACCCTCAAAAAACTCGCGAAGGTACCGGTGCATGTATTCGCGATTGGCCAAAGCAGCATCCATGGTGGCTAGCGAGTTGACCACATGGTTGCGGATGGTAAAGGTAAAGGTAATGTCTCCACGCTGGCTACTTTGCATGTGTCCTCTGGAGCTGGCAGTTTCAAATACCAAACCCAAACCTCCATGCATGTCTGGGTAGGTAGATCCATAACCAGGATAGCTATTGTCAAATACCTCTTTACTCCAGTAGAGGCTACCAATCTTGTCCATGTACTTCGCAAAATATTTGGCAAATTTTGGATTGATGTCGTCGTAATTTTTACGAGGAACCACCGGGTTTTCAGAGCCATATTGCTTCGTTGGCTCAAAGAAATAGGTGCTGTTAACGCCCATCTCGTGGAAATCAGTAGTCACGTTGGGATACCACTGGTGGTACCAGGCCACTTTTACTTTGGATTCTGGATGTGCCAATGGCAACCAATCTCGGTTGAGATCAAACCAATAATGATTGGTACGGCCTCCAGGCCAGGTCTCGTTGTGCTCTCTGTCCAGTGGATCTGCTACAGCGGGAAAGCCTTTATTGGAATTGGCCCAAACGCTATGCCGATCTCGACCGTCTGGGTTGATGGTTGGGTCGATGTGTACTACCGCATTGGCACGGAGTTGGGTAGCCAGATCCGATTGGGATGCGAGCAACCAGTAGGCGGTAAGCATGGCAGCTTCAGCGGAGGAAGGTTCGTTGCCGTGAACTCCATAGCCTTGATGAATGATGGATGGCATACTACTTACCTCAGGTACGGGCTGGCTTGGATCTGCAAGTTGCAACTGCTTTTGCCGAATCTGTTCCAAATTAACCATGTGCTGAGCTGAGGTGATGGTCAAGATGATCTTGGGTCGATGCTCGTGGGTATAACCGATAGTTTGAAGTATAGCTAGCTCACTGATCTGATCTAATTTTTCAAAGTACTTTACAATCAAATCGTAGCGACTGTGCCAATCGCCAATAGGGTAGCCAAGAAATTGAGAGGGTGAGGGGATGGTGGGATCAAATTTTTCTCCGGGAAAGAAGTAGTCTTCCTGCCCAAATACTGAGATACTTAATACTAGTGCGAAAATGACTCCGAGAAATGATTTTTTCATATCGTTTAAATATTTTAAGAAAAGTAGGAAAGGTATGATTTATTTCTGTTAATGAATTGTGTATTAAATGTTACATAAAATCCATCAGTGGTATTACAAGTTCTTATAATTTTTCTGTATTTTAAGGCATCAGTTCGCAATTCAAACCCAACTTATCCTATGAATCAAAAAAAATTATTTATTGTAGTCCTCTTGGCTAGCCTAGGAACAGCATCATTGGCTTTTGCGCAGCAGACTCCAACTCCGCCAGCCATGCCTCCCCAGGCGACGGAGTTTTATACTCCTGTACCTCCTAAGGTGACACCTGGTGCGATGAATAATCAGGCACCATCGGATGCGGTTGTCCTGTTTGATGGCAGCAACCTTTCCAACTTTGTCTCTGCTAAGGATGGATCGAGTCCTGCACTCTGGAAGATTGAGAATGGAGAGTTGGTGGTAAAGAAGGAAACAGGAAATATTCAATCCAAGCTTGCCTTTGGCGATGCTCAATTCCATATCGAATGGTCAGCACCTACTGAAATTGTAGGGGAAGGACAGGGAAGAGGAAACTCGGGTCTCTATTTAATGGGCTTGTATGAAGTACAAATCCTAGATAGCTACGAAAGTAAAACCTACACCAATGGGCAAGCAGGAAGTATTTACAAGCAATATCCTCCTTTGGTGAATCCGTTGAGAGGGCCAGGTGATTGGAATTACTACGACATCATTTTCAAGGCGCCTCGCTTTGATAAAAATGGAATGTTGACCTCTCCAGCCACTGTTACCGTATTGATCAATGGGGTCTTGGTGCAAAATAATGTAATCCTCAAAGGCCCATCCGAATACATTGGTATTCCAAATTATAAGGCTCACGCCGAGGCACTTCCAATAATGCTTCAGGATCACGGCAACCCTGTTCGTTTCCGAAACATTTGGGTGAGACCGCTTTAAATCTGTTTTTCCGTATCTTTATTTATTGATTTAATTCAGTTAATTTTTATACTCCTTTATCCCATGACTTCAAGAAGACAATTTATCCAAAATACCATGCTGCTCGGCGCAGGCTTGAGCATACCATCCATATTGACTGCGGCCGACTTCGGCAAATTCACACGCAGCATCGGACCCAATGACCAAATCAACTATGGCCTAATTGGCTGTAAGGGGATGGGTTGGTCCAACATGAATGTGCACTTAAAGATTCCACAGGTAAACTGTGTGGCTCTCTGCGATGTGGACCAAAGTGTGCTTGACCAGCGTACAGAAGATGTATTCAAACTCCGCGGGACGCGACCTACCCAATACAAGGACTACCGCAAGATGCTTGAAAATAAGGATATCGATGTAGTAATCATCGGTACCCCAGACCACTGGCACTGCCTCAACATGGTGGATGCGGTATCTGCAGGCAAGCATGTGTACGTAGAAAAACCCATTGCCAATACCATCGAAGAGTGTCAAATCATGGTCAAAGCGCAAGAGCGCTATGGCAAGATTGTTCAAGTAGGTCAATGGCAGCGTTCAGGTTCGCAGTACGATCAAGCCATCAACTATGTGAAATCAGGCAAGTTGGGCCAAATTCGTTTAGTGAAGTGCTGGGCCTACCAAGGTTGGATGAAGCCAGTTCCTAAGTTAGCCAATGGCCCAGTCCCTGCTGGCGTAGATTACAATATGTGGCTTGGACCTGCTCCGAAAAGAGAATTTAATACCAATCGCTTCCATTTCAATTTCCGATGGTTTTGGGATTATGCAGGAGGCTTGATGACGGATTGGGGTGTTCACGAGATTGATATTGCGCTTTATGCGATGGGTGTAAGTGCTCCAAAATCCGTGATGGCTTCAGGGGGTAAATTCGCCTATCCAAATGATGCATCCGAAACTCCAGACACGCTACAGACGGTGTATGAATACGAAGGCTTTAACATGCTCTGGGAACATGCTACTGGGATCGATGGCGGAAATTACGGAAGCACAGAAGGAATAGCCTTTATTGGCAATAATGCCACGCTTGTGGTAAACCGAGGAGGCTGGGAGGTTATTCCGGAAACCGAATTGGTCGATGGAAAACGTCAAGGAAAGGTTGAGAAAATACCCTTTTCTAAACCTTCAGGACCAGGTGCACTCGAACTCCATGCCATTAATTTTGTAGAGGCCATGACTTCCAATAATGCCAAGCTATTGAAGTGTGGGATTCAAACTGGTTCGGTGGCTGCCATCAATGCGCAGATGGGAAATATTGCCTTTAAGACAGGTAAGAAAGTCTATTGGGATGCCGCAAAAAATATGTTTACTGATTCGGATGCCAACCAATTAATGAAAGCCAAATACAATAACGGATGGGTGGTACCGAAAGTATAAGTCACTTGAAACAAAAAAAGTCCCGAATGTTCGGGACTTTTTTGTGCTAGGATGTTTTAGTTACCAAAGCCAAGTGCCTGTGGCACCTGATGGTAATGAGGCAGGAAAAGAGGAGGTGTTTTCCTTGATAGCAAATCGAATTTCCTTGGCCGTGTCGTTGTGGACAATCAGCACTTTTCTGCCATCCGGTCGGATAAATGCAACATTAGGAAGTTCTTTGGATTCAGAAGATCCAATTCGTTTAGATCCTGGATCTACCAATTTGCTGGCATGCGCGATGACGTAATAGGCAGGATTCCGAACTACTTCATTATCGGAAATGGTGATCGCCCCCAAGCAGCGGTAACAGCCTCCTCTGTCGGTATGTGGTGTTAGCTCTGGATTGGAACTGAGATTCCATTCTAAGACGGTCTTTGCCCAGTTTCTTGGGGCGCC
Source organism: Bacteroidota bacterium (assembly GCA_027593175.1). Taxonomy (GTDB): domain Bacteria; phylum Bacteroidota; class Bacteroidia; order Cytophagales; family Cyclobacteriaceae; genus Algoriphagus. The sequence goes on along the minus strand of JAQCJI010000022.1, from coordinate 12,804 downwards.
AATGAGCAGGTTTTTGACATGCCATGCGATATCTACTTCTAGGTTGCCCGGAGAACCCACCCACTGCTCCGTGAAGTAAATGTGTTTGTCCGGGAAGGCTTGGTGAACCTCGGATAGCGCCTCCATTTTTCCTTCATAGAGGTGAAATGCAGAGCCATCGATATAGGGATTTGCTTTTGGATCTGATAATACGGTAATCGGATAATCTGGCCGATTGGCATTGTGGTCGTAAGTAATGATTTTAGTGCTAATTCCTGCTTTTTGGAAGGCAGGCCCCAAGTATTCCCCAATAAACCGTGCCTGCTGATCCGCAAGCATGAGTAAGGAAGGGTTATTTCCTGGGTGAAGGGGCTCGTTTTGTATCGTCAAGGCATCTATCCGAATCCCTCTTTCCCCCATTTCTTGAATGTACTTGACTAAATAGTTCGCATAGCTGGCTTCAAACTGGGGCAAAAGTGAACCCCCTCGCGTATCCTTATTATCTTTCATCCAGGTAGGAGGCGACCAAGGAGAGGCCATAAGGCTTACTTTTGGATTCATGGCTAAGATTTGTTTGAGGATGGGGACTACATCCAGCGTATCGTAACTCAGACTGAATTGGGTGAGTGAAGGATCCGTCTCATTTGGATCTTTCAGATCATTGTAAGAAAAAGGGAATTTGTTTAAATCCGAAGCAGCGACAGATAGTCGTAAATAGGAGATTCGAATATCCTTTTCTTCATTACCGAACAGTTCCTTTAGGACTTTCTTTCTTGAATCCTCACTCATTTCTAGGAGGTGCTGGGCAGATCCTTGGGTAAGCGTAAACCCAAATCCATCCATGGATTGATAAATCGAATCTGGATACAAACTGATTTCTTCATTAGGGATGTTAGTAGCTGCACTTGTAATAGATTGTTTCTGAAATAGGACGCCTAACTTAGGGTCAGTCAGCCAGTAAGATGGTGTCTGTCCTTTGGCTGAATAGCCAAAGGAGATGAGAAGCCAGAGGAGGAGGGTAGGTCGTATTGGCATAGGGTAAATAAATTTATCGCCGAGGTGGGTAACTAATTTATTTTCTTTTAAGGGCTTTTTTGGCAGCCTTGACGATATTTTCGGCGTTGAGTCCGTATTTTTCTAGGAGCTGGGTTGGGGTACCTGATTCACCAAAGCTATCGTTCACTCCTACATACTCCAAGGGAGCAGGATTGTAACGAATAAAGGCTTGTGCAATGCTATCACCTAGACCTCCATTGAGCTGGTGTTCTTCGGCAGAGACGGCACAACCCGTCTTTTTCACTGATTCTAAGATCGCTTCTGTATCCAAAGGCTTAATCGTGTGGATATTGATCACTTCGGCGTGAATCCCTTCTTCGCGTAGCATTGCCTCCGCTACTACTGCTTCCCATACAAGGTGTCCAGTAGCAAAAATGGTCAAATCCTTCCCATCGATCATTTTCCATGCTTTACCGATTTCAAACTTCTGGTTGGCAGGTGTGAAAATCGGCCAAATTGGTCGTCCAAAGCGAAGATATACTGGTCCCTCGTATTCTGCGATAGCGATTGTAGCAGCCTTGGTTTGGTTGTAGTCACAGGGGTTGATCACTGTCATGTGCGGAAGCATTTTCATCATACCCAAATCTTCCAGAATCTGGTGGGTAGCCCCATCCTCTCCCAAAGTCAATCCGGCGTGTGAGGCACAGATTTTCACATTTTTATCAGAATAGGCGACGGATTGACGGATTTGATCGTACACTCGTCCTGTGGCAAAATTGGCAAAGGTGCCTGCAAATGGAATTTTTCCTCCCAAGGCCATCCCTGCAGCAAGTCCAATCATGTTGGCCTCAGCGATGCCTGTTTGGAAGAAGCGGTCAGGAAATTCTTTTTGAAAGTCTCCCATCTTTAAGGATCCGATCAAATCGGCGCAAAGGCCTACCACGTTGGGGTTTTTTCTTCCAGCTTCCAAAAATCCATCGCCAAAACCAGAGCGGGTATCTTTCTTTTCGGTATAATTAAATTTTAAGTCTAAGCTCATTTTCTTTTTTTTTGCGATAGATAATTAATAATCGCCAAGTGTTTCTTCCAATTGACCCAAGGCAAGTGCCAATTGCTCGTCGTTGGGAGGGGAGCCATGCCACTTGTGTGTACCCACCATAAAATCTACTCCATAGCCCATTTCGGTATAGAGAAGATTCAGGATGGGTTTGCCCTTTCCAGTGAGGGACTTTGCTTTTTCCAAACCAGCAATTACGGATGCAAGGTCATTTCCCTCTTTGGTTTCGATGACTTCCCAGCCAAAAGCTTCCCATTTGGCTTTGAGATTTTTTAAGTCCATCACTTTTATGGTAGGACCGTCGATCTGTTGCCCATTGTAGTCTACTGTTGCAATTAGATTATCTACACCAAAATGCGCAGCATACATCGCTGCTTCCCAGACTTGTCCTTCTTGCAGTTCTCCATCCCCCATAAGTACATAGACCAAACTATTGTCCTGATCTATTTCCTTAGCTTGCGCAGTCCCTATAGCCACTGATAATCCTTGACCCAAGGAACCGGAAGCGATGCGAATTCCTGGTAAATGTTCATGGGTAGCTGGATGCCCTTGTAGTCTTGAATTCAGTTTGCGGAAAGTTTTCAGTTCGGCCACCGGAAAATATCCACTTCGAGCTAATACGGAATACCAACCTGCAGATAGGTGCCCATTTGAAAGGAAAAATAGATCTTCACCCTTTCCATTCATTTGGAAATCTGGATTGTGGTGAAGCTGATCAAAATAAAGGGCGACAAAAAACTCTGCACAACCCAAGGGAGCACCCGGGTGTCCGGATTGCACCGCATGAACCATGCGTAATACGTCTCTTCGAAGTTGGCTACAGATTTTTTGTAGCTCAGGTAGAGATTGTTTTTTCATAGGGCTAGGTTACTTAAGCACTTGTGCCGTGTGATTTTTGGTGTCTACTTTTTGGATTATTTCTGTAATTTTTCCAGCTTCATCGATGACAAAGGTGGTTCGGGCTGTACCCATGTAAGCACGGCCATACATGGATTTTTCTATCCAAGTGCTATACGCGTGATGAACTTTTAGGTCAGTATCTGCAATTAATGAAAAAGGTAGATTTTGCTTTTCAATAAATTTTTTATGGGATTTTTCATCGTCTGAACTAATGCCAAACACCACATAACCCAACTTAAGCAAAGCATCGTAGTTGTCTCTAAGATTACAGGCCTGTGTTGTACAACCTGGAGTAGCATCTTTAGGATAAAAATAAAGAATCACTTTTTTTCCGCGATAGTCGGATAGTTTGATAGAAGCTCCAGTTTCAATTTTAGCTTCAAAATTAGGTGCCATTTGACCCACTTCTAAGGACATATTATTCATGTTTAGGTTTAAAAACATTAATTCAAGGTTCCACGCCACTCTGCCACATTCCCTGCTTGATCGGTCACTCTTAGGATAGCAGGCCCTTTCAGGGATTGCCCATTCAGAGTTTCTGACCAAACAACGGCTTGTTTGTGTTCGTAGCGCATTAAAACCCATTCGCCATTGACAAATGCCTCAAAACTTTTGATTCCGGACAGGTTGTCTTTGATCGTGAAGCGCATGCCTTGTGCGTTTACTTTAATTGGGCTGACACTGGGTTTGGTAGCATCTTCAGCTAAAACAAAATTACCAAAATTTCTGGTTTTGAATCGAATTTGATTTCCCATCCATTCACCACCAATAAAGCTAAGCGCTCCGTTTGCAGAGCGTTGGTACACTTGTGTTTTTGCCTTGTTTCCACTATATCCACTTACTTCCCAGTTGGCTTCTAAGTTATTCCAAAGGTAAGAGGTTGTTTCACCTAGATTAAGAACTGGTGAATTGGTTGATCCTGTTTGTGTAACTCGTAGGTAAAGGTCTTCTAAAAGGCTATTAGCCTCTGTTCGAATCTGAAGGTTGGTAATGGCATGCAAACGCTCTCTTCCGACTGGGAAATATCCTAGAATGTCCGGAATGTATATTTCTGAACACAGGTCAATTTTTTTAGGGATTCCAAATCGCAGGTCCCAAAGGTAGGTTCTGCTAGCAGCATCCTGGTAGGCAGGAAGTATTTCGTAGGTGGTATTTCCCACCTCAAATTTGGCCAAGCCTCCTTTGTCTGTTTGGGCTACTTTGATCTTAAGGATGTTTTTGTAATAACTCACCTGAGCTTTTTGTGGTGCAGTTCCATCGGATAAGGTAGAATCCAAATCGGTACCAGTCAGGCTTAATTTAACGATTCTGGAATTGTTGTAAGCATCAATAAGTTTGATTTGAATATTCCTCTTTTTTCCTGCCTCTAATTGAATTACTCCCGTATCTGAGGTATTTGGCGTAAAAAAGGAAAATTTCAAATCCTTTTGAAAATAGAGTTTGGTAAAGCGATTTTGATGGGTATGAAGTAAAAAATGCCGGGAATAATTGAAATCTACCTGGTCTACCATGAGTTTTAATAGTGGACCAGAATCATCAGAAACTTCAAATTTTGGGAAGCCATTTTGATTTTCGGCTCCATCCAACTTGTCGTAACCTTGAACCTCTATTCCTATTTTCCCCGTTACCTGTATGTTTTCAGTGATACTGTAACTAGTTCCATTAAGTACGGGAGTGAGTTCTAAGCGTTGGAATTTTCCATTGACACGGCTATCCAGTTCGAGGGGGACAATTGCGATTTTTTGTGGGGTGGGCCCGATTTTGTCTAAGATTTCGGAATAACCTGCTAACAAAGGATCGAGGGCTCGATCCAGGCTATCACGAATTTCAAAGTGAAGGTGAGGGCCACCCGAGCTTCCCGTATTCCCACCATAGGCAATGAGCTCTCCTTTTTTGATCGGTATTTCGCCTATTTTCAAGGTTAACTCCAATTCATTTTGCTTGGCCTCGTACATCTTTTTTTTCATCCAGGCTTCCAGTGCGGGATTAAAGTTTCTTAGGTGGCCATAGACTGTAATGTGTCCGCTCGGGTGTTTTAGATAGATCACATTGCCGTAGCCGAAAGAGGAGATTTTGATTCGATGTATCCATCCTGTAGCTGCAGCATAAATGGGTTCGCCTTCTACTGCGTCAAACTTGTAATCCAAACCCGTATGGAAGTGGTTGGGCCGGAGTTCAGCGAAGTTGCCAGCAAGGTAATTTCGAGCACCTGGCTTTACGGGGGACTGGAAGTATCCTTTTTGAATTTCTTGTCCACATCCGATAGAATTGTACCCTACACTTACAAGAACTAGTAAAAAAACAACCTTATTTAACTTCAACATGGAGCATTTTTTCATTTCCAATAAATCCGATCAGCTGGTCGCCAGTTTGAACTGGCCCTACACCAGGAGGAGTACCGGTATAGATGAGATCTCCTTTTTTAAGGGTAAAAAATTTGGAGATATAAGAGATGATGGTTGCAAAATCAAAGAGCATCAAGCTGGTATTCCCTTTTTGTTTGACTTCTCCATTGATCTCTAGGCGAAACTCGATGTTTTTTAATTCACTAAATGCTGAAACAGGTTTGAAATCCCCAATTGGAGCGGATCCATTAAAGGCCTTCGCTATTTCCCAGGGTAGCCCCTTGGCTTTGCAATGATCCTGCAGATCTCTGGCAGTAAAGTCAATCCCCAAACCGATTTCTTCAAAATAGCGGTGGGCAAATTGTGGCTGTATATACTTTCCTTCCTTTGATATTTTCAGTACCAACTCGATCTCGTGGTGGATATTCGTTGAAAAATCTGGATAATAAAATGGAGCTTCGCCCTTCAATAAGGCCGTTTCGGGTTTTAGAAAAACTACTGGCTGCCCAGGTTTTTCATTTTTTAATTCTTCAATATGCGCTGCATAATTGCGGCCAATGCAAATAATTTTCATCGTATATCAATTAAGTCTTTTTCGAACTTGAAATTAAAAAAATCCCAGGAAATACTACTTGGACTTACTTTTTAGACAAAGTAGAAATTTTAAATTCATTCAGAAATCCATTTTTTGCACTTCAAAAAGCAATTTCCCAATCCATTTCTTATAGATCAGATGGGAGGGATGAAGCTGATCTTCCACCAAACCTTCAGGCAAAGCGCTTTCTATTCGATATTCAGAGGTGATGTTTATGAATTTCACTCTATATTTCTTACAGATTACTTTTTTTATTTCGTTATAGTCATCTATTCCTTCTGCTACCTGAGCTGGATCTACCCCTTTGCTTTTCGCAAAAGGGGTACCGCCCCAATCGGGAATTGAAAGGACTAGCACCTGTGCTGTATAGCCTCTTGCAAATCGAATGGCCTGCTGTAGCATTTTTTCAAAGTCTATGGCAAAGGATTCCACGGACCGCCCCCGGTACTGGTTATTGACTCCTATTAGCAAGGTTACTAAATCATATCCTTCAGGTGCCGTGGAAGCTGATTGGATGCCTAGTTCCAGTTCGTCCACGGTCCAACCTGTTTTTGCTATGATTAGTGGGGACGTAAATGGAATTTTAGCTGTTTTATTCCATTCTCGGACGAGTTGCATTGGATAGCTATTTCTGACATCTACACCCTCTCCAATGGTGTAGCTATCCCCCAAAGCAAGGTAAGTAAAGGGGTTTTGCTGGGCCTGTCTAAAGTGCGAAACTGACATGGGGATACAAAATAAAAGCACAAATTAAAAGATGGAAGGCATGTAATCAGTTGGTTCTAAAGATATTTTCAAGAAGTGTGATGGTACCTTCGCTGGCATTCAACCGCACACGAGCACCTACAGGAACAATAAATTGTTTTGGAATATGCCCAATCATAGCCCCAATATAGGCTGGGATGTTTAAGGGGATAATGTATTGATCCATGATTTGATCTACCGTAAAGGCTCCATAGCCATTGTCAGGATTGCAATCCGAACACTGACCAAAAACAAAACCTTTGATCTTTCCAAGTGTGCCATTGAGTTTGAGTGTACTCATCATTCTATCAATGCGGTAAGGATCTTCTCCTACATCTTCAATAAATAAAATAGAGTTTTGAAAATCAGGGTAGTAAGGTGTTCCTGATAAAGCAGTAAGTACAGTTAAGTTTCCCCCTAAAATTTTTCCATCTACACTCCCCGTTATAAGAGTTTGAATTCTATTTCCTTTTGCTACCAGGTCATCGCCTTTGGTGGTTTCATTTTTGAAGGTGAGCAACTTTTGATCGAAAAAAAGTTGCTGAAATTGGTTGGCATGAAAGCTATTCCAACTTCCTGATCCATTTGGACCATGAAATGAAATCAAACCTGTTTGACTGTGAAGGGCGCAGTGCAATGCGGTAATATCGGAATAGCCAAGTAGGGGTTTTGGATTGGCTATTACTTGTTCGTAATCAATTAGTGGTAGGATTCGAGCTGCTCCAGAACCTCCACGAAGACAGATGATTGCCTTCACTTCTGGGTCTGCAAACATGGTATTTAAATCTGCAGCTCTCTCTTCGTCCGTACCCGCTAGATGGCCAAATCTATTTTTAAAATTCCCGCCCATCTTCACTTTTAGTCCCATCGCTTCCATGGCTTCTTTTGCGAAGGTAAATTCCATGCGGTCTGCAGAGGCTGCAGAAGGGCTGATAATTCCAATTGTCTGACCACGAAGTAAGGCTTTGGGCAAAAGGGAAGTAGGACTGGTAGTCCTTGCGAAATCCAATGCTAGGATGGGGCTTGAGGCTGCCAAAAGGCCTAATGACTTCAAAAAAATACGCTTATTCATGGGCTGGATTATTTTTTAGGCGATCAAAGTAGTAGACAACTTAAACAATTGGCGGCTTTTTCAAAAGTGATCTCTAACTTGTCGCATTACTTTTTCCACTTCTTTTCTCACGGTAGAAACTGGAAAAGGAAAATTTGAATTCATAAATGCAAATGCATAGGTTTTTCCAGATTTGGTTTTCACCATTCCTACCAAATTATAAGAGTGGCTCATACTCCCTGTTTTTGCAAAAATATAAGGTTGAGCCGCCTGAAATGAATTTTTAAGAGTTCCAGACTTGCCGCCAACGGCAAGATACTCTTCAAGTTGAACTTGGGGAAGCAGTTCGAGCAGTTTCTCAAATAAACGAACCAAGGATCTAGGCGTAATTAAATTGTGACGACTCAATCCACTCCCATCTACCCATTTTGGCTGGTCTGGAAGATCAGCGAGGAAAGTCGTCAGGAGATGTTCCGCAGTCCGTTCACTATCCAAGGTTTGGAAGAGTTTGTCCGAAACCATCCATAGGATTTGTTCAGCCAAAAAATTATCACTGACCAACATCATTTCCTTTAAGATAGGAGCCAATTCTGAGGCACTCCATTGTTGGTGGTCATTGGGAAGAGGATCGGGTCTATAAATCCATGGAACACCTGTTTCTTGACTTGCCAACTCTACTGCAATTGCAGGGTCAACTTTGAATGGGATATAAGTTTCCCTACCTTCAAAGGTTTCTGAATTGAAATAAAAGGTGTTGCTATGAAAATCCCTTTCTACCTCTTTGAGAAATTTATTTGAGGGTTGAAGCCTGGATTGAAAGGCCGTTGGTAGAAGCTGAATTGAATTTTGCGATTTAGTCACCTGAACTAGATTTCCATACATGGGTAAACTACTTCTTTCGGCTGCATAATCGTAGTAATAATCATCCCACTGCCAACCGTAGCCATAAGCGGGGGAAACTTGGTTGGCATCAGAGAATAGTACCAGGGAATGCTTTCCTATGATTTTTTTAAAATCCGATTGGATTAAATTTTTATAATTCCAGCTAGGATCTCCAGATCCCCAAATTTTCAAGGTGTCTCCAGAAGATTGATACCGTAGGGTTTGTGTGCTATCCTTCAGGATAGCGAGTCCGGCATAAAGTGTTAATAATTTGGCAGTAGAGGCAGGTATTTGGTATAGGTGACTATTTTTCTCAAAAACCACTTGCCTCGAGTCTAAGTCATACAGAATAAATCCAGTGAGGTGTCCATCGAAGAAACTTTGTTTTCCGATGGCGCTATCCAATTGGGTAATATTTTCCTTGGAACCCTGTGCGCTTGAAAGGTTACAAAGCCAGAAGGATAAAAGAAGAGATAGTAAGATTCTTTTCAAAAGTTTATTTGTTTTTAAGGCTTAAATAGAAAAGGGAGCCCCATCCAAGAATAAATGCAATACCTCCCAGTGGTGTGATGGCACCTAGCCAAGTAATTCCAGTTAAGGAAAGGACATAAAGCGAGCCAGAGAAAATTAAAATCCCTAACAGTATGCACCAAGTGGTAAGAGCAAACCCTTTCCATTGCGGTTTGACTAAGGCCAAAACCCCAAGACCTAATAGGGCCAAGGTATGATAAAAATGATAGTTTACAGCTGTTTGGAATGTGTCAAGGCGGCCATTTTGAACCAAGATGGATTCCAAGTCGTGCGCACCAAATGCTCCCAATCCCACTGCTAGGGCTCCAGATATTCCTGTGATTTGTAGTATTCTTTTTGCGTTCATGAAGTGGGGTAGTTTCTAGCTCCAAAAATGGACGAACCAATGCGGACCATGGTGCTCCCTTCTTCCTGTGCGATTTGGTAATCCCCACTCATACCCATTGAAAGTTCCTTCATGGATAGGAAAGATGGGAGAGACCGACTTTTTAGTTCATCAAAAAGTTGCTTCAATCCTTGAAATTCAGTTCGTATTTGATTTTGATTATCCGTGAACGTTGCCATCCCCATTAAGCCCTGTACTTGAACATGGGTCAATTTTTCGAATTCAGGGCTGCATAGCATTCCTTCCAGTTCTTCCCTGTCAAAGCCAAATTTACTTTCTTCGGTAGCGATATGAATTTGCAATAAAACCGGGATTGAGCGGTTAATTTTTTTCCCTTGTTTATCAATTTCAATCAGGAGTTTGAAGGAATCCACACCATGGATCAGGTGAATGAATGGGGCAATGTATTTGATTTTATTACTCTGTAGGTGGCCTATCATATGCCAATGCGTGTCGGAAGGCATTTCGGGTTGCTTGGCTTGTATTTCCTGAACTTTATTTTCTCCAAAATCACGAATTCCTGCAGCATAAGCAGCTTGAAGAGCAGTAGTTGGCTTCGTTTTGCTGACCGCCACGAGTTGGCAGTTAGGGTTTACAAAGGATTTAATGACCTGATGTAGATTGGCTTTGATGTCCATGAGTGGAATTTCAGTTGGAATGATTGTCAAATATAAGCTAAGAGGCGGTACTTTTGAAGATGCAGCAAGCGATTTTAGAAGGAATTGAGTTGGGCCTTCTCCTTTCCATGATGATTGGGCCCGTATTTTTTGCCTTAATCACCACCAGTATTGATCATGGCTTTAGGCAAGCAGCAATTCTTGCTTTGGGTGTTTTTTTAGTGACCTGTTGTACGTCTTATTTACTTACTTAGGGGTTCACTTTCTTTCCCAAATTCCAAGTGTAATGAAGTACCTTGGACTCATTGGGGGACTTATTTTACTAGGCTTTGGGATTAGTTTTATCCTGAAGAAAGTTCCTTCAGCTGATGTAGATCTGGTAGTACCTGTTCCAAAGAAGCGAAAAGCTTTTTTACAAGGTTTTGGAATTAATGGCATCAATCCTTTCGTTTTATTGTTTTGGCTATCTATCGCCAGCATGGTCTCTATCAAAAATGCATGGATATTTTCCGATCGGATCCTTTTTTATGTATCACTTTTAGGTACCGTTTTTGGAATAGATCTTCTGAAAGCCTTTCTTGCATGTCGTTTAAGGCGCTTCCTATCGCCATCTGGAAAAAAAATAGTTCAAGTTTTAGCTGGACTATTGATCTGCTTCTTCGGGGTCAAGATGCTTTGGGCGACGCTCTATCCAAGTATCTAAGAAACTTTAATTCCTAGTTGCAGGTTATTTAGCTATGAGAATTACCAAAACACTCCAAATCCTGACCTTATTTTTTGTGTTTACCTTGCCAGGTGAAGCTCAGGGATTTACTGATTTGGATAGCATCAGTCAAACGCGATTGGATTACAATCAAAAAGGCATGTTCATTTTGGGGACCTGGGCATTGGTTAATTTGGTTTGGGGGGCATTAGGTAGCTTTCGAACAAAAGGACAAAGGCAAGCTTTCCATCAAATGAATGCCTATTGGAATGTGGTAAACCTAGGTATAGCTGGTTTTGGATTTTGGCAGGCAACTCAATTATCAGTTTTGAATTTTTGGGACGTATTGGCTGCACAGCAACAAATTGAAAAGGTACTCCTTGCGAATGCAGCTTTGGATTTTGGCTACCTTGTTCTTGGACTCTTTTTAATTGAGAGAGGGAGGCGTTTGGAGAAAGATAAGTGGATTGGCTTTGGTAAATCAATTTTACTTCAAGGCGCTTTTTTACTCCTTTTTGATGCGGTTTTGTATGGTTTCCAACAACAATTGGGAATAGAACTAGTGGAACTGGGAAAGGGAATGGCTACATTGTTTGTAAAATAGATAGCTTTAAATCCATGGCCCTTAAGGCTGCATTTTTGAGAAAAGCTTAAAGCGATCGATTCTTACATTTTGAACTAACTCATTCGTTTTAAAATAAAAAATCCCAGCGAAGACCTCGCTAGGATTTTTTTTGGAGTAGATCTAGATTAAGAAAGGTATTTTTCAACCGGTGTGTATGGCATTTGAAATGCCTCTGCTACTGCTTTATAGACAATATCTCCTTGGATCACATTTAGCCCAGGAACGAGGTCAGCATTCTCCTGCGCCGCTTTTTTCCAACCTTTGTCTGCCAATTGAATTGCATAGGGGAGAGTGGCATTAGTCAATGCAAGGGTTGAAGTGTAAGGAACAGCTCCAGGCATATTGGCCACACAATAATGAACCACCTCATCGATGATGTAAGTAGGGTTTTCATGGGTGGTAGGCTTGCAAGTTTCAATACATCCACCTTGGTCTACCGCCACATCCACCAATACAGCACCCTTTTTCATATCCTTCAACATGTCTTTGGTGATCAAATGAGGAGCCTTAGCTCCAGGGATCAATACTGCACCTACAATTAAGTCAGCCTGCTTGATTTGTTCCCGAATGTTGTATTCATTAGACATCATGGTCTTTACATTAGCAGGCATTACATCTGCTAGGTATCGCATTCTAGGAAGGGAAACGTCCATAATGATCACATCTGCACCCAATCCAGCAGCCATCCATGCAGCTTGTGTACCGACGATACCACCTCCAAGAATAAGTACTTTTGCAGGGAGTACACCTGGTACACCTCCTAGTAAAATCCCTCTTCCTCCAAGTGGCTTTTCCAGGTAGTTGGCCCCTTTTTGGATGGCCATTCTTCCTGCCACCTCAGACATTGGAACGAGTAGGGGTAGGCTTCGATCTGCTTTTTCAACCGTTTCATAGGCTAAACAAATTGCTTTACTTGCCACCATTACCTTGGTTAAAGGTTCGTAAGATGCAAAGTGAAAGTAGGTAAATAGCAGTTGATTGGGCTTGATTAAATTGTACTCTGATTCAATTGGCTCCTTCACCTTCATGATCATTTCCGCAATTTGGTAGGTAGCCTCAATGCTCGGTAGCAAGCTTGCCCCGGCAGCGCTGTAGTCTTCGTTAGAAAAACCACTACCAAGACCTGCACTTTGCTGTACATACACTTGATGGCCTCTCTTGATTAATTCTTTTGCACCTGCAGGAGTGAGGGCAACTCGGTTTTCGTTGTTTTTGATTTCCTTAGGAACACCTATAATCATGGCTAAGTCGATTTGGATTTATAGTACTGCCGTAAAGATACTAAGCAAAATACGTTTGAACAGCTAGTTTAGAAATACTATTTGGTAGCCATTCTGTTTTTAGTTGATTTTCAAAACATTATTTCATTTTATCCAATAAACCTCAACTTAATT
>JAQCJI010000099.1 GCA_027593175.1 Bacteroidota bacterium | reverse complement strand
ATTCATCGGGCCAAGAGAAAAGTGAAAGAAGAAGTTACCGTGCGACCGTCCGGAACTTGGTAGCGTAGCTTGTATACATACACCCCTTCGGGGGCTTTTTCACCAGAGACAAACCCATCCCAGCCAGGATCTTCTTGTCCTTGGGAGCGGTAGATCAGTTCCCCCCAGTTGTTCATCACCTGCAGCTGCAGGTTTCGGATAAACCGAAACTTGGGAAAGAAGGTATCGTTGAGCGCATCTCCGTTGGGGGTGAAGACATTCGGTATTTCAATAAAATAATCTTGGACCTGTATTTCTTGACTGGCCTTGATGAGGCATCCCGCGGCATCCAATACCGTCAGCATCACGGAGTAGGTGCCCTTGTTGGTGTAGCGATGGTTGGGTGCTGGCCCAGCACTGCTGTTGCCGTCTCCAAAATCCCAAGAAATTACCTGGAAGGGCCAAGTTGCCTTAGGAAGGAATATTACTGTAAATCGTGCCAAATCTGCTTGAAATTCCGCTTGGCTTTCAAATAAGTAAGTAAAATATATGGGTCCAGTTAGACGTGGTGCGATGGTAATCGCTCGTCTTTGAATGAGACCCAGCGCGTCCTTCACTTCTACTTCCACCAGGCCCGATTCTCGAGTAGTGAATTGCATCCCCGTAGTGGTAACCGATCCAAGGCTCCAAGTGATCTGATAAGGAGGCAGTCCATGGCTGATTCTGAGTTGAAGCGTAGTTTCCTGGCCCTCCTCTTCACAAAGTGGGATTGTGTCCACCTCCACTTCAATGGTTAGGGGTAGAGGGAGATCAACTACATATTCCATTTCTTGAACACAGCCCTTTGCATCCTTGAGTTGGAGGGTATAGATTCCGCTTTCAGTCACCGTAATTGAGGGACTGGTCTGCCCAGAGGTCCAGCGATAGGTGTAAGGCGGTGTTCCCCCTTGCGCATTGGATTGGAGCAGTGCTGAGATTTGGAGAGGCACCTGGGTGGCTTGATAGGTCAGGGTTCCCTCCAACCGGAGATCTGGAATCGGCAAAAGGGAGTATTCGGCGGTTTGGGTACAGCCTCCTTGGTCCGTGACAGTCACTCGATAGGTACCTGGACCAAGCGAAGTAGCTATCCTCTCCTTCCCTCCATGATCCCAACGAACTTGGTAAGGGGGTAAGCCTCCAGTGAGGATCAATTCAATCCGACCATCCTTTGCATCCGAGCAGGTTTCTGACTGTACTTGTGCAGTGAGGGCCAAGGGCGACGGTTCGTTAATTGTTTGGGTTACCCCTATTGTCGTACAGCCATTTCGATCCGTAACCGTCACTTGATACCTTCCTGATACTAAATTCTGTGGGTTGGCTACCGTGGAACTAAAGTTATTCGGTCCGGTCCAAGCATATCGGTAAGGGACCGTCCCTCCAGATACCGAGATCGAGATGCTTCCGGTATTCCACTGGAAGCAGCTATTGTCCACCTTGCTTTGCGTGAGTGAAAGTGGAGATGGTTCTAAAATTGAAAGTTGCGTACCCAAAAGACTACAGCCGTTTACATCTGTTACTGTTACTTGATAAGTTCCTGAAACCAGGTTTTGTGGGTTAGCTATCGTGGAGGTAAAGTTATTCGGTCCCGTCCAGGCATAGGTATAGGCACCAGTACCGCCAGCCGCCGTCACTGTAATGCTTCCTGTAGCTCCTTGAGCGCACACATTATCCACTTTTGTCTGATTGAGTGAAAGCAAGGTGGGCTCGGTGATGATTTGGGGTACTCCTGGGATTGTGCAGCCATTAGCATCGGTAACCGTAACTTGATAGGTCCCTGCAAAAAGGCCTTCAAGATTCTGAGCCGTGGAACTAAATCCATTCGGTCCCGTCCAAGCATAGGTGTAGGGTGCTGTGCCTCCTGATGGGGTGATCGAGATACTTCCCGTATTCCCTTGGAAGCAGACATTGTCCACTTTGCTTTGTGTAAGAGCAAGCTGTGTCGGCTCGGTGATCGTTTGCTGCGCTCCAGTAATCGTACAGCCATTCGCATCCCTAACTATCACTTGGTAGGTCCCTGAAGCTAAGTTCTGGGGATTGGCTACCGAAGCGCTGAAGTTATTCGGTCCTGACCATGCATAGCTGTAAGGCTGCACTCCTCCCGAGACAGTGACCGCTAGACTACCAGATGTCCCTTGGAAGCATAAATTATTCACCTGCGATTGGGAGATTTCGAGCGCCTCGGGCTGAGTGAGCTCCATGCTTTTTTCCAACAGACAATTACTTCCTAAAGAAATCTGAACGCGATACACACCAGCCTGCAAGCCTTCCAAACTAGATGCTGAAGAAAGAAATCCCTCCGGTCCGGTCCATGAAAAGGCATAGGTGACATCCTCGAATGGTAGCCTCCCGCCTGTTACTTCGAGCAGGATTTTCCCATCAAAACTGCCGGCACAGGACACCCCATACCCTGCATAACTGGAAAGTTCTTCTTGAATCTGAAGAGGTGCGCGCACCGTCACCAAAAAGGAACTGGACGTTCCCAAGCATGAAATTCCATTCGCTAGATCCTCAATTCTCGGAGTAACCGTAATCCGAGTTTGCTTGGGGCTAGTACCCGTATTGATTGCCACAAAAGAGGGGATTTGTGAACCAGATCCAGTTGAGCTATCGATGCCAATGGAAGAATCAGAAATTTCCCAGAAGTAGGCTATCTTAGCCCCGGGTAGATTGGTCGTGAATTTTGGGATGTGCACCAATTCCCCCGAACAAAAAACCAGATCTTGCTGAGGAACCAGTACCAATTCTGGAAGCACCTCAATTTCTATCGATACCGGTACACCTTCACAGCCATTGAAGGCAGGAAAAAAAGTATAGCGAACCCGAGCGGAACCAGTGCCTCGGTTGACAAGAGCCTGGGTGATGGGGGAAAGAGCAGCCAGTGGGATTGGCTCACCTTGGACTAGGCCAATGACTTGGCCAGCTAGTACTTCCGCCGACCAGCGCAGCTGCATGGGGCTTTCCCCCCAACTTTTGGGAAGGAAGGAGATGGAAAAGGGAGTTCCCGAACAAAGAAGGCTTTCCGAAAGGCTAGCCTCAATTCTTGGAATTGGATCTACTTGCACTTCTACTGTACGAGCAGGGCTAGGGCATCCATTAATCAGCGCTTCGAGTTGATAGGAGACCTTGGCCAGCGTCTTACCCGTATTGACTAAGGTGTCTGAAATTTTGAATTGAGGAACTGTAAGGCTGGAGGTATACCCGAGCACTTCTCCATCTTCGGGAGCCTGCAGCAGTCCTGCGGTCCAACGAATAGGTAAAGGATCCTCCGAATGGGCATGATGCAGCGCGATAGTGGGGCTCTCTCCCGAACTAAGGGAAGAATCAACGGTTAATTCAATCTCGGGCTCCGCGGGAAAACTTACTTCCAGGATGTTGGTGGAGAATGAAGGGGAGCTTACTCCCTCATTCACTGCTTTTACCCGATAGGTGCCAGGAGGCAAGCCTAAAATTTGAGGCAACTGCTCCTTAATCAAACGGTACACCTGCCAATTGTTCGAGTCAAGGGCATCTTGTTTGAAGACATAGAAATCGTAGGGAGGAATACCTCCTGCTACTGCATAAACAGAAATGGTCCTGGTGCAAGAATCGAGTTCCCATTGTGTAATTTTTGGAGGTAGGGTAGTAAAATCAAAAAAAAGGTTTGCCCTATCTTTTAAAAAATCAATCGAAAAAATTCCCACGACCAGGAGAAAAAATAGAAGTTCTCCCCGGTACATGATGGACTGAATACTGAAAGAATTAAGTTACGGTTTTTGCTTGAGTTTTTTCTGATTTTTTTGGCATTTAAGTTTTGCCAGGAAGGGCTTTCATTTTTTTGTTCCAACAGAGGCTAGAATGGCGCGGATATCCCCACGAGTTCCTATTTTTGCTCCCACACTATGCACCTCTCCCAGACCTTCTCTGAGTGGATGGCCGCTCTATCGGCTCAGCTTACCGCTTATTCCCAAGCAGAAGCAGAAAACCTTGTTTTTTGGTTGTTTGAACACCATTTTAGACTACGAAGGGCAGACCTGCAGCAGACCATTCCTAGTGCGACTGACAGGGAACCCCTGCTTGCGGATTTCGAGCGATTGCTCAGGGGCGAACCGATTCAATACATCCTTGAGGAAGCCCCTTTTTATGGAAGAAGCTTTAGCGTCACGCGGGACACGCTAATTCCGCGAAACGAAACCGAGGAACTGGTACATCTCATCCTCAAAGAAAATCCCAAGGCTGGTCTGCGCGTTTTAGATTTGGGAACAGGCACGGGATGCATTCCGATTACATTGGCTTTGGAACTGAAGGAGCCGAAGGTGTATGCACTGGATGTATCCGTAAAGGCCTTGGATATTGCACGCAAAAATGTAGCTCAACTAGGGGCTCAAGTACAGTTTTTGGAAGGTGACTTGTTGGGAACAGTCCCTAATCTTGCTCTTTTTGACATCTTGGTCTCCAATCCTCCCTATGTACCCCTCCGAGATCAAGGAGAAATGCATGCCAATGTCCTGGATTTTGAGCCGCACCTGGCACTTTTTGTACCGGATGAGGACCAGCTCCTATTCTATCGCGCCATTGGAGTTTGGGGGCAGCAACTGCTGAAGAAGGGAGGGAAATTATATTTGGAGATCTACGAGAACCTTGCTGAAGAATTGGTAAAACTCTTGCTTTCGCAAGGCTACGAGCAGCTGCATGTACAGCAGGATCTCAACGGAAAAAATAGAATGCTATCGGCTATCTGGCCATAAACGGCTAAAAAATGGAAAAAAAATTCTTAACTGATGCTGGACTTTTGCTAGTTCGCTTGCTTATTGTAAGCATAATGCTTATGCATAGCCTCCCCAAATTTGACCGCCTTTTCGGCTAGGATCCCGTAAAATTTGCGGATCCCTTTGGCCTGGGGCCAGAAATCAGTTTGGTGCTAGTACTTTTTGCAGAAGTAGCCTGCTCCATCTTGGTAATGATTGGCTTTAAAACCCGCTTGGCTACCATCCCACTGATGATTACCATGCTTGTGGCTGCTTTTTACATCCACGGCGCAGATCCTTTTGGAAAGAAGCAACTCTCCTTGATCTTTTTCACCCTTTTTCTATCGATTCTAATTTCTGGGGTACTTACAACACCCTAAAATGATTTAATAGTTAGACTAATCAGTTATTTTTGAGATATTTATAAAATTCATCCTTTACCTGTTAAAAGCAAAAAATAATAGCTCAAAGAAGCAAAGGCACGAAGTTTGCACCCAGCTGAACAAGGTTTATTGATTCACCCAATTTTCATTAGGCTCAGGGGTGAGTGTTACTTGTGAGCCTTCTGGATAGTTTGGGGTTTGAGGGGATAGGGTAATTTTTCCTCCTTCGGCAGGAGAGCTAGTAGTAGTCAGGGTGTAGGTGGGGATAGGTTCTTCAATCTCGCAGGCTGTGAATCCCAGTATCGCAAGTAGAATAACTACCAATGCATTGGTGAGAAAGGAAACTTTAGGACGGCTGAAGAAATTGGTTTTCATAGGGTGAGAATGGTTTTTTTAGAAATTACGAACCTATCTATTTCTAGATTTTCGTATCCAATGATCCAAGAATTGCATCGTAGTTAACTTAATTTTACCCTCCTGTCAATTTGATCTCATAACTTCCCGTGAGTGCTGCCACTCTTCCTCCAGGAGGGACTTCAATGAAACCTGTAACCAAGTGGGATCTATCTTGAAAAGGTATTCTA
>JAQCJI010000098.1 GCA_027593175.1 Bacteroidota bacterium | reverse complement strand
TTTACCGCGCCCATAAAGGTACTCCATATCGCTCCAGAGCATTGCTTTATTGAGCGCTTTGAGGCACTCCCCAACTTGAATTACATCACTGCAGACATTGAGTCCCCGCTTGCCAAGGTAAAGATGGATGTACATGATATCCCCTTTGACGACAATACCTTTGATGTAGTATTCTGCAACCATGTGCTCGAGCATGTGGAGGATGATATTCGCGTTTGCTCAGAGTTTAATCGGGTGTTAAAGCCAGGAGGCTGGGGAATTTTACAGTCGCCCGTCTATTCCTTGGAGCAAACCCTCGAGGATAAAACCATCACCGATCCAACAGAACGGGAACGGATGTTTGGACAGCGGGATCACGTACGAAAATTTGGAAAAGATTACGCCGCAAGACTCCGTCAGTCTGGACTACAAATTGAAGAAAACCAGTTTGTCAAAGAGCTTGACCCTAAAAAAGTGAAGCAGTATGCATTAGCAGCAGACGAGGTGCTTTTTGTCTGCAGAAAAGGGAATTAACCCTTACGTAACTTCACGCCCAGTTCGAACACCAAGCCCGATCCATAGCCACAAAGTTGAACCATGGAGGTCAGAAGCGCTAGATAACCTACCAGTAGGGAGTGGTGTTGCCAAGTAGCTTGATAAATTACCAAGCTTGCCCAAACCCCAAGAATGAGGAGTTGTGGGATTAGAAATAGCTTAAGAAAAATCAGATTGACCCCAATGAAAAGTAAAAAAAAGAGAAAGAAAGAGGGCAAGAAGTGCACCAGCTTAATAGCCTCGGGGTGAAACCGAGAAACATTGACCCGGTTTCTACCGAAGGAAAAGGCCTGTTTGGCAAAAGAAAGTAGCGTATTTTTTCGCTTGTGATACACGAAAGCTTCGGAGACCAGCTCCAAGGAGAAACCTGCCTTTTTGATACGCATACTCCATTCGATATCTTCTCCACGGTTAGGATCTACAAAACCTCCCATTCGCTCAAATACCTGCCTAGAAACGCCCATATTAAATCCCCTAGCCTGGTAAGCCGCAGGATTTTTGAGTTTACCTCGAATTCCCCCTGTAGTCCAAAAAGAAGTCATCGCGAAGTCCATGGCTTTCTGCAGGGTAGAAAAATCTGTTGCTGCCGCATCGGGGCCTCCAAAAGCATCCAGAGATCGGGCTGCAATTGCTTTTTCAAGCACTTCAAAATAGGTAGGTGGCAGGAGCACATCCGAATCGAGGATTACAAAAAAATCCCCTTTGGCCTGCTGCATCCCAAAATTGCGGGCAAAGCCTTGACCCGTATTCTCTTGAAAAAAATAGCGAATCTTGAGTCGGTCTTCAAAGGCATCCACTACTTCCTTACAGCGAAGGGTAGAACCGTCTTCCACCACAAGTACTTCAAAGGCACTGTAACTCTGCTGAAGCATACTATTCAACAAATCCTTCAGTTCATCCGGTCGATTATATACAGGAATGACACAGGAAAAAAGCATCAAAAATCCAGGTTTATTTCTTCGTCAACTTTGTATTCAGGCTCTTTAAATTGATTGGAAGTCATCAATTCCGCAATGAAGCCTGTCAGAAACAACTGGGCTCCAATTACAAGGGCCACAAGGGCTAGGAAAAGCAGGGGTTGATCCACTACCTCTCTCACCTTTACGCCTTGGCTTATCCCATAGATTTTTTCTCCTAGCAACCAGGCTGTGATTCCGATTCCTGTTAAAAAGGAGAGGGTCCCCAAGAGCCCAAAAAAGTGCATCGGCTTTTTCTTGTAGCGATGAACGAAGGATACCGAGATGAGGTCCAAAAAACCATTCAGGAAACGCTCCAAGCCAAACTTGGAGTACCCGTACTTCCGAGCACGATGCTCCACCACCTTCTCCCCAATTTTAGGGAAGCCATTCCATTTGGCTAGTAGGGGAATGTAGCGGTGCATTTCGCCGTAGATGTGGATATTTTTCACCACCTTATTGCGGTAGGCTTTCAATCCACAGTTGAAATCGTTCAATTGAATCCCCGAAATCCAACGGGTCACCCCATTGAAGAATTTGGAAGGGATGGTTTTGGAAATAGGATCATGACGCTCTTTTTTCCAGCCAGACACCACATCAAGACCTCCATTGATCATGTAGTAGAGACCTGGAATTTCGTCTGGACTGTCCTGTAAGTCTGCATCCATGGTGATGACCACTTCCCCAGACGAGCGTTTAAAGCCTGCGTCTAGTGCGGCAGATTTACCATAGTTGCGGGTAAAATTGATTCCTTTCAAGGCTTCATTCTTGGAAGCCAAAGTTTGGATCACCTCCCAAGAGCGGTCTATACTTCCGTCGTTGATCAAAAGCACCTCATAGGAGAATCCATGCTCCTGCATGACCCTGTGTATCCACTGGGTCAGTTCGGGAAGTGACTCTTCTTCGTTGAAAACAGGAACAACTACGGAAATTTGGGTCATGTTAAAAGTCTAGAGACTTGTCACTTTTTTTAAGAATCGCTCCCAATATTAAGGCAATAATTGCATACGCAATGAGACCAAAGCCAAAACCTTTCAATTGACCTGTTAGTGTAAAGTTAGAGGCAGAGGCTTCTCTCATATCATCAAGAACTTCTGGAGCTAAAGAATCTGGGCTTGCACCAAATTTCTCCATCATCTCCAGTTGAGATTCAAAAGTTATTTCTTCAAGAACCTGCGGCAAGGAAGGATCAATCACATGGAACAAGAGTATACTCCCAATCAATCCAATAACCCCTGAGGTTAAAATCACAAAAAAGCTGAATTTAAACGCGGTCCCAAAAGACATAAATCCACCCAGTTCTTTTCTGTACTCTTTTCCAAAATAAATGATGAACGCAAAGAAAAGTACCAAGGCAACCAGCCCGAAATAGCCAGAAGCTAAATAGGAGGAATCAATGAAGTAGGCAACATACGTGAGTACCAATGAGATGAGACCAAGGATTATTCCTGGTCTTACTGCGGATTGAATTGGAGACTGTGCTTGTTCGTTCATGATATGTTAGCATTTTCCCTCAAAATAATTGAAATAATTATGGTAAAAAACAAGCCCGGAATGATTTTCCAAATCCCATCATTCAAGGCAATATCTAATTTGGTCATTTCTTTTAGGCTTTCAAATGTTGCATCATATGAATTTTGCCCTATCTGAGCAATAATCGTTTCCTTCCCTTTTTCAAGAACTTCAAATTTAGCGATAGTAATCAATTCAAAAGTTTCGGGTGATACGGCTAAAAACAACCAAATTCCTACAGAAGAAATCAATGCAATCAGCATATAGGTCACAAATCCTACAGACATTCCTTCGGAAAAAGAAAGGTAACCGGCGTTTTGATCCTCTTTGAAAAACTTGATGGAAAGGAAAATGGCAACTGGGCAAATGATGTACCCAAACAGCAAGGTCAAATTCGTCGGATCTGAGTAAAAAAATGATAACACGAAAAATGCCAGGCAACTGAGGATTCCTCCAAGTGTGCCAAACAGATAAGCGGAGCGAAAATTTTTAAGCATTCACCTGGATTAATTTTCCTTTCTGAACCACGTACTTCACCCGACCGGTCAGCTCAGTTCCGAACCAAGGATTATTAGAGGAAAGCGACTTGTTCGATGCGTGATCATAATTCCAGTTTTGCGTTGGATCAAAGATGGTCCAAGAATCTGTCAATTCTTGAGGAATAATTGATTTTGGACCAGATGTGATTTTCCTGATCAATAATTCCCAGCCTAATTCTTTCTCGAGAATTACCATGGCAGGAAGAAAGGTTTGCAGACCAGCCATTCCAAAATTAGCGAGATCAAACTCCATGAATTTTGAATCAAAATCCTCCGGCTGATGATTGGAAACCAATGCATCGATGGTCCCATCTTTCAATCCCTGGATTAAGGCTTGACAATCAGAATCGCCTCGGAAAGGTGGCTTTACTTTCAAATTTGGATCAAAGTCCATCAAATCTCCATCTTTGAAAATCAATTGGTAGATGGATACATCTGCAGAAACTTTCAATCCTTCTGCTTTGGCTGCCCGAATCAAGGCAACACTCTCCCGAGTACTTACTGCCTGAAAATGAACTTTTCCTCCCGTATATCTGACGATCTCGATGTTTCGCTGGATTGCAGCGAATTCCGCCAAACTCGGAATCCCTTTCATCCCAAGCTTTGTCGAGTTCTCCCCTTCATGCATTTGCCCAAACAAGGAAAGTAGCGGATCATACGAATGATCAAACAAAACTCCGTCAAACTTCTGCAAATACTGATTTACTTTCATAAATCGATCACCATTAGATAAAGGTTTGACACCTTCTCCAAAAATTCGAACTCCTGACTGCATATGCATATCAAGCATTTCGGTCAGTTCCTCACCATCGGTATTGCGGGTCACTGCTCCTTGAATAATTAATTCGGGAGTATGGTTTTTAGCGCGATTCATGATAAACTCCACATCCCCTTTGGACTGAATGGTTGGATGGGTATTGGGCTGAATCACTGCAGCTGAAAAACCACTGGAAAGTAGCGAATCAGCCAAACTGGAAATGGTTTCTTTGTATTCAAATCCGGGTTCTCCCAAACCACATTTCAAGTCAACCCAGCCTTGACTCACTAGCCAGCCTGAGGCATCGATGATTTTAGCTTTGGGAGATTGTGCAGGATCAAATTCTGGAGCTAAAGTGCCTTTTTCAAATAAAAAATCTTTCGGACCAGATAGCCCATTGGAATCAATGCAACGGAGGCCTTTAAATAGAAATGACATTTAATTGGGTTTGATGTAAAACTGCAATAATATTCTAAAAATGAAAAATCGAATTTCAAAATATCTGAAATCACATCAAATCAGAAAGTCAGTTGATGCTTTTCGCTAGACCGTTTAGATAATCCTTGGGCAGCAATGAGCCAGTCTACTTCTTGGCCACCTGAGCTGAGGTAACTACAATATTAAGAATCTTAATTTACAATAAATCCTTTACCCTGAATTGATGTCTTTAAGGAGCCTCAATTACTCAATAAAGTCCTGCTATATAAATTCAACTCTTCCTCGACTTTGTGATCAAGCTTTTCAATGTTCTTAAGATATTCAAAAGCTTTATTGGAAATAAAGGGATTTGTACTTTTCAAAAGAGTCCCTATTTTTTGTTGGGACTCAAAATCGGTGGCCTGATGATTTTTGAGTACGCCTAACACTTTGACTAACTGTTCTCCATTTAAGCAGGGCAGTTCATTGAGGAGAAAAAATTTAATCTCGTTAGTTATTGATGGAGCACGGTAGAATTTCTCCAAAATCAGTTTTTTTATTCCATAATCGCTTTGAAAATACTTTTCAAGAAGTTTAGTCTGAAGGGGTTCCTGCTTTAGGTCTTCAGGTAAGACAACCCACTTTCACTCCATCTCCCTGCCTCATTTACATCCCGATGTCCGTGTAATCTTTGGACTTTGACTTGTTTGGCAGTCTCATCCCATCGGTTATGCCTGATCAGGTTCGTGTTCCTCAGGGCAGAGTTTTGCCGCCAGCTTCCTTCAGATTCCACCTCACAGTGGACACCCTTGCTATTGGCTAGTGGTTGGCGATTACAAACCCCCACAGTGGACTTTCACCACCTAGTTGATTGCCATGCAC
Source organism: Bacteroidota bacterium (assembly GCA_027593175.1). Lineage (GTDB taxonomy): Bacteria > Bacteroidota > Bacteroidia > Cytophagales > Cyclobacteriaceae > Algoriphagus. The sequence goes on along the minus strand of JAQCJI010000098.1, from coordinate 182 downwards.
GGCACACCAAAAAAGACCAGCTTTATAGCTGGCCTTTAAAATGAATGAGGTGGCTCCCGATTACTATCGTGGGCTGCTTGATTGGGGGTAATTTTGGAATTGGTCTAAAAAGTAAAAGCCCTTCGGTGTGAACCAAAGGGCTTTAAATGAATGTGGCGGCGACCTACTCTCCCGGGTGTAAC
>JAQCJI010000097.1 GCA_027593175.1 Bacteroidota bacterium | reverse complement strand
ATGGAATTATTAGGTCCTGCGACTTCTAAAATATCCACTATTTCAAACGCCAAGGAAATTTTAATTATCTAAAGTATTTCTGGAACGTCTGCATCGTCTGTTCCGCTGCAGCTTCCGAATTGGGAGAAGGGAAGGCCTCGGCGGAAACAAAGCCAGAATATCCAATTTCCAAGATGGCCTTCGCGATAGGTTGCATATCGGTATGTCCCAAGCCCATAGGCCTCCGGTTAGAATCTGCCAAATGAACATGTCCAATGTACTTCCCATGTTCTCGAATCACCTGATCTATGCTACCTTCTTCGATATTCATGTGGAAAAGATCGGCCAGTAGTTTGACGTTTTTTAGTGCGTATTTTTCAATAAAATCTCTTCCCATTCCAAGTGTATTAATCAAGTTAGTTTCGTACCGATTTAGCGGTTCATAGATCAGAAAAGTGCCCTCTATCTTTGCTTTTTGTTCTAAAATCTCCAATCCCTGAGCTAGCCAAGTTAATGTATCTTCCCGGTTGGCATTGAGTAGTACGTTTCCTTGCATCGAACCGACAATCGCTGGGGCACCAAACTTTGCTCCAAAGGAAATCATCTCTGAAATAAAGGAAACAGCTTTTTTTCGGATCTCTGGATCAGGATCAGTCAAAGTCAACCCCTGGATTACTTTACCTGCACCGGTACCCACAGCGGCAAGTTGAAGCTTATATTTTTGCAATAATTCTTTTAGTTGACCAAAGTCTATCGAATCGGCAGAAGAAGTAAATAGTTCAATGCCATCAAAGTCCAAGGCAGCGGCTTTTTCCATGCTTTGCTCCAAGTCCTCCCAAAAAATCCAAGGCCCAGATTTGATCTGAGCAACCAGTGCAATGGTAACAGCAGATTTGATCATTTATTATCAGTTAAAGTCAATCATAATTTTGATAATTCCTTGAGGATTTTCTGCCCAAGATTTCAAGGTTTCGGGCCCTTCCTCAATGGAAATCACTTTGGAAATCACATCTTCCACTGGAAATTTTCCAGCTTCCAAATAGGAAATTACTTCTGGAAAATCTGATTTTCCCACACAGTTTCTTGAGCCGAGGATTTCGATTTCCTTTTGGACAAAGAGCGAAGTGTTAAACTCGACTGGAGCTTTCGCATAGCCGATGCATACAACCCGTCCAAGAAATGCTACCTCTTCTACTGCACTTCGATAAGTAGACGGACTTCCCACTGCTTCTATAATGACATCGGGGCCGTCACCATTCGTGATTTCTTGCAGCCTTTGATGGAGGTCCTCCCTGCTTGGGTTGATGATCTTCGTGGCACCAATTTTTTGGGCAATCTCTAATTTGGCGTCATCGAGGTCTATTGCGATTACGGTTGCATGCCTATTAACTGCAGCAGCAACTGCTCCAAGGCCAACGATCCCGCAGCCTAAAACCGCCACGGTGTCCTGGACTTCTACACGCCCACGGGATACGGCATGGAACCCTACGGTCAGTGGTTCGGCAAGGGCAAGCTCACGAAAGCTGAGCAGATCGGAGGGGAAAAGGTCTTGCCAAGGGGCACAAACGTAGCGTGTCATAGCGCCTGGACGACGCACCCCCATTGTTTTATTAGTTTTGCAGGCATTGGGTCGGCTTTTTCGACAAGCCACACAAGTACCACAAGCTAAATATGGGTAAAGGGTAACTTTAGAGCCGATTCGAACATGCAGTGGGACACCCTCTCCCAACTCTTCGATAACAGCACCCACTTCATGCCCCAAAATATTGGGGTATTCCTGTAACGGAAAAAGGCCTTTGAACCCATTCAAATCGCCTCCGCAAAATCCCACAATTTCTACTTTGAGCAGGACCTCACCAGATTTAGGAATTGGTTTTTCGATTTCGTGAACTTCCGATTTTCCAACTTTGGTAAGAAAAAGAGCTTTCATTTTAATTAAGTCGTTATAATTTACAAATCACGAAGGCAATTAAGGGCAAATATATATCCAGAATCTTCCCCATTTCCCCATCTTTTTATGGACTTGTTTTTAGAGTCAAATAGTCTCGACTTACTATTTGTAACTAGCTAATTTATATTTTACTTCGCAAATTATTCTCCTCCTTACCCTCAAACCACATCCTGTTCTTCACAGGGGCAAGTAGAAGTTCGATTTTCTCCATCAGTTCTTCGGGTATTATAAAATCCAATGCAGCTACATTCTGTTTGACTATCTCAAGTTCGCACATCCCGATAATAGTCGTAGCGATATTGGGATGATTCATGGCATAACGCAAAGCCAAATCACTCAGTCGCACGTTATAGCTTTTACAAAACTCCAATAGAATTGGTTGCATTGCTTTGACCTCAAGAGAGGAGCGATGCCAGGGAGGCAAAGTTCCATCTGAAAGGAGGCGTTGCATCAGCGGGGCAGCATTCATCAAACCGAAACCCAATTCTAATGAAAGGGGTACCAGTTCATCGTTTATTTCGTCATCAAGGAGGTTGTAATGTGCCCAAGAAAGAACGGTATCTGGATTCGTCTCTCTAGCAATTTGTGCTAGGTAACGAACCGGTAAACCTGTAATTCCCCAAAATCTGACTTTGCCAGAAGCGACGAGCTCCTGAATGGAAGGAATTGCTTCTTCGAGGATGATTTGTTTGTTTACAAACTCAATATCGTGCAATTGGAAAAGATCGAGGTAGTCAGTTTTCAATCTAGCTAGGGATTCGTCGATGCTTTGGAGGATTCTTTTTCTAGAAAAATCAAAATGCTGTAAATCGTAGCGCCCACACTTGCTGGCGAGAATGATATCTTTTCGAGATCCTTCAAGTGCTTTTCCAAGCCGTGTTTCGGCCAAGGTTAAGCCATAGAATGGAGACACATCAAAAAAATTAACCCCCTGATCTAAGGCATAGTGGACAGCGGAAATCCCGTCTTTTTCATCTACTGGGTCAAAAACATTGCCCAAGGGAGAGGCTCCAAATCCAAGGAGGGAAACCTGCAAACCAGTTTTTCCTAAAGTGCGGTATTGCATAGGTTATGGGATTAGGTTAATTACCTATAGTGCTTTGGAAAACAAAATAGCGGATTTTTTTGAAAAGGCTAGTCCTGATTTAGATTTTAGAAATATGAATTGCAGTTTATAAGCCAAAAAGACAATAAGATGCTTATGCACTTTCCATGATCCCAAGTTCGTTTGGAAAAGTGTTAATTAAAACCAAGAAATTAATTGTGGTTATTTTGACAAAGAGGGATATTCTTTAGGTCTATTTTCTAATCTACTTCCAATTCTTTTAATGATTAAGGCACGTAGGCAAATAAAATTTGTCAATTAGTGTTAAGGATTCCCTTAGTTCATATTCTAGTGTTGTTTGAGTAAAAATAACATCCTAACATAATATCGCTTATCAGGCAATTAGATATCAGTGGAATACTCTTTTAATGCCCCTCCACTTGATTTGAAAGATGGAGGATTTTTTTAGTCTACAGATTTTTCTGAAATACTGACATTTTAGAAAAATGAGCAACTATACTTTAACTATGTTTTTAATTTTTCCCCCACCCAAGTCAATCCAAACCCCATCAAAAATATGGTCAGCGTGCCAATGACAATCGTCATGTTGGCGTGAAGGGGATTGGCAAAGGTTTGGGGTAATCCATTTCGAATCAATATCGTTGATAAACTCATCCAGAAGATTACCAAAACGCCCAAAAATACAGCAAAAATAGCTTGAGGGTTTTTTGCTTTTGACAATAATCCCAAGAGAAAAAGCCCCAAAATTCCACCGCTAAATATCGAGGATAGCGCCCACCAAACTTCCAAAGCACTGCTGACTCCATTAAATGCCAGGCCAACCACAATACTAAGTAAGCCCATCACAAGTGATGAAACTCTCAATACCCGAAGAGATAACTTTTCCGATGGATTGGGGTGAATGTATTTACTAAAATGATCGGAAAGGATCACCGTTGCCGAACTGTTGATACTTGTGGATACAGTGCTCATTCCAGCAGCAAAGATCGAGGCAATAAGCAAGCCTGTCACTCCAACCGGGAGTTGATTAACAATGAAATAGGGAAATACTTTATCTCCAGCTATTCCCTTAGGAAGCAAGTCGGGAAATGACTCATAATAAGCGAATAACGCAGTACCAATAAAGAAGAAAACAAGGGAAACGGGCACATAAAGTAAGCTTCCCCACCAAGTAGCTTTTTTAGCTTCTCCCTCATTTTTGGCTGTCAAGTAGCGCTGCACATAGCTTTGGTCAATACCAAAATTTTGCAGGTTGATAAAAAGGCCATAGACCAAAATCATCCAAAAGGTGGAAGTGGTAAAATCTAGTTTAAAACTCCCCAAACTAAATTTATCCGCATCTCCTGCAATCCGAAATACGGCGGCTGGTCCATCCGGGATTTCAAAGAAGATTACCCCTAGGCAAGCCAAAGCACCACCGATCAAAATGATTCCCTGTACGGCATCGGTCCAAATTACAGCCTCGATTCCTCCCAACATGGCATAGATCACCACGCTAACCCCAATTAAGATAATGATGCTGGGAATACTCCAGCCTAATAAGGCATTCATTGGCAAAGCAAGCAGATACATAATTGCTCCCATACGGGCAAGCTGGGTCAGAAGATAACAACAGGATGTGTAGATTCTCGCCCAGGTTCCAAACCGCTGCTCAAGGTAGAAATAGGCGGATTCGCATTGTAGTTTTCGGTAGAGAGGGACGAAATATTTTACTGCAATCCAAGCCGCTAAAGGAATTGAAAAACTGAAAACAAAACCATTCCAATTGGTAGAATAGGCATATCCAGGTAAAGCCAAAAAGCTGATGCTACTCACAAAGGTGGCGAAGATCGACATTCCGATGGCCCAAGCGGGAAGCCTGCCTCCTCCAGTTGTGAAATCCCATGCTGTCCGCTTCCTGAATAAAAAAGATATCCCAAACCCGACAATTGCCAACATGTAAATTAGAAAAATGGAGAGGTCCAGAATATGCATTTTGAGAAATGGGAGTTTTTACGTTAAGGCGTTAGGAAGACAAAACTTTATTTCTAGTTATATTTTTCACAATGATGTGCATAAAATAAAAAATCTGCTTACTGAATTTTCAAAGCATTGTATTTCATTTAGTTTTTTCGAATTAATCATTTTTTCAAATCAAAGATTGGCAAACTCTTTCTTTTACCTGTAGAAATTTAGAATAAAGTGCTGATTTTTCCGATGCGGAATAGGGGAAGAGTGGTGGAGCAAAGTTTCCTTCACATAGCCCTTCAAAAGACATGGATGCCTTCAATCCTTTGAGGTAACTTGACTTATAGGTTCCGTGTTGGTACAGATTATTGCTTAGGAAAAGAATGGTTTCCTGGAATTTTTTGACATTATCGGATTCTTTTTTTTGGAAAGCTTCATACAGTGCTACAAAGAGTTTAGGAAAAAGATTAGCCCCTCCGGTTACTCCTCCATCACCTCCTATTTTTAGAGTTTCTGCTAAGAACTCCTCGGGGCCAACAAAGATTTTAAATTCTGGCTCTTGCTTAAACGCTTCACAAAGAGCCTGAAAATTTTCCAATTTTCCAGAACTATCCTTGATTCCAATAATATTTGGATGTAGGGAAAGTTTGACAGCCGTTTCCACCTCGATATTGATTTTGGTATGCGAAGGTATATCGTATAGAAAAAGTGGTAATTCGACAGAATCAGCTAATTTTTGATAATAATAGATTAACTCTTCCTGGCCAATAGTCATGTAAAATGGTGGGGCGGCAACTACGGCTTTTGCACCTGACTCGTTTGCGATTGCAGCCAAATCTACGCTTTCCAAAAAAGAGCAGTCCGTCACCCCAACTAAAATAGGAACTCGGCCTTTGGCTTGTCGGCAGGTCAACCGGATCAGATCACTTTTCACGTCTGAACTCAATCCCGCAAATT
>JAQCJI010000096.1 GCA_027593175.1 Bacteroidota bacterium | reverse complement strand
GAAAGTGAGGACTGGGAGTTGTGATGGGGGGAAACTCCAGAACCGGCTAAAATAAGCCAGATCCTACCTGATCTTCAAGGTTTGCCCAATACGAATCAGGTCGCTTCTAAGGTTATTCAATCTTTTTAGCGTTGAAACTCTCACTCCATACTTTGCTGCAATCTCAGAAAGCGTGTCTCCTCTTTTTACTTTGTAAGTAGAAGACCTTCCACCCGATCTAGTCGAAGTACTTTGGGCAACTACTTTCACTTGTTCTCTTACTGCATCGTAGTTTTTTAAGGGAAGATGAAGGCTATCCGCGCTAGGATTATCAGAATGGTATTTCAACGTGTTTAGAATGGAGGTATTCAATAAATAGCCTTTCAAACGATAGCCTTTGCTGGTCAAGTGAATATAATCATTTTGAGCATAGCCTGCCTGCTCCCAATTTTTAATCTGCCCATAGCCCCTAGAAAGATCATAGAAATTCCAGTACATGACCCCGTTTTCTTTGGCCAAGGAGTCCATCATCTTGGCAAAGTCTATCCCTGCATCGATGTACTTCCTCTTGTAAAAAAGGTCCTGCGTAGAAGTCAGTACAATCAGCACCTCGGGGTTGATCGCTCTAAAGTTTGAAATAGCTTTAGATACATTTTTAGGAAGGGTCGCTGCAACCTTGTTTTGGTACAAGATATTGTTAGTTCCATAATCCAAAATCACCAAATCAGGCTGCAGTACCTCGGACTGCTCTTTCAATTTTTCTAGGTTCAGTACTGCTTCAAAAGGAGAAGCCCCTACTCCCAAAGAATGATATAAGACTCCACTTTTTCTCTTTTTCTCCAAGCTCATCCCATAAAAACGAAACAGAGTGCTGGGCTTCTCGCTCGGCAACAGCTCCACCGAAAGCGCTGTAATCTCTTGGTTTATGGGGATCAAGACAAAGTTCTTGCCTGATTGGGCGGATTTGACGGTCTCGTCTACGATAAAATCAAAGTCCCCTGTGGCTACCTTAAAATCTGGGGTTTCCGCATTGTTGTCAAAAAATAGGAGTAATTCATACTCCTCTTTGGGAAATGGGGTATTAAACGCAAGGGAAAAGCTGGCTTCCGGATCTCGGGTTTCTACCGTCATCCCCCGTACCCCCAAGGGGATTTTAGGCATGAGTTGGAAACTTTTGGCGGACGTCCAGGTTCCGGTATGGCTCGTCTTGTAGTTGATGCTGCCATAGGTTTTAGCTGCTGAAAAAGGGAATAGAAACCCCGGGCCGGCATTTCCAAAATTCTCATATAGATATTCCTTGGCACGAGAAGTGACGATCTCTGCCTGAATATGACTCGCCCCAAAATGGAATATGACGACGCGCTTTTCTTTTGAATTCGAGAATAGCTCGCTAAATTTTTTGGCAGTGGCAAGCGAGTGGTATTGAAAATAAGCATAGCTCGTATCTACTTTCAAAAGTTCGATCTCTTCCTTAATACTCTGAGCTTTCGCCTGACTCATTGAAAAAGACAAAGCAGCAATCAGGAATAAAATGATGAAAATAGTTTGGGGCTTCATAGCTAGCATTTTAAATTTAGATTGAAAAAATTAGTTTTGGTTTTGAACCACAACGCTATCCTGCACACCGTTGATGGAATCTAAAATTCGTTGTTCCTCCTCTCGCTTTAATACATCCGCGTAATTTTGATTCTTATTATATGCCAAATTTCGCATCATTCCAATCGTACCTCGAGATACTGCTCCATAAATTCCTAAAGCAAAAACCAAATCATTCACTTGCGCATCTTTTATGATTTTTAAGAGGTTGTGTTTGGAATACCTAAAATCCACCACATAGATTTCTTCGTAGTGGCTAATTAAATACACAACAAACGCATTTCCCATCGAATTTTTGACGACGGCTATCTTTTTACCATTTTTTACGTTGGTGGTTATTTTCATCATGGGGGCATCCCCACAGATGAAAGTGGAGTAGTTTGCAGAATTACAGAATACCCTTGTTTTCTGCGGATACTTAAAATCATAGGGGTTGTACCGCACCGCTTCTGTTTCGATCCCGGGAGGGATGTAGGTTTCCACTCGATCTGGGTTATCTCGGACAGTTTGATCTCGTGTCAGTTCATAGAGGGAGCCCAAGAAACCGGATTTCTCCTTCTTTTCCATGCTGCTCAAGGGAACCGGCATAATGCCAGCAGCTTTGCAAAAGGCCACATAGCCGTAATAAGCTCCTAAACCAGTCCAATGGTGATCACTACCATACCAGAGGTATTCGTTATAGTGCTGGTTCATCTCTCCCAACACATCTGCAAAATATACTCCAGGGTTTAAATTGTTCTTGATTGCAAGTAGCGTTTCCTCATTTCGTTTGGCATACCGTTCGTAATTCGGCAAGGGAATAAAGGCAGATGATAAGGGCACCACAGCGGAGAAAATCCGAGCTTTGCCTTGAAGTGAGTCTGCATAAAGATTTAACATCTTGGCAAAATAAGGGGATACCCCAGGATCTCCAGCATTTTGGGGATATACCTTCCCATCCAAAATCAACATGCTGCCAGAGTAGGCTTCATCTATTCCCTCCAAAAAGTTTTTCGCTGCAGCGGAATCCAAAGGGCTCTCAGGACTTTCAACTTTTTTTGGAGTTCCTACCACCACAATCTTTTCTTGGTCCTGAAGTCTAAAGCCCAAATTGTAGCGAAAGGCTTCGGTAAAGCGTACTGCCTGTGCTCGAAATGGGAAATGATCGTTGATGTAGAGGTTAATGCCTTTGGTGAATTCTCCTGAAATATAGTTGTCCCAAGTAAATGCGGGTAGCGTGGAAAGAGTCCGCTTTTCCGAAAGGGATATTTTTTGCTTGGGAGTAGCGAAAAACAGCGTACTGATTGCTAAAATCCCTATAAATACCAGTACGATTTCTAACTTCTTCACCATATTAGAATCTAAAATAAATAAATGGATTGTAGGTATCGTCGACAATCAGGGCAGTTGCTAACAACAGAATCAATAAATTAATCCCAAGTGAAAAAACTCGGTAGTACCTGCTTACAACCTGATTGGTTTTAGTAGTTTTTGGGAAGATCTCATCCCAAGGAATGCAGAACAGGACCACGACTACATACAATAGGGAATAGGAAGTGAGATCAGATAACCAGCCTCTACCGATTGAATTAGGGGAATAAAAGAGTTTCCCCAAGAAAATCCCGAGCTTATCAAAATCATCGAAATAAAAGAAAGATCGGCTGAAGTTCACCACCAGCAAGGCATAGGCATAAAGCGCAAAGCGAGGAAGGAGGTCGAAGTATTTCTTCAAGACTTTTTCGATCACCATAAATACCCCCAGAAATAGGCCCCAGAGCACAAAGTTCCAGCTGGCACCGTGCCATAACCCGGTGAGAAACCAGACCACGAGAATGTTGCGGATCTGGTATTTTTTATTCCCTCCCAGTGGGATGTACACGTAATCTCTCAAGAATCGTCCGAGGGTCATGTGCCAGCGCTGGTAAAAATTGGCAATGGAAGTAGCCGCGTAAGGATGACGGAAGTTTTCTGGAAAAGTAAATCCAAAAATTCTTCCAAGGCCAATGGCCATATCGGAATAGCCCGAAAAGTCAAAATAGAGTTGCAGGGAATACAAAACGATGCCAAACCAGGCTTCAGGGGTCGATAAACCATTGAATTGGACTTGGAGATATTTTTCGACTAGAATACCCACGCTATTGGCTAAAACTACCTTTTTGAATAATCCCAAACAAAATCGATTTACTCCAATCGCTACCGAAGACCATTCAAAGGGACGCACTCTCGTTTGCCCTGCCACCTCAGAATAGCGGACGATAGGTCCAGCCACAAGCTGGGGGAATAAACTGACAAACATCAAAAAATCAATTAGATTTTTTTCTGCTTTTACCTCCCCTTTATACATATCGATGGTGTAGGAGAGCGTTTGGAAGGTGTAGAAAGAAATCCCTATTGGGAGTAAGATATTGGGTTCTGTAAAGGAGGTACCGAGTAAGAAATTGGTGTTTTGAATGATGAAATCAGCATACTTAAAGGTGGCTAGTAGGCCGAGGTTGATGACGATGGAGTTGAGTAAGGCAGCCAGTCGAACCGTCTTTCGTGCTCGAAATTTGGCGATTAAGAGCCCATTAAAATAATCCAATAGCCCTGAAAACAGGAGCAAAATCACCCATACTGGTTCGCCCCAAGCATAAAAAATAAAAGAAAATAGAAGCAGGATAAAATTCTGAACTCGTATATTCTTGAACAGAAAATAGAAAAATACAGATAGCGGAAGAAAGAAATAGTACCGGGTTAAACTGGAGAAAACCACAGTTGCTATGTAAAATTAATAGATGAATAAATAGAGTTTCAATTGAGTTAAAAACGACAATTAGTAAGCCATTAGCTACATGATTTTAAGTATTTTACACTTTTCAAATGGCCTGGATACCGACTATTTGAATAGTTGATCCGTAGAAGAAATTGGTAATAATTTTCTTTGGGATCACGGTAATAGGTTTTTTGCCACTTTTGGTAGTAATCCACACTTTCCTGCCAGGAGGAGAACCTTAGGTACTCCTTGACCCTAAATCCAAAAAGATTATTTCTTGACATCAAATATTGCCCTTTCAACCAACCTGTTTCCCAAATCACTTGCTTGATGACAATGTCCTTATGCAAAATTTCAGATGCACAAATATAATTGAATATGCTATCAAGTAAGGCCAGTCTTACATCTTGTTCCGCAGGAACTGCTACTGTGTCCTTCAATTTTTCTTTACTTGAATCTTCCATCTTCTCGATTGAAACTGGAAAATAAACGAGGGCTGCATACAGGGTTTCCAATCTTTCAGTTTTAGTGAAAAACAAAAGCCCGTGGGTAAGCGAAAAAAATAGTGCTAGGATAACTTTCATATACTTTTTGATTTACATATTCTCAGTTAACTTAAACTGATTCTTTACGTAAGCGATTGAAAATTAATCTGAATATCGAGAACCACCAATTTTTGAAGTAAAATATCGTGAGGATGGTAAATAGCTGTTATATAAAGGGGGAGTGCTTTCTAGCATATTTAAAAAATAACCCATTATCGGGCGCATAAATACATCCATTTTTTTATTCAACCCGTATCGCAAACCTTTAAATAGTATGAAAAAAATTAACCAACAAGCGCAAAATTTTATTCGGTTGAGAACGGGGAAATAGTATCTTTATAGTCAAAAGCGGAATCCCTCCATTTTTAAGGATTAAAACCAAAAAAACAGCCCCAATACCAGGCCAAAGCATGAATGTACTCGTCATCGATATAGGTGGATCCAACCTCAAATTGATCGCTACAGGACAGCCTGAGCGCATCAAAATTCCTTCGGGTGCGGCCTTCACCCCAGAGCAACTGGTTCCCCTCGTTCGAGAAGCTACCTCAGCTGCTGGCTGGCAATTTGAAGTGATATCCATTGGCTTCCCCGGTGTGGTCAAGGATGGAAAAATCGTCTCCGATCCGGTCAACATGGGTAAAGGATGGAAAGGATTCAACTTTACCGCTGCTTTTGGCTGCCCCGTCAAATTAATCAACGATGCAGCCATGCAAGCCCTCGGTAGTTACGCAGGTGGTAAACTCCTATTTATGGGTTTCGGTACGGGCCTCGGTACAGCCATGGTCTACGAACACCTGATCTTACCTCTAGAAGGTGGACACCTCCCCTTTCGCAACAGCACCTTCGAGCAACATGTAGGCAATCTATCGCTTACCGAGCGAGGAAAAAAGCAGTGGAAAGAATGGGTTTATCAGACTATAGAAGAGTTTAAAAACTGCTTCCGACCGGACGAAATCGTTCTCGGTGGTGGCAACTCCAAGTACTTGGAGGAACTCCCCCCCAATTGCCGCCTTGGCTCAAACAAAAATGCCTTGACGGGAGGCTTCCGCCTCTGGGAACAAGAGTATACGTTCTAAGGCCTAATTCTCGAGCAAACAAGTTAACCACTGACCACCACTACCTCAATTCGGTACTTCTCCCTATGGATCAAGTAACTTCAGACGCACTGGTATTCTATGAGGCAACCAGCA
>JAQCJI010000021.1 GCA_027593175.1 Bacteroidota bacterium | reverse complement strand
AGGAAGCAATGCTTGCTTTACCAGCTTCGTTTGTAAGCGTATTGGTTTTTGGTTCTTTGGAAGAGATAAGAACTCCGAGAAGAGGTTTCTGACTTTCCTCATCGAATACAGTCAATTCCTGCGCTTCAGATCGCATCCAAGCAATTAAAAACAGGGAAGTAAGTAAACTAAATTTCCAGTTGGTCATGGTATCAAATACCTACAAAACTAGCTAATACTTGCAAAAATGGTGATGGAAAAGGATGAGTGGCGGTTTTTGTCGCCGATATGTAACAGATCCGGGATGTTTTTACTGAATTAGATTTAGAACCACCCATCAAGTGTAGAAGGCAAAGCTAGGGAACACGGATCCCGATTTTAAGGCTATTTTTTCTATCCCAAGGAATGACTCACAGGGGATAATTTCAGGTCAATATCAATTTTGTTCTGTACTTTTAGCGCATGACAGCGCGAGAACTACCTGAAGGTGTCCTTTCCATTTTTTTATCTGGGTGGCTACTCAGTTGAGGAGCCGGGTGCGCTACTTTTGAGAAGTAAATTCTAACTTGTCTCCTGAATGGATAATATTGTGATTATTGGTTTTGCTGCCGCAATTTTGATTGGCATCAGTTTAGGGCTGATTGGCGGTGGGGGATCTATTTTAACCGTTCCTGTTCTCGTTTATATTTTTGGGGTGAATCCTGTCTTGGCCACTGCCTATTCCTTATTTATGGTTGGGAGTACCTCTTTGGTAGGTGCGGTAACTTACATGAAAAAAGGATTAGTGAATTACAAAACCGCTTTGATATTTGCCATCCCCTCATTTATTGCCGTTTTTTTTACACGAAAATTTCTTGTTCCGGCACTTCCAGACCCTTTGTTTACAGTAGGAGAGGCGATCATTACCAAAAATATTGGAATCATGGTGTTTTTTGCGCTGATCATGCTTGCCGCTTCTTACTCCATGATTGCTACTAAAAAATGTGAGGATTGTGAGGAAGAAAAACCAGTTTCGTTCAATTTCCCTTTGATTGCTCTTGAAGGATCAGTGATAGGGGTGATCACGGGGATTGTGGGTGCAGGTGGGGGATTCTTGATTATTCCAGCCTTGGTTTTGCTAGCCAATCTGCCGATGAAAATGGCGGTAGGGACTTCCTTACTGATAATTGCTACAAAATCCCTAATTGGATTTTTTGGGGATCTCTCTACCCAGACGATTGATTGGCAGATGTTACTTATCTTTACTGCACTATCCATTGTCGGGATTTTTATTGGAAGTGCTTTGTCCAAAAAAATAAATGAAAAAGTTTTAAAAACAGGTTTTGGTTGGTTTGTGTTAATAATTGGAATTTACATCATTACAAAAGAATTATTGGCTATTTAAATCTCTATGCAAGAATACATTCAGGTCTTCTCAGATGGGTATTACGGGTATTGGAACTACCTCAGCTCGGAAATTTTGTACCCCTCTTGGCACAATTATTTTTGGTGGCTATTGGGGATTTCTCTAGTGGTTTGGAGTCTTGAATTGGTTTTCCCTTGGCGCAAAAATCAGGCAGTCATTCGAGAGGATTTCTGGTTGGATGGCTTTTACATGTTTTTCAACTTCTTTCTATTCTCCTTGATTGGTTACAATGCGGTATCCAATTTAGCCGTTGAGGTATTCAATGATTTCCTAGCGCTTTTTGGGATCACCAATCTAGTAGCATTCCAAATTGCATCTTGGCCAATTTGGTCTCAATTCTTGCTTCTATTTGTGGTGGCAGACTTTATTCAGTGGAACGTACACCGTTGGCTGCATTACAGTCCTTGGCTTTGGGAATTTCATAAGGTGCATCATTCGGTGGAGCAGATGGGATTTGCTGCCCATTTACGTTACCATTGGATGGAGACAATTGTCTACAAATCTGTCCAATATATTCCGCTTGCTATGATTGGCTTTGGGCTCGATGACTTCTTTATTTTACACCTAGGGACGATTCTTATTGGTCATTTGAATCATGCAAATGTGAAAATCACCTATGGTCCACTGAAGTATGTGTTGAACAATCCCGTGATGCATTTGTGGCACCATGCCAAGGAAATTCCGGCTGGAAGTCTTGGTGTGAACTACGGGATTTCGCTCAGCCTTTGGGATTACATGTTCGGTACGGCTTACATTCCCAACGAAAGCCCAAACGAGCCTTTGGGTTTTGATCATCAAGGAATTTTCCCAAAGACATTTTTACAGCAGCTTACTCATCCTTGGGTCAAGAAGAAGTAAAGCCGCTCAAGCTTTACAATAGCTTTAAAATGGTGATGCTTTTCTGTTTGGTACTAGGATTGGCCCCATTTTTTCCTGAGCCCCATAACTGGGGAAAAATCCGATGGGTAGCAGGATGTGCGGGAGGAATGGGCACTATGGACTGTTTGGATTTATTGTGGCATGGCATCCCTTGGCTCTTTCTAATTTGCTTGGATGTAATGGAGGTTCAAAAAATAAGAAAAATAGTGCAGTTTAAGGGGTTAGTTTGACTTTCATTATAGAAGTAAAGGTGTTTAGAGGCGTATTTTTGTTAGCGCTTGGAAACCTTATTCATCGCGATTCCTTTTTGCATCCTAGACTTGAAGGTCAGTAGGTCGTCTGGTGCTTTTTTGTTGTGTTTGGTACTGCGACCTTGTACCCGTGTACGCCACATCTTGAATGAGCTTTTCTTCATGTGTAAGCGCATAAGTTGTATGGTCTCGCCTTCACTGATTCCAAATTGACTCAAAATTGCATCAAAAGGGGTCCTGTCCTCCCAGGCCATCTCTATAATTCGATCAATATCTGAAAGTGAAAGTTCTTTTAATTTTTTCATATTCTTTAAACCTTGCGAGCAGCTCAAGGTTTTAAGAATATGAAAATTTCTGTGGTTTGGTTGAAGAGGGATTTGAGATTGAGCGATCATCAACCTTTAGCGCAGGCGATTGCCGCAGGATTCCCAATTCTTCTTTTGTATTGTTTTGAACCATCCTTAGTCAATGCTCCCCAAAGCAGTGCAAGACATTGGCGCTTTGTATACCAGAGTCTTCAAGACATGCGGGAAAGGTTAGCCCAGATTAAAGGGGATATTTTAGTCTATGACGGTGAGGTCAAGGATGCTTTTTTGCAACTGCTAGGTGTGTTCTCCATTGACCAAGCAAAATTTGCCCCTTCTCCTTCAGGATATTCCACTTTCGGAATACGTTGCCCCTTGCCAAGTGCGTGGACTGCTCAAGCACCTAAAATGCAGCCTGGTGGGGAGCAAATAGGTAGAAAATACTTAAAAAGTTTTCTCCTTTCCAGAGCTAAAAATTACAGTAAGCAGATCAGTAAACCAGAGGGAAGTAGAACCGGTTGCAGCCGATTATCTCCCTATTTGGCCTGGGGATGCCTATCTACCCGTGAGGTTTACCAGCAAACGAGTAAAAAGATTGCTGAGGGTGAGCAAGCTCGAAACCTTCTCAATTTCCAATCTCGACTTAAATGGCATTGTCATTTTATTCAAAAATTTGAAATGGAATCACGCATGGATAGTGAATCCATCAATCAGGGTTTTAAAGGGAATGAAAATGCAAGTCGTCCCGATTGGATTCAGGCTTGGCAGGAGGGAAAAACCGGGGTGCCTTTGGTGGACGCCTGTATGCGCTGCTTAGTTGAAACAGGCTATTTAAATTTTCGAATGCGAGCAATGGTAGTTTCCTTTCTGACGCACCATTTGGATCAATCGTGGCAATCCGGGGCTAACTTTTTGGCACAACAATTTTTGGATTTTGAACCTGGAATCCATTATCCACAATTGCAGATGCAAGCTGGGGTCACAGGGATAAATACCATACGTGTATATAATCCGATAAAGCAAGCTAAAGACCATGATACGGAAGGTGTTTTTATCCGAAAGTGGCTTCCTGAACTTACAAAGCTGCCCACTACTTTCTTGCATCAACCCTGGGAGCTTACTCCTTTGGAGCAGCAAGAACTAGGATTTGAATACGGTAAGGACTATCCTTTCTCGATTGTGGATATTAAAAAAGCGGCATCAGAAGCAAGAAAGCGTATTTGGGCTGCTCAAAAAGCCGATGCGGTAGTGATGGATGGCAAGCGAATTCTGGCAAAGCATACGCTTTCTAAACGATGGTCTTGAGATGAAAAAGCAACATTTGCCTTCCAAAATCTGTCTGGTTTGCCAGAGGCCTTTTTCTTGGCGTAAAAAGTGGGAACGCTGCTGGGAAGAAGTTAATTATTGTTCAGATCGCTGCAGAAATGAGCGGAAGAAGAAGAAAATTTAGCGGTAGGAGGCTGCATAAAAAGCCAGCCAGAGCAGTAATGGAAGGAAGTAGGAGAGAAGCACGACTGGGATACTCTCGGCAATACTTCTACGACTGATGGTATAAAAACCAAAGACCCAAGCGATACCGTAGGCCATCTCAAACAAATTCAAAATAGAAAGGGGATAGTGAAATCTTTCATCTACCTGTTCAGGACCAAGTAACCATAGCACAGATAAGGGCTCAAAATTTTGAATCTCCAGGAAAGTTACCGTTCCTGTGGGATTGAGGTACCATAAAAGGCGTAGCAGTTCAGGGAATATAAATATAAATTCGGTGGCCAAAGCAAAATGCCAAAGAGCCTTAAAGGGTGCCTTGTAGCCGATGGTTAAACTGATGGACCAGAAAAGGAAGGCGATTACGGTAAACTTCCAGAGTAGTGCTAAGGGTGTCCAGATGTAGTTTAGGGTGTTGAAAATATGAAAAAATAGCAGGTCACCTTGAGCATCCAATTGCTCCGAATCTGGAATGGCTTCCAAAATCAGCGTATTGGTCAAGTATCTAATTGTAAGAAAGATAATAACAAGAAGTACAAAAAATAGTCGCTTATCAAAATCTAGAGCTTCCTTAATTTTTTGGGCCAATGGAGATGCTGCTGTTGCCATTTTCTTGGATTAACGGAGTAAATCTAAACGTTTGTTTGGAATTCGCCGTAGATTTGCATTGTAAACCAACTAAGAGTTATGCGTCACATCTTTCATGTGCTTGGTTTTTTTCTTTTTTTAGGGTGCCTCAATGTTGAAAAGGTACAGGCCCAAGAACCGGGAACGGCAAATGCTCCCTATTTGCTCTTGGACAAGGGCTTACAATACCGGATTACTAAGGCGATTAATAGCATGTATAATTTTGATTTTGCTACGGCAGAACGGGATTTTACTGTGATTATGTACCAGTATCCAGATCATCCTTTACCTGACTTTTTGATGGCATTGGGCTACTGGTGGAGAATAGAAATTAATGTGAATAATAAGCGTTACGATAATATTTTCATTCAGTATTTAGATCGCGCCAATGCCAAAGCAAAAAAAATGTTAGATCAGAATCCTAAAAATAAGGAAGCTGCATTTTTTTTGGCAGCAGGCTACGGTTTTCAAGGCCGCTTGTATAGCGAGCGAAAAAACTGGACTAAGGCTACATTTGCCGGGAACAATGCGTTGGACTACATGAAAATGAGCAAAGGTGAGAAGGAGTTTAATCCAGAACTTCTCCTTGGAGATGCCTTATTCAACTATTTTTCGGTGTGGATTCCAGAAAATTATCCCTTGCTGAAGCCAGTGTTGGCACTTTTCCCAAAAGGTAATAAGAAATTAGGGTTGACTCAACTCGAAAATGTTGCCTCCAATGCCTTCTACACGAGGGTGGAGGCCCAATACTTTCTGTTTCGACTGTACGGTTCAGAGGAAAAAAGGCCAGAAGACGCCTTGCGAATTGTAGAATACCTTCATGAAAAATTTCCCAGCAATCCCTATTTCCATCGTTCTTATGCCCGATATCTTTACACTACTGGCAAATGGACCCAAGCCATGCAAGAGTCCTTTGAAATCTTAGCGAGGATCGATCAAAAGCTGTTTGGATATGAATCTACTAGTGGACGCTATGCTGCTTTTTATCTTGGAGAATACTTCTATCGGGTAGGCAACAAGGTAGAGGCTAAAAAATATTATTCCAAGACCATCACCTTTGGAGAGGAATCGGAATCCCAGGAGAGTGGGTATTATTTATATTCCTTGATTTCTTTGGGAAAGATTGCTACTGCAGAGAAAAATAAACCGTTGGCAAGGACATACTTCAGCGCAGTGAAAAAATTCGCAAAGCGTAAGCACCCGGCACATCAAGAAGCGAGAGATTTTATCAAGAAGAATAAATTGTAAGGAATGTTAGTTCTTATTTTTTACCAATTACAATAGATAATTTGAATTCGTGGAATTATGGGATCCAAATAAGGGGATTATTTGTTTTATTGACAGTAATTCTTTACAAAATTCCGATTTTAAATTAAAAAACATCTTCTTACACATAAAACTTTCATCATTTATTGTACATTTGTGTTATATAAAATTTTGTAAAACGCAAAAAAATGTATAATAGTATTCGAATTAAGTTTGATAAAATTGACCGAAGTATTTTGGAAATACTTCAGATCAACGCTAAAATCACCAATGCACAGCTTTCAAAGGATATAGGGCTCTCTCCTGCTCCCACTTTAGAGCGTGTTAAAAAATTGGAGCAATCTGGAATTATTAAGAGTTACCACGCAAAGTTGGATTCAGAGAAAATTGGCTTAGGTGTAAGTACTTTTGTATTGGTGGGCTTGATTGGTCACAACAAAACCAATATTGATGCGTTCATGAAAGAAATTAATCTTATTGAGGAGGTAATTGAGTGTCACCATATTACGGGTACAGGTGATTTTATTTTAAAAATTATTGCCAAGGACATCATGTCTTACCAGAAATTGATGCTTGAAAAGGTTTCTGAAATCAAAGAGGTAGACTCGCTGCAATCTATGGTGATTCTTTCTACTTTTAAGGATTCCAAGGTACTTCCAATTCCCGCTTAATAAGAGAAAAATAATGGTTAGGGTGGCGTTGCCACCCTTTTTTTTTAAATACCATGATGAAAAACCCCTGGAAAACCAAGTCCAAAGTTACGTTATACGATAATCCTTGGATTCGTGTGGAACACCATGAAGTCCTTACTCCCGCTGGTAAGGATGGAATTTACGGGAAAATCCATTTTAAAAACAAAGCAATCGCTATTCTTCCGCTAGATGAAGACGGGAATACCTGGTTAGTAGGTCAGTATCGTTATGCGCTTGATGCCTACTCTTGGGAAGTACCGATGGGTGGTGGACCTTTAGAGTTGGATACGCTTGCTTCTGCACAGCGGGAATTGAAGGAGGAAACAGGACTTACTGCGCAGCAATGGACGGAACTTCAGGTGATTCATACTTCCAATTCCGTAACCGATGAGGTCGGGTATATTTTTTTGGCAAAGGGACTTACAGAGGGTCAATCGCAATTTGAAGAGACTGAGGACATCAGCATCAAAAAGCTTCCCTTTGTGGAAGCCCTAGAATGGGTCATGAATGGAAAAATCACAGATTCCTTGTCGGTGGTTGCGATCTTGCGGGTAGCGAGACAATTGGGATATTAATCGTATAGCAGTCAGCAATCAGGTAAAAACCACCTTTCTATTGGCTTATCCAGTCGTGCTAAGTCAGTTGGGTCAGGTAGGAGTGGGTATAGCCGATAGCATGATGGTTGGGAGGTTAGGGGCCTTACCCTTAGCAGCTGTTTCCTTGGCAAACAGCATTTTCTTTGTAACTATGATGTTTGGGATTGGCATCTCGATGGGACTGACCCCTCTGGTGTCTATGGGAGATGGAAAGGGTCGAATAAAGCGTATATCTAGGCTTTTTACGCATAGCTTTTGGATCAATAGTGCAGTAAGTATTCTTTTATTTTTTTTGATTTTAGGATTCTCACAACGCTTGTGGGTATTGGATCAGCCAAAAGTCGTTCAAGACCTGGCGCTATCTTATTTGCTGATTATTACAGCTTCCTTAATTCCCTTGATGATTTTTCAGACCTTCAAGCAATTTGCTGAAGGGCTATCCCAGACAAAGCAGGCGATGTTTATCACTATATTTTCAAATTTGGTCAATGTATTTCTTAACTGGCTATTGATTTGGGGAATGTGGGGATTTCCAAAAATGGGAATGAATGGGGCTGCTTGGGCAACCTTGATTTCGCGCATTTTGATGATGTTATTGATGGGAGCTTATGTCCTCTTTACCAAGCGCTATGCCCATTATAATCTCCGTTTTTTTCTGGTTCGCTTGAGTTGGCCCATGGTACGTCGAATTCTCAAAATTGGGATACCCACAGGCTTTCAATTTATTTTTGAAGTTTCCGCATTTAGTGCTGCTGCTATCATGATGGGTTGGATAGGAGTAAACGCCCTTGCTGGACATCAAATAGCCCTCAATTTGGCTTCCATCAGTTACATGATGGCGACAGGTGTCGCTACGGCTGGGATGATTCGCGTGAGTCATTACATTGGTAAAGGAGATTTTGTAGGGATGAAAGAAGCTGGACGGGTAGTTTTCGGAATGGTAGCTGTCTTTATGTTTGTCTGTGCGCTTTTATTTTTTGCCTTCCGATTTTATCTCCCTACCCTTTATATCGACGATCCTCAGGTGATTTCCTTGGCTGCTTCTCTGTTGATTTTGGCAGGATTTTTTCAAATTTCAGATGGGGTACAGGTAGTTGGCTTGGGTGTCCTCCGCGGGATGGAGGATGTAAAAGTACCTACGCTGGTAACCTTTTTTGCTTATTGGGGTCTGGGTCTTCCTCTGGGCTATCTTTTGGCTTTTAAATTCGGTTTTGGAGAAAATGGAATTTGGATAGGCTTACTTAGTGGACTTACTAGCACTGCGGCACTGCTTTTTTATCGATTTGAGCAGCTAAGCAAGAAAAAAGGGCTTCATCAAAATCAGGCTAGGGATTAGCATATTTATTTTATTTGTTTGACTGAGATTTCCCAGGGAAGGACTATCTTGGTTTACCTTTTGAACGAAATCATGAAACGACTCCTTCTCCTTATTTGTACTTCTTTTTTAGCGTTAAACAGCTGGGCACAGCAGCCTGCGGTACTTTCAGTACGGAATCAGGCAGCGGTAATCGACTCCTGGTTGGAAGATAGAATTCAACAGCTGCTTCCCAGCTTAATGACTGAGACTGGAATAGATTTTTGGGTGGTGGTGTCACGGGAATACAATGAAGACCCAGTCATCCGCACCTTATTGCCTGCAACCTGGCATGCTGCTCGCAGACGCACGATTCTTGTGATGTATCAGCCTAGTCCGAATGCTGCAGTGGAGACCTACGCAGTAGCCCGCTACGATGTGGGTAAATCTTTTAAAAGGGCTTGGAATCCTGAGGAGCAGCCCGATCAGTGGAAAGCGCTACTTGAGATTATTCAAGCCAAAAAACCTAAAAAAATTGGATTGAACTTTTCCAAGGATTATGGCCATGCTGATGGGCTTACTCACTTCGATTATGAAGAATTGATTCGCATCCTTCCAGCTCAAGAGCAAGCCAAAGTGGTTTCAGCGCAAACCCTTGCTGTACGCTGGTTGGAAACAAGGACAGTAGCAGAAATGGCCACTTACAAGCATATTCAAGAATTGGCGCATTACATCATTGCTGAAGGGCTTTCTGATCGAGTTATCACACCAGGCGTGACGACTACGGAAGATGTAGTTTGGTTTTATCGAGAAAAAATAAAAGAGATGAAATTGGATACTTGGTTTCATCCAACTGTAGACATACAGCGGGCCGATCCAAACTCCCAAGAAGCTTCACGATCCTTTGTAATTCGCCCAAGTGAGGAAGTGATTTTACCTGGGGACCTGCTACATATTGATTTTGGAATCACCTATTTGCGTCTGAATACCGATACCCAAGAATTGGCTTATGTGCTCAAGGCAGGAGAGACGGAAGTTCCAGACTACTTGCAAGATGCCTTGAAGGTGGGAAATAGGTTGCAAGATATTCTAACCACTAATTTTGAGGAAAGAAAAACAGGTAACCAAATTTTGAAAGCCTCCCGAGAGCTCATGCAAAAAGAAGGGATTAATGGCACCATTTACACCCATCCTTTGGGATACTACGGGCATTCTGCAGGACCTACCATTGGGATGTGGGACAATCAAGGTGATACTCCTGGAGCGGGAGATTTTCCGATGCATCCACACACAGGTTATGCCATCGAATTGAATGCGGTAGTTTTTGTAAAAGAATGGAATAAGGATGTTCGCGTGATGCTAGAAGAAGGGGCTTATTTTGATGGGAAAAAGGTTATTTATTACAATGGTCGACAAAAATCTATTCTCGCCATCCCTAGAAAAAGTGATTATTTAGGGTACTAAGACAGGAGCATTTTTTCGGTCACTTTTGATAAAAATCAAAATTAGGAAACCGAGGAAAGCGATACCTGCAGAAAAGAGAAAGGCAATTTTAAAATTCTCAGGTTTGTTATTGTAGAGCCAGCTGGACACAAGTGCGCCTAATCCAATTCCTAGTTCTAGGAAAATATACATGGTTGCCAAAGCCCTTCCCTTATAATTTTCAAGAGATCTATCTACCACCCAAGCGGTAGTAGTAGGGCTGTGCATGCCTACTGCCGCTCCAAATAGGACAGCAGAACCCAGTAGCGTGGCTTTATTTGTAGCAAAAGCTACAGCAATCATGGCCAATACCATGACAGCACTTGCAACACGCATCACTTTAACCCGACCGATTCGATCGGATGCTCTACCAGCAATCAATCGAATACCAAGGGAGGAGAGTGTGAAAACTGCAAAGAAGAGCCCTTTATTTTTGATACTAAGGTAGGTGGAAAGGTCAGGAATTAAGGTGAGGACCACGCCAAAAGAAAAGACGGATAAAAAGAGGATGGTGGAAGGAAGCAAAACCTGTTTTTCAAGAATCTCATTTTTCTCCAACTTAAATAGATGCAGCTTAAGAGGTACTTTTTCTTGTAGGCTTTCTTTCAGACGAATCAAAATTAGGATGGAAAAAATCGCGGTGAAGGCTGCTGCATAGAAAAGTACGTCGATGGGCCAGATACTGGCTATCCAGCCGCCCAGTGCGGGTCCAGCCGCCATTCCCAAGGATCCAAAAAGCGATTGAATACCCAAGGCTTCTCCACGCTGTGCAAATGGGACTGTATCTGCAACATAAGCAGATGTACCTGTTGGGGTGAAGCCAGTGGAAAAACCATGTGCAAACCGGAGAAACAAAAAACCACTTACAAAGTGAAGGAGAGGGTAGCTTAAGCCAACCAAAAAGCAGACACTTGCTCCAAAGATCATCACAGGAATTCGACCAATTTTATCAGCAAGCTTTCCACTAAAGGGTCTAGAGAGCCCTGCGGATAGGGTAAATAAGGCTATTATCCATCCCTTATAGGATTCTCCTCCCATGGAACTTAGGTAAGCTGGTAGTTCGGGAATGATCATGTTGAAGCTCGAAAAAAATAAAAAGCTGCTCAAACAGAGTAGGAAAAAATCGAGCGTAAAGAAGGAGGGGAGTAGCCTCATGGTAAGTAGGAGTAATGAAAAAGCCGAAGATGATTTCCTCGGCCTAGTAATTTAGTTTTTGTTTGCACTTTCCTCACTTTGTGCAAGAAGGAATGCTTTCATAAATTCATTCAGGCCACCATCAAGTACTCCTTGAGCATCTGAGGTTTCATGACTGGTGCGGTTGTCCTTCACCAACTTATAAGGGTGCAGGACATAGTTTCGAATTTGAGAACCAAAGTCAACTCGCAGTTTGGAGGATTCAATTTTAGCACTTTCCGCGTTTCTTTTTTCCAACTCCAGTTGGTATAGCCTCGATTTCAACATCTGCATAGCCATTTCCCGGTTGGCAAGCTGAGAGCGCTCCACCTGACAAACGACTACAATACCGCTAGGTTTGTGTGTCAGTTGCACCTTGGTTTCCACCTTGTTCACATTCTGACCACCCGCGCCACCAGATCTTGAAGTATGTAATTCAACATCTCCGGGATTGATTTCGATTTCGATAGAATCATCTACTTCTGGGTAGGTATAAACCGAAGCAAAGGAGGTATGTCTTCGCCCTCCTGAATCAAAAGGAGAAATTCGTACAAGTCGATGTACTCCCGTTTCCGATTCCGCATGAGGGCAACCTGTTTTTCGTTCAAAGAGGAGTGTGGCGGATTTGATCCCAGCAACTTCGCCAGGCTGCATATCCACTTCGCGCACTTTGTAGCCATTTTTTTCTCCCCACATGATGTACATACGCATCAGGATTGAAGCCCAATCGTTACTTTCTGTACCACCAGCACCCGGAGTAATCTCAAGAACTGCGTTGAGTTGATCTTCTTCAGAAGCAAGCATTTTCTTGAGTTCGAGCTCTTCCACTGCGTCTTTACTCAAAATAAAGTCTTTCTTAATTTCCTCCTCGGTTACTTCCCCTGTGGTAAAAAATTCATACAGAACTTCCAAATCCTGAATTCGCTGGTCTACACTTTCGAAAGCAGTAGTCCAGCTCTTTCTGGCTTGGATTTGTTTCATGATTTTTTCTGCTTCTTCTGGGATATTCCAGAAATCGGCTTGAGCCGATACGGCATCTAGATCTTGAATTTCTACTTTCTTACGATCGTAGTCAAAGATACCTCCTCAAAGCCGATGTGCGGGCTTTCAAGTCTTTCAGTTGGTCTGAAGTCATCTGTCTAAGTTAGAAATGTGTCGTAAAAATCAGAAAAAAAACTGGTTTTTACCAGCCATTGCTGCTATTCAATTTCAAGGAGGACCAGTTGAACCTTATTTTTATCGGAGAGCGTAAATGTTTTGTAACGCACGGGAAGCAATCCTAAACCCATACCCAAGAGGATGGACGAGGTTTTGGCTACTCCGTTGCTGATTTTAAGTTGCCCTCTTTGGTAGATACTATTGACACCTTCTGCAGCTAAGAGCATGCTACCTGCTCCCAAAGAAGCAAATTTTAAGACATTTACGAGTCTATTCCTACTATCTATGCCTCGAACGTCTATCGAAATAATATCAGATGGTTTTAAGATATCATCACTGAGGTACAAGTATTCCATATCTAAGTCGACGATTTTGTCGGTAACAAAATAGCCTATCTTTTTGCTTTTATAAGTAATGTTTTCACCTGGATAAAAGCGGATTTGAGTTTTTTGGTTAGCCCCTCGTTTGAGGAGTAAAAATTTCTTGTTTTGCTCTTGGGCCTGTATTGGTATGGCAACTAGGCCAATCAATAGAATCTTAAGTACTACCGTTCGGAATAAAATTAATTTAGACTGCACCTTTTCCATTTATTTTTGAGATACTGAGCATCCACTGGTGTGGGTCCTGGAGATCTCCATATTTGATGCCATCCAAGGTTTTAAGTGCACGCTTTGAGAAAGCTTCCTGTGAGGGTTCCGTAAGAAAATAATCTTTCCCGTTGACATGGATTTTATCAATGAAGGCAATCGTTGCTGCAGTACCTAGGCCAAAAGCTTCCTCTAAACTTCCATTTTCTAAGGACTCTTGAAGTTCAGTCACTGTAAGAAACCGCTCCTCAACAGCTTGTCTCCAATCTTTTGCGAGTTGGAGTACCGAATCTCGAGTGATTCCCTTTAGGATGGTACCCTTGGTAGTCGGAGCTGTGATAAGGGTCCCCTTGATTTTAAATACGACATTCATAGTCCCACTTTCTTCAATGTGGCTATGGGTTTTTCCATCAGTCCACAAAAGTTGGTCATATCCCTCATTCTGGGCTTGAAGTGCTGGGTAGAGGGAAGCAGCATAGTTTCCTCCAGCTTTTGCTTCGCCAGTTCCTCCTTCTGTTGCACGGGTATAGCTAGTTTCTACTTTAACAGAGACGGGTTTGGTGTAGTAGGCACCTACTGGGCTCGTAAAAATCATAAATCTATAGCTGTCGGAAGGCTTTACCCCAAGGTAATTGTCCATGGCAAACATAAATGGGCGAATGTAAAGGCTAGAGCCTTTTTCTTTAGGCACCCAATCCTGATCTAAGGTGAGCAATTGCCTTAAAGCTTCCATGAAGATATCTTCTGGTAACGGAGGCATACACATCCTGATAGCGGATTCGTTTAACCTTCTTGCATTTGCTTCAGGTCTAAAAATAAGCACTTTTCCATATTCATTTTTGTAGGCCTTCAGTCCCTCAAATATTGTCTGTCCGTAGTGGAGCGAAGCATTAGAGGGATAGATATCTATAGGTCCATACGGTACAATCCTAAAATCACCCCAAGCTCCGTTCTGGTAATCTGATACAAAAATGTGGTCCGAGAAAGTTTTTCCAAAAACCAAAGAAGAGAAATTAGTTTCTGGAATTTTGGAGTTAGAGGACTTGGTAATTGAAATGGAAATTGGATTCATCATGATGGAATGGATTTAATTTTTGGTAGCAGGTTTTTTTTTTAACCCTCTTTAAGGTGTATTTTACCAACGCGGTTTCCAAGTGACTTCTTCTACTTCCATCTCTTGAGCCATTTTTCGACCTAATATAAAAAGAAAATCAGAAAGTCGGTTAAGGTATTGGATGACTAATTTAGACACCTGCTCCGCTGAAGCAAGCTCAACTACTATCCGTTCGGAGCGCCTGCAAACTGTTCTGGCCAAATGGCAAAAAGATACTGCAGTATGCCCACCTGGTAGAATAAAAGCGCTAAGTTTTGGGAGTTCAGCATCCATAGCATCTATTTCTTTTTCTAAAACTTCTACATCTTGGGGAAGAAGATCCGGTTTCTTTACTTTGTCTTTTCCGGGAACCGTTGCTAAATCTGCTCCAATAGTGAACAGGCGATCTTGAATAGTTTTGAGCAGGTCTGCTCTTTTTTTATTTACCTCCTGATCTCGAAGTAAGCCTATATAGGCGTTTAATTCATCCAAGGTGCCATAGGCATCTATGCGTAGATCTGATTTGGGTACCCGCACTCCCCCCAACAAAGAGGTGATTCCTTGATCCCCCGTTTTGGTGTAGATTTTCATATCAAGCTTGAATTTTATATTCCTTAAACGTATAACAGCCTCTTTTAGACTAAACCAACTTGGGTAGTAGTCACTAAGCCACGGGTAGGATTTGGATTGACTTTATCCGATTCGACTAAGCCATCACGAAGGCGTACGACGCGGTGTGCATAATGGGCAATATCAACTTCGTGGGTAACCATGATAATTGTGTTTCCCTTTGCATGGAGTTCATGAAAGAGTTCCATAATTCCATAGGAGGTTTTGGAATCAAGATTACCTGTTGGCTCATCTGCCAAAATGATACTTGGGCTGTTGACTAGTGCTCTGGCAATGGCCACACGCTGTCTTTGACCACCGGAAAGTTCATTGGGGCGGTGTTTAGTTCGGTCTCCTAGACCAACACTGTCTAGCGTCTTGAATGCAATCTCCTCCCGATCTGATTTGGAATAGCCTGCATAAACTAGGGGCAGTGCTACATTGTCTAGGCAAGAAGCTCTTGGTAGCAGGTTGAAAGTCTGGAAGACAAACCCAATTTCTTTGTTTCGAATATCTGCAAGCTCGTTTTCACTCATATCACTGACATCTTTTCCTGCGAGAACATAGCTGCCAGAGGTAGGTGAGTCCAAGCACCCAATGATATTCATTAAGGTGGATTTTCCTGATCCAGAAGGTCCCATGAAAGCGACATACTCTCCTTTATCAACGCTGATGCTAACCGATTTCAATGCCTGAATAATTTCAGAACCCATTTTATAGGTTTTATTGATTTCTTGCGTTTCAATGACTTTACTCATAATGTTGTGGTTTACTAGTGGTTTAGCAATTTGGTAAGGCACTATTATATTTCAAAAATACATGAAAACTCTCAATACACCTCTTTCAATACCCCTTCAATTTCTTCTTCATCCATCCACAACCTCATTTGCTCCCGTGTTTCTGCTGCATATTTATCTAATCCAAGTGCTTGAGCCGCTTTCACCTTTTTTGCCCAGAGTAACGGATCTCTATTGAATTCACATGCAGATTGAAGCAGTTCATAGGCTTCCAATAAATCCTTAGTTTGCAAAGATGCACTCCAAATTAAGGGGCTGAAATATGGATTGGCAGTGAGTTCCTCTGAGGAACCTATAAATTTAGTGAAGGAGCGTAAAGAGTTTGCATTAGTCCAATCTGGTACCTTCAGAAATGCCTCTAAATCTGCAAAGCGATCAACCTTCCCTTTCAAAAATTGACCAATTTCCTGAAGTTGTGGTATCGATAGGCCATGGGCCTTGTGACTTAGCAGCATCAACGCCATTTCTAACTTGAAGTTCGGGGATACAATGTTCTTCCAGTCAGTAAAGAGCTTTTGTGGGATGGATTCGTTAAAATTCCCCATAAACGCTAGTTGATTTTGTACCCCCTTATTTTCAAAGCTATTCTCTTGATTTCCAACTTCCCGTTCTGTTTGCCACTTCCGAATTGCTTCATGGATGGGGAGTTGGGCCTGAAATCCTTTTTCAGACGCATAAATAAAGTCCTTAGCAGCTTTTTCAAAATCGAGCTGCTGGGCGAGAATAAGTCCAGACAAATTGAGGTAATAGGCAGCATCTCCAGGATTTCTAAAGGCTAGGCCATTCAAATTTTTGACGGCTTCATTGACTCTACCAGCTCCCAAACTTCTCAAAATGGCGGTTTCTTGAAACTGCATGGAATATTCCAAAAAGTCTTCCCTCTTAGCCAAGGAATCTAAAAACTGGATTTCAGTAATGGGATCTTCAAGGTTTTGTATTGCTAATAAATTACGATACCCTGCTTGAAGTAGAAGTGGAGAACTTTCTTTTTCTAGCTTTTTCTTCAAGTTTTTTTAAGGTTTGTCCATCAACTAGCATTCCATTTTTTCGTTCTGCAGCAACCCGATTGATCAGTAAAATGAGGTCTTCTTCGGCTTTGGGGATTTCCACTTTTTTCCCTAGTTTGACGGAAATGGCAAGCCAATTTGCAGCCGCTACTTGATTGTTTTTGGAGAGGTCAGCAAAGATAGCTTGTGCTTCCTCGTTTTTTTTAACTAGGGTATAGAGCAAGGCTAGGTTTTGACTTAGGTACGGATTATTTGGAAAGAATTTTAACCCATTTTCAAGGTAAAAAACTGCCTCAAAGGGCTTATTCTCTCTTTGAAGCCGCTCCGAAAGTAGTAGAATGTTGTCCACCTGCGGAGCTAGATCAAAGCTTTCTTCCAAATGCTCTTTGGCCAAACTAGGTTGATTAAGTTCAAACAAGAGTTGAGCAGTTAAATTTTTCGCTTTAGGATTATATCGATAGCGGTCCCAGCTATTTTCATATAGAATACTTGCTTCAAGCTTTTGATTCGTTTGGTAGTAGTAATCTCCTACTATATGACTAGTTAAAGAGCTTATTTGAGGTGCGATTATGGCTTCCAAAAAGGTGGTGATTACCAAAATCGCGATCGTTCCGCCGATTCTAAGGTGGTAATAGGGAAGAATAAATGGCTTGTATAGTACCGGATGAACAGGTTTTCCTTGGTGCATTAGGGGAAAAAAGTTGATTCCTAGGTAAATGAAAAAGAAGAGGGAAAAGCCAAATTGAGAGTAGAGAACCAGATGTTTAATTAGCTCCTCACCCGCTTGGTTGTGGGAGAATATCAACTTCCAAATAGTCCATAAGGTGCTCGCAAAACCCAATAGATATAAGGCTTGGAGTATATGAGCCGAGCTGGCTAAATTTTTACTTTGAGCTAACTTTTCTTGCGTCGAAACCCATCCCAATATACCTAAAGGAATGATGAGGTACAAGGGAGAGAAATTAGCAAAAGGTAAGGGAACTTCGCCTTTAAGTTGGAGAAGTAAAAATACAAGTAACCCTAGATAGAGCAAGGCTACCACTGAAAACTGAATGCTTGTTTTGGCATTTAGGCCAGCATTGGCTTTCGAAATAAGAATTAAGAGCCCCGAAAGGAATCCATGGCCTTGCCAAAAAATCCAAGTAATGCCAATTCCCAATCCGATAATTACACTTTGTTCCGCCAGATAGAGGCTAGATTGAATGATCGGGCTGATCAAGATGAAGGTAGTTACCGTTCCTCCTATGGTAGCTGCAAGTACAAGCCAACGGGCCCAAAAGGAAGACTTGCTTCCCCAAATATGGAAATAAACAGTAGGAATAAGGGAGGCGGCTAAAAGTAGCATTAAAGGAAGGTTAGAACTAGGACCTCCAATGTTCAGTCCATTCAGGTTCGTTAAAGTAAGGAGCAGGATCCACCCTATACCAACCCCTAAAAATGGGATTTTTTTAAATTGGCTCAGATTTGCAAGCACCGTAACTGAGAGGAGTAGAATAAAGATACCGAAGAGGTAATTTTCAGTGAGTGTAAAGGGGTAGGGGGTTACTTGGTAGTTTTGGAAAACAAGAAAGTGATCCACTTGAATGGGGATATCGACTTTACCTAAATTTACTGTGGAAAAGGGCACGGGCAGCCTATCCACAAAAGCACCTGTTTGGAGGTTGGAATTGGTGAAAGAGGGGCTAAACAAAGCATAGGATGCTAAAATTGCCCCGATTCCCAAGAAAAGGAAAGCAACTAGTTTGCCTATAGAAAATGTTCTCGAATGAATTGGCATGTTATTCCATTACTTTTGGAACGCTAAAAAAGCCATTCTCCTTTTTAGGTGCATTTTTTAAAGCTTGTTCCTGCGTGAGTTGTTCCCCAACTTGATCTGTACGAAGGACATTGATTTCGGAAGATATGTTTGTAAGGGGTGCTACATCATGAGTATCTATCTCTTGAAGCTGTTCTACCCAATCCAGTACCTGTGAAAGGTCGGTGCTCATCTTTTCTGCTGCCTGAGCATCAAAATTTAGTCGAGCTAAATGAGCAATTTTTTGAAGGGTTGCCTGATCAATTTTCATACGGATAGATGGAAGTTTGGCTTGGAATTATTTACGGTTTAAGCCTTCAGTTTTACGGATTATCTTTCAGCAATTGCCCCTGAATTACTTCAAAACAGCGTAGCTTGAGTGCTTCATCCGTTGAGTAATCTGCCGGATGGAGCGCTTGATGCAGGACTATTTTGGCAGGCATTCGCTTTAAAATCAATTCTTTTTGGTTAGCCAAAATTACATGATTGTAGGATAAGGTGACAGGAATGACAGGGATTTGTTTCTCTATGGCCAGCCGGAATGCTCCATTTTTAAAAGGGACCATAAAGGGAGGGTCTTGGGTGTAGATTCCCCCTTCAGGAAACAAGACTATGCTGCTTCCCCGATCTAGAGCAATACCCACTCTCCGCATAGTTTCGGCTCTACTTTTGACACGATCACGATCGACTGCGATGTGTAAATTTTTGAAATAGTACCCAAAAAAAGGAACCTTTCGGATAGAGGCTTTCCCTATAAAAACGGTATCACCAGGAATAAAGCCCATCATCGGTACATCCAAGTAACTAAAATGATTGGCCAAGAAAATACAGGGTTTTTCTTTTTCGAACTCGCCTTCAGTTTCTACTTTCACCGGAAGAAAAATGAGTGAAAATAAGCCTTTGGCCCAAAATTGATTGATTTTCCTTCCATGCTTATTCCAAGAAGGGATCCAAATGCAACAAACAAATACCAGGAATAAGATCGCAAAAGTCAGCACAAAAACGACGGCTACATAGTAGGTATAGATTCGGTTGCTCCACTTAGTCATGGTAGGTCATTGCATTTGCAACTTGTATGAAATAATGTAAAAGTTCCTCATGAACTTCTCGTTCCAAGTGGACTTTGTCTGGTGCATGTAGCATGGCATTCATCCAAAACACTCTCATTTTGGAATCAAATTTCCATTGCATGTGACGTATCCGTAACCTGCAGTGTCCTCTTTCATCAGAATAGGTTTGGGGACCGCCTAGTGTCTGAACATGAAATAAATAGATACGATGTGCATCAGCTTCTAAATCTTTAAAGCACAAGCTTCTTAGCTCAGTAATCTTGCTTATTTCTTGGTAAAAGTTTCCCGCTAATTCTTTAAGCGAAGCTTCAATGATGCGGGAATAAAGGAAATCTAAAGATTTCATGCATTAAAATTAGCCAATTTTGACTTTTAGGCTTTCCGTTTTTTCACTCGAATGGAGGTTCCTTCAGTAGAGATGACCTCAATACTTTCCCCTTGCTCTAAAAATTCACCTCGGGAATAAGCATCGTAGATTTCTCCGTCAACCTCCACTTTACCACTCGGGCGAAGCCTCGAGTGAACTGTACCAATTTTTCCAAGCAAACTTTCAGCGTAGGTACTAGCAGTATACCCTTGGGAGCGTTCTTGTGTAGAGGCTAAGGTCAAGTGCCTAAATGCACCCCAATCGTTTACTTTAGGAGTCAGCCAAAATACCAGCCCCACCCCGGCAATTGAAGAAAGGATGACAGTGAGTAAGGCCCTAAAAAGTTGCGAGGAAGGTACCAATTCAAAATCAAATGATTGATTGGGGAGCATGCCCAGTACCAGCCCACCCAAGGTCAGCACAATTCCAGCCACCCCAAATACCCCAAAACCGGGAATGATAAAAAATTCTACAGCAAGCAGGATGATTCCAATGACAAAAGCTAAAATTTCCCAATTTTCTGCTAACCCATTCAGGTAATAAGGAATAAAATACAAGAGGGCGGCAATTAGGGCAACTGCTAGCGGGAAACCTACTCCTGGAGTTTGCAACTCAAAATAGATTCCTCCAATGATTAATAAGATCAATATGCCGCTAACTGCGGGACTCAAGAAAAAAGAAATAATGGAATCCACCATTTTTTCTTCGTAGGAAATTACTTCGGCTGCCTGCAAATTTTGGGATGCTAAAATTGCTTTTATGGAGGTGAATTCCCCTTCACAAAAGCCATTTTTAACGGCCTCAGCTACTGAAAAGGTAATTACAGAGGTGTCATCGGATATTCCAGCTACTACCAACTTTTCATCGACCATTGCTTCTGCAATTTGTGGGTTGCGCCCTGTAGCCTCGGCTGTGCTGCGCATCATCGAACGCATATAGGATTGGTATTTATCAGGGGCAGAAGTTCCATCTGTTCCATTGACTACGGTAGCAGCACCAATACTGGCACCTGGAGCCATATAAATGCTATCGCAGGCAATGGAAATTAAGGCACCTGCAGAAGCTGCATCTTTGTTGATAAATACATACACTGGGATTTTGGATTCCAAAATTCGGGTTCGGATCTCATCTGCATCCGTAACTGCTCCACCGTAGGTATCCATTTCGATGAGAATCACATCCACCTGAAGTGCTTCTGCCTGTTCCATTGCCATCTTTACCCGGCGATTCATTGCCGGATCAATATCTTGATCAATCGCAAAGGTGAATACCTTTTTACGATTTTGCTGAGCAGGCAATAAGCCTGTTGAAATCGTCAGTATGGTAAGGATTAGGAATATAAATCGATTCATATAAGGGTCTTTTGGCCTGTTAGAAGCTACAGCTTAGCTTGGATTAGTGTTTCTAATGTGAAACTAATTTTTCGCTAAAAAGTAACATTCTAAATTAAGGAAAATTACTGTTTTAAACTTGAATAATGAGGGATGAAGGTTATTTTTGTTTACTTACTTATTCTTATTATTTCATATACTTTATTTTCGCTCTTCCTATGTTCGGTAGATTCAAGCTTCTTATCTGTGGTTTTTTTATCTTTGTCAGCTTCCAATCTTCAGCTTTCGAAGCACATGCTAATCGGTTGGATTCTATAGGAATACAGAAAGTAGGAGATAGGACTTTCATCGTTCATCAGGTAGTAAGGCAGGAGACCTTATTTTCCATTTCACGGAGGTATAAAGTTCCAATGTCCGAGATTCAAGAAGCCAATGAAACATTGAAACAAGGCATGAAAGAAGGGCAAACATTACTAGTGCCTTTTGGTCAACCTAATGCCAACTTGGATTTTTCGGTACAAATTACCCCAATTCCCGCTACACCTGCTGCTTCGACAAACGCCGAAACTGATGCGACTACGACTACCCCAATCGCTAGTCCAGATTCAACTTCAAGTACTGTAGTTAAAGATGAAAAAACAACGGTAAGCTTACCTGCGGAACCCACTTCTACTACCGCTTCGAATCCAGCGGCTGAAGTCACAATCCAAAAAGTTGAATCTACGCATAAGGTAAAAAGTGGTGAGAATTTATCTTCAATTGCAAAAAAATATAAGGTCACAGTAGCAGAGCTAAAAGCTTGGAATTCTTTGTCTAGCGATAAGGTTTTGGTTGGTCAATCCTTAAAAATAATTAGTAAACAGGCTGTGGCTGTCAAGCAAAGTAGTTCTGATCCAAAAGCAGAAGCTCTTGTTACCAAAGTAGAGGTGAAGGAAGAAATTAAAAAAGCGGAGCCCAAAGTAGTAGAGAAGAAAGCCGAAGAGCCTAAAGAAAACAAACAGGTAGTCTTTGTCGACACAAAGGAATCAACTTCGATCACTACGAATACTACTACGGTAGGGAATTGGATTTCTCATACTGTAAAGTCTGGTGAATCTTTATTTTCACTTTCCAATCAATATGGAACTTCTATAGAGGAATTGATTCAGTGGAATGCTCTGCCTTCCAATAATCTAAAAGTAGGTCAATCGATTAAAGTTGGTCAAGCTATTGCTGCAGCTACAACTGTACCTGTGATTGAGGAAGTAAAAAGCCAGCAGACACCTGCTCCTGTTCAGCCAAAGCAGGAGATTACAGCACCAAATATTTCAGGAGGATTTACTAATACGAAAGAGTCTGGTTTGGCGGAGGTTATTCCAGGTACGGAAGCAAGTACAAAGTACTTGGTACTACACCGAAACGCACCAGTCGGCAGCATAATTCGAGTAAAAAATGAGGAAAATGACCTGACTATCTTTGCTCGTGTGGTAGGAGTTTTGCCCGAGACAGGGGACAACTCTAAAGTGCTGATCAAACTTTCTCAAGCGGCATTCAAACAATTAAAAGGGGTCAATGCACGATTTCCTGTAGAAATCTTGTACTAAAATCACATAGTCCTCCCACCTCTAGTTTATGGGGAGCTATCATTTTGCCTATCTCATTTCAAGTAGGATTCCCCCCTGATTTTGTATGTCAAAAATCCAGTTGTTCTTTCACCATGTTCTCCGATTTATTTGGAATAGTATTTTTGTACTTTCATACCCCATTTTGGCAAGCGTTGGGCTGCTTTTTATTGGGCTTACTTTTTTATTTTCGAAGCTTTCGAAGCTTTTGATTCGCACAAGGCCGGAAAGTAAAAACGGGATGCTGGTTGAAACAGCATGGGAAACCCTGCCAAATTCCAATGATTTGTTGGAAGCAAAAGTGGAAAAACAAATCCTTTTTGGACCGGTAGGGGTAAGGCTGAGACGAAAAGATGGTATTCCCTCCGTCCTAAGTGAATATGTATTTGGGAAAAAGGTTCGTCTCATTGAGAAAGGTTTTATTTTGGAAAAATGGAAAGCGTTAGAAGCAACAGCACTTCCTGATTTTGATATTTGCCTCTATGAACCAAAGCTGGATAGTATTCGCTTTCTTACTCAAATTAGCTGCTTTGACTGGCATCTTGCTGAAGTAAAAGACAAGGAATTGGTATTCAAGTGGTATGATGGTACCCAAGGAGGAGAGATACTCGTACAGCTATGAATCAAGGGATTAAGGATTTTTTAGATCAAAAAGTAGCGCTATACAACAGACCTAATTTTATTGAGTTAGATCCAATTTCTATTCCTCATCGCTTCCACAAAAAGCAAGACATTGAGATTGCAGGCTTTTTTGCGGCCATCTTAGCTTGGGGCCTACGAAAAACCATTCTCAACAAATGTGCAGAGTTACTGGGACGAATGGATAATACGCCCCATGATTTCTTAGTGAATCATTCTGAGGGAGATTTAAAAGTCTTTCTCAGCTTCAAACACCGAACCTTCAATGAAGTGGATGCCCTTTATTTTGTTCATTTTTTGTCTTGGTTTTACCGGCATCAGGATAGTTTGGAAAATGCCTTTCTTATCGGTCAAACTGGAGCTATAGATAGCATGGAATCTATGCTTATTCAGTTTCAACGATTTTTCTTCAGTTTGGAGGAAGCTCCTGGACGAACGAAGAAACATATTTCTTCCCCAGCTACGCGTTCGGCATGCAAGCGAGTCAACATGTACCTTCGGTGGATGGTTCGTCAGGATGAGCAGGGGGTGGATTTCGGGATTTGGAAGCGAATTAGTCCCGCCCAACTGATCTGTCCCTGTGACTTGCATGTGGATCGGGTAGGTAGAAAACTTGGATTAATTAGTCGGAAACTAACTGATTGGGGCACTGCTATTGAGCTAACTCAGATGCTTCGGAGTTTTGACTCGGAGGACCCTATTAAATATGATTTTGCTCTTTTTGGATTAGGTGTGGAGGAAAAGTTTTAAAAATATACTTCCAACAGAAAAACGAACTTTTATACTTGAATTTAGCTTGTCCCTGTTTTAAAAAGGCGCCTTGAAATTGAAGAAAAAGTTTCCAAATCCCTGTTTATTGATTGAATATTCCAATCGAAAGACTGCATCATAGCCTGTTACAATATCGATTCCCGCTCCAAAACCGAAAAGGTACTGATTCGTCAATGCGAGGTTTTCAGGGATTCGATTCCGATCTCTAACTACACCATGGTCAAAGTTGCCGCTCAGGTAAATACTTAGCGGAAGGGTGTTGAATTGATCGTTGTTTATTGCTTTCGAAAGATCAAAACTGGTATTGATAACTTGAAACCGGAGGCTATTTTTTTGAACTACCAGTTGCTGTCCTTCAATGACATTGAGTTCATAGCCCCGGATAAAATTGGGGGAATAGCCAATTCCTCTTACCAGGGTGTAGGGTTGACTGGGACTCAAAAACCAGCCTGCAGTCAATCCTGAAGCAAAATGAGCTCGCTTACCAAGCGCTATGTATTTGTTAGCCGTGATGTTTATTTCTAGCTCATCCAATTTCTTTCGTGAAATGAGCCCATATTTTGTAGCGGTCAACTGTAGCAATTCCCCTTTGGTGGCATAGGCAATGTTATCTCGTTTGTCATGGAGAAAGGAATATTGAAAAAAGGAAAAAGATAGCCTATTACCTGGCTGGAGAAAGTAGTTGGGATTTTGTTCCAATACTTTTGGGGAAACCCAGGTGGTAATGTGGCCCAATGTCAGCAGATGAAAGTTATAAAAGGTGCGTCGGAAAGTATAGCGAAGTGCAGTTACGAAATTCTTTCGTAGGACTTCTTCAAACTCCGAGGTATAAAATAGCTGCCTATTATTTTTGGAGGCAATGGGAATGGTTTTCTGATCTCTATAGTTTAGCTGAAAGGAAAGTCCATGTTTTTGTTTCCGATCGATATAGGGTTTGGAATAAATTAATTCAAGACCCTTCGTGAAGCCGAGCTGACCCGAAAAACGAAATTTTTCATTTCTACCTCCCACATTTGTATGGTTTATTTTAATTCCATAGTTTACCCGAGACCAATCTCGTTCTTGGTTCGTCCACCATTCTGCGAAGTTTCGGTCAGCCAATTCAAAAATGACAGAAGGAAGAATATACCAACGCTCCTTGACGGCAATCAATACTTCTACCTCTTCAGGACCTGTGCGTAGTGGAGTAATTTCTACTTCATTAAACAAGCGCAGGTTAAAAATTTTCTGTTGATCTGATTTTAGAATACCTAGGAAGGTTACCCAATCGTAATAGTAATTGGTAACAAAGTTCAGTTCTCGTAAAATAATCTCCCTTTCTGTTTTTTCGTTTCCAATGATGTAGATGGAATTTACTTTTATTTGTTGGGGTGTATCTTGAATCTGAAGGCTATCTTGAGCGTGTAGGGGCAACAAAAAAAATTGCAACCCAGCCCATAAAAAGAAGCTGCGAACGCTAAATAAAAACTTGTTAAATAAAAATATATACCGGTAAATTTGCTCCAATCGCTGCATGTTTGACCAAAATGGTAAGCACTATGTTCAATACCTACCTCCGAAAGATAGCCATATTTCCTGTACTGGTCTACCAACATGTAATTTCCCCAATTTTTCCTGCAAGCTGTCGATATAGTCCTACCTGCAGTCAGTACATGAAGGAAGCAATCCTCAAGCATGGCCTATTCAAAGGAGGCCTATTGGGGCTCAAACGGATCGGTAAATGTCACCCTTGGGGAGGACATGGTCACGACCCCGTACCTTAGTCGATTTGTGGACTTCCCTTTTTTAATGCTCTAATCACCATGACCAATCCCAAAATAACAAGAGGGATGCTCAAAAGTTGCCCCATATTCCACTGCATAGATTCTTCAAAATCCACTTGATTCTCCTTAAAAAATTCCCATACAAATCGCATTCCGAAGACTAGAATAAAAAATAAGCCGAAGAGTAGTCCTTCAGGGAGTTTAGATTTGTAGCATTGCCATAAGCTGAGAAGTAAAAGAAATATTAAGAAATAGGTCACTGCTTCGTAGATCTGGGTTGGGTATTTTACCCGTCCAAAAGTTTTAACAGTCACGTGGTAGTTGGATGCCTGTTCTTTAATATCTAGTTGTAAGGGAGTATTCAATGGCTCTGCTAAAAACTCCTTGGAAGAGTTAAACTCCGTGAGCGCATACTTGATGTCTTGAGAAAGTATGGATTCCAAGCTCTTTTTAGTGTAATTTCCTTTTGTAATCACCACATCGAAATTTACTGGAACTATCCCTGTGCCCTTCAGCTCTGCGTCTCGATCTGTGGGTTTATAGGCTTCTATGGATTCGATAGGTACACGAAGTCTACTTAAAATTTCTTCTGTATCTCTAGCATAGACAATACCTGTATCAGAGTTGGTGTCTTTACCCCCAATTTCAGAATTCATCAAATTACCCATGCGGATCAACGCTCCAGTCATCGCTGTGACGATTACAATCCGGTCCACTACCCAAAGGTAGCGCTGCCCTTGATTGCGCTTCGAGTAGAGCCATAGTGCAATAGGAAGAGAAATCGCTGCACCGTGGGAGGCTAGTCCTCCTTCCCAAATTTTAAAAATATCAATCGGGTTGCCAAGGTATTTTTCAGGCTCATAAAACAGTACATGACCTAATCTTGCGCCAATGATGGTAGCTAAGACCATGTAAATAGTGAGTTTATCTACTAATGCAGGGTCTTTTCCTTCTTTCTTAAAAAAGTAAACCATGATTTGCTGGGAAATGATAAATCCCAATGCAAAAAGAAAACCATACCACCTAAAGCGATCGAACGATTCTAAGATCATGGGACTAGGATCCCAAACAATAAAGCTAAAAAGAAATGAAAGCATGCTTAGTTCTAATCTAATTGATTTAATTCTTCTTCAAATCCTCCAGAGAGTATGGGGAATCGACACCATGTTTTTGGATCCACATTGAAATCATCCAAATGAAAGGAGGGGGCTAGGCGCTCCCTTTTCCATTGATTTCTTGACCAAAGTCGGAAGAATTTTTTAATAAATTCCTTCAATTCCGCCTCTTCAAACTCATTTTTTTTCCGAAGTTGATGAAAAACCTCGAGGGGGGAATTACGATCTCGGATTGCCAATCGTTCTATTTCGACTAACAAGGAGTAGGGCATTAGGTCTTTTTCATCCGTTTGGCTTCGTTCTCGTGGACGAAGTTCAGCGGTTGGTGTGAGCGCATTCACTTCACGAAGGCCTGGACGGTCTAGATTTTTTTCTGCCCACTGCAACCAATGGATCACAAAATCCTTATCCACTCCTGCAATTGGTGAAATACTTCCGCTAGTATCTCCATCCATGGTGGTATAGCCTACATCCCCCTCACTTCGGTTGGAAGTGGATAGAAGCAAGGCGTTTTTTATGTTAGCTAACAGCCAGATAATGGGTGAGCGCGTACGTGATTGAATATTTTGTAGGCTTATATCGTCTTGTTCCCAAGTAAGTGCCCTTCCTAGTACCCCCTCTATTGTTTGGATGTAGGACTGCACTTCCTCATCTATGGACCAACTCAAAAACGCTGCTCCTAGGCTTTCCGCTAATACTTTAGCAGAGTTAAAGGTGGAAGTGCTTGAGTTTTTTGTTCCTTGATAGGCAGTGGTTAAGAGTTGATTTACCAAGTCTTTTTCGGGATTATCTTTGCTTGCTGTGAGCGGAAGGCCAAGTTTGGCAATAAATCCGTCCACCCCGAGTTCATGGATACCCCTTCGCACCATTTCAGCAACGAGAACTGCGATGGTAGAGGAGTCTGCTCCTCCAGAAAGGGACAGGACAAATCCGTTTGCTTTACTCTTGCGGAGGTAGTCAAAAAGTGCCAAGCTAGCTGCCTGTACAAATTCCCATTCTTTCGACTGTATTGGAGCGATGGGTTGAACCTTATTCTCCAGAGAAAAAGTGCATACTTGAACAGATTCAAAAGAGAGTAATTGGTTTCGGCCAAGCATTTTTCCATCCTTCGCGAGTAAAATCTCCCCATCAAAAATCAATCTTCCCGCCTCGTTGCCCAGTAAATTGACATAAAAATAGTAGCAGTTGAACATAGCGGAACTTTTGGAAACCAGCTCTTTCCGCTCTATGGTCTTATTCATTGCAAAATGAGAAGCACTAGGATTGAAAATTAAATCTACTTTCCTTTCACCCAATCGGAATCCCGGACGGGCTACCCCTCTCCAAGCATCTTCACAAATCTCAAATCCGTAGTGTAGACCTTTTAAGTCAAAGGTTAGGTCTCCAAATGGAACTTGCTTGCCGTTGACTTCAATTGGGATTTGTAGTGATGCGGTCCAAGGAGTAAACCATCTGAATTCATAGTGGACGCCATCGATGGCCATAAATTGCTTGGCAACAATACCCTTTATGGCTCCATTTTCAATGACAGCCATGGTGTTGAAGACCTTATTTTCCAAACGGATGGGTAAACCAACAGCGAGGGTAATGTCACGACAGTAGGGTAGGAGCAGCTCTAGTTGGCTTTTTGCTTTTTCAGCAAACCAAGGACTAAGAAAAAGGTCTTCCGCACCATATCCAGTGAGGCTCAGCTCAGGAAAGCAGAGGAGCTCAACTTGTTGCATACGCGCTTTTTGGATTGCTAGGACGATGCGGTCAAAATTCCCCTTCCAATCCAGGGGAGTTTGATTAAGTGTCGCGCCGGCAATCTTTAGTACATCCATGCTTCAATCATTGAATTTAAAGGGTCAACGAGGAATCTGAAGTATCTGACAGGCATTTTTTGAGGCTTCTTGCTCCGCCTTTTTCTTGGTTTCTCCTTTGCCTTGAGCCACTTCTTTTCCGTTGACCACCACAGCTACAACAAACTCTTTGTACCTTTGGTTGCTGTTTACGTGAAGAACTTGAAATTCTACTTGGTTTCCTTCCCGTTGCGACCATTCAATTAGTTTACTTTTATGGTTGGATATGGTAGTGACCATTCCTTCTAAATCCAGGTGTATCAGGATTCGTTGTAGAACCAACTTTTTAGTAAATGCATAACCTCTATCCAAATATACAGCCCCTAAAAAAGCTTCTAGGATATCTCCATACAAGGATTTATTGCCTACAAACTGTCGATTATCAATAATATAGTGCAAGGTTTTTTTTAAGCCGATTTTTATTCCTACTTCGTTCAGAGTCTCTCGATTGACTAGCTTAGATCTTGTTTCAGTGAGAAATCCCTCGTCTCGGTAAGGATATTTTTTAAATAAATATTCGGCAATAACGGCACCAAGTATAGCGTCACCCAGAAATTCTAAGCGCTCGTTGGATCTCTGAAACCCTGTGTCAGTTTCTTCTCCTAAGCCGGCAGGAGTAAGTGCGAGTCGGTAGAGTGACAAATTAAAAGGCTTGTTTCCTAGAATTAATTGAATCGAGGCAGCAAGCTTTTTGTCTTTCGCACTAAAAAAGAGGGAGTGGATTCCTATTCGCTGAAAGAGCTTCACGCGTATCAGGTGTATTTTTTAAAAATGACAGAGCAATTGTGTCCACCAAATCCGAAGGTATTACTTAGCGCATAGTTAATTTCTCTTTTCTGTGGCTTGTTGAAAGTCAGGTTGAGCCTAGGGTCAAATGCCTCGTCGTCCGTAAAATGGTTAATCGTAGGTGGAACAAGGCTGTGCTGCATGGCCATGATGCAGGCAATTGCTTCGATAGCCCCTGCAGCCCCTAGAAGGTGCCCTGTCATGGACTTCGTACTGCTGATATTCAATTGATACGCGTGCTCCCCAAATATTTGCTGGATGGCTTTAGTTTCGCTTACATCACCAAGTGGGGTTGAGGTCCCATGTACATTGATGTAATCAATTTGTTCAGGCTGAAGTCCTGCATCTTCGAGTGTAATTCGCATCACAGTACTTGCACCTAGTCCTTCAGGATGTGGAGCAGTGATGTGATTGGCATCTGCGGTCATCCCGCCACCGACTAATTCGGCATATATTTTTGCTCCCCTTGCTTTGGCATGCTCCAGCTCCTCCAGTATCAAAGCGCCGGCGCCTTCACCCAAGACAAAACCATCACGGTCGTTGTCAAAAGGCCTAGAGGCAGTATGCGGAGAGTCATTTCGTTGGGAAAGGGCTTTCATGGCATTGAATCCACCGATACCAGATTCGGTTATGGCAGCTTCTGATCCACCACTAATAAATACATCTGCTTTGCCCAACCGGATGTAGTTAAAGGCATCGATTAAGGCATTGGTAGCAGAAGCACATGCAGAAACTGTGACAAAATTAGGGCCTCTAAAACCATATTTAATGGAGATAAAACCCGCGGAAATGTCGGCAATCATTTTTGGGATAAAGAAGGGGTTGAATCGAGGAGTGCCATCCCCATGGGAAAAAGCCATCACTTCATCTTGGAAGGTTTTAATTCCTCCGATACCTGAGCCCCAAATCACTCCAGCACGGGAAAGATCAAGTATTTCTAGGTTGAGACCTGAATCACCCATGGCTTCCTCAACGGCTACCATAGCATATTGGGTAAAGAGATCCATTTTGCGAGCTTCTTTTCGCTCGATAAATTGTTCGATGTCAATTTTTTTTACTTCGCAGGCAAACTGGGTTTTGAAGAGGGAGGCATCAAAATGAGTAATAGGCCCAGCGCCACTCACACCAGAGGCTAATCCTTTCCAGAACTCGTCTTTGGTATTTCCGATCGGTGTGAGTGCACCCATGCCCGTTACTACAACTCTTTTTAAATTCATAAAAATGAATTTGAGTACTGTTTATTTTACGTTAGCCTCAAGGTACGCCACAGCTGCGCCTACGGTACCTATTTGTTCTGCTTGGTCGTCTGGAATAGAAATATTGAATTCTTTTTCGAATTCCATAATTAATTCTACAGTGTCCAAAGAATCAGCGCCAAGATCATTGGTAAAGCTTGCTTCCATAGTTACTTCAGATTCTTCTACGCCAAGTTTGTCAACAATGATGGCCTTTACTTTTTGTGCAATTTCAGACATTTTGTGATCAGTTTAGTTAATAACTTTCCGCAAAGAAATATATTTAATGCTTAATTGACAAAGAAATGGGGTAAGTAAATTTTGCAGATAGCGAATATGCCTCTTGCTCCGTTTTAATTTCTATTTTTGTTTTCCCTACTGATCATCCCCAATGAAGAAGGCTAAGCTACAAATTGAACCTACCTTTGACTTTGAATTGCTTGGAATCGTGTCTCCAATTAGGGAATATCGGATGGCTTGGTTAGTCAATCAAGAGTTAGAACTCAACTTGGTGAAAGTCGATGATTTGGAGTTGGAGTTTCTAAACGCAGAGAAGTTAGAAATCGCTCAGTATTTTCTTTCTTTACCGCATGGATTTATTCAGCTTTTGAAAAATAAAGCGCTTAATTCCTCTCAGAAACCAGCTTATTTGATCCCAGAGTTGAAAAATTTAGACTATTTCCTGCTGTTTCAAGATGAAAC
The DNA here is from genome assembly GCA_027593175.1 of Bacteroidota bacterium. Lineage (GTDB taxonomy): Bacteria > Bacteroidota > Bacteroidia > Cytophagales > Cyclobacteriaceae > Algoriphagus. The sequence continues at coordinate 3,100 of JAQCJI010000021.1, read as the reverse complement.
TGAACAATTGGATTTGAGCAATTTTATGGAAAAACTTTCGCGAAATACCTTGGTACAAAGCATTGTACGGATTGATATTTCCAAACTAAAATCAAAAGAAAACCTATTAACTTATTAATAAAATATGCCTCATTTACCTTTTAAAAAGACAAAAATTTTAGCCACCATTGGTCCAGCTTCGAATACTTACAAAATAATCAAGGACTTGGCTTTTGCTGGAGCGAATGTTTTTCGTCTCAATTTTTCACATGGCTCCCATGAGGTTCATAAGGAAGTACTAGAGAACATCCGAAAAGTAAATAAAGAGTTGAATTGCCATTTAGGTATTCTTCAAGATTTACAAGGTCCAAAAATTCGTGTGGGTGAAGTTGAAAATAATGGTGTTGAAATTAACCCAGGAGATAAAATCACCATTACCTCTGATCCTGTGATTGGTACAGCATCTTTGGTGAGTACAGTCTACAAGAATCTTCCTCAGGATGTTCAAGAAGGGGAGCATATCTTGATTGACGATGGAAATCTAGAATTGGTGGTCAATGATACCGATGGAAAATTTGTGAATTGTACGGTAATCCATGGGGGTATTTTGAAATCTAGAAAGGGAATCAACCTACCGAATACGAATATTTCTGCTCCATCCTTGACTGAAAAGGATTTGGAGGATCTTGAATTTGGTTTAGCCAATGATGTGGATTGGATTGCCTTGTCTTTCGTTCGTTCCGCTGCGGATATTGTGGATTTGCGTGAGCGAATCAAAGCAGCAGGGAAAGATTGTAAAATTGTTGCTAAAATTGAAAAGCCAGAAGCACTAGAAAATATTGATGCGATTATTGAAGCTGCGGATGCAATCATGGTAGCACGAGGAGATCTAGGAGTAGAGGTGCCGATGGAAATTGTGCCACTTTGGCAAAAGAAAATGGTGGAAAAATGCAAGCTAGCCTGTAAGCCGGTGATCATTGCTACCCAGATGATGGAAAGTATGATTCAAAATCCACGTCCTACCCGTGCAGAAACCAACGATGTAGCGAATGCGGTTTTGGATGGAGCCGATGCAGTGATGCTTTCAGCAGAAACTGCTTCCGGAAAGTATCCGACTCATACCGTGAAGGCGATGACTAGCATCATCACTTATTTGGAAGAAAACGCTGAAATCTACCATAACCTTTATAAAATTCCAGAAGAGGATGCTACCTTTTTGAGTAATAACCTGATTTTAATGGCGGCTAGGCTTTCCAGAAATGTGAGGGCAAAAGCCATTGTAGGCATTACTTCTTCCGGATTTACTGGATTCCGATTGGCTTCCCACCGTCCACTATCCAATATTTTTGTATTTACGAGAAATCAGAAACTTTTGACTCAATTATCTCTCGTTTGGGGGGTTCGGGTATATTATTATGAAGGTCAAGCTTCAACAGATGGAGTATTTGCAGATATTGAGGCCATTTTGAAGCGAGACGGGCATGTACAGAAAGGAGAGGTTATTGTCAATACGGGAAGTATGCCACTGAGTCAAAAGGGTAAAACAAATATGTTGAAATTGCATGTGGTGGAATAAACACAACTGACTTTTCGCTTGTAGCGCACAAAAAAAGGAGAAACTAAAATTTCTCCTTTTTTTGTGCGCTACTTCAAGGTTTTATAATTCCTTATTATTTAATCACCGAAAAATCAAAGGTTTCAAGAAACTTGGTGGTGAAGTTACCGGCTTTGAACTCTTCATTTTCGAGTAAGGCGATATGGAAAGGGATCGTGGTTTTGATGCCATCAATCACAAATTCCTCCAAGGCTCGCTTCATACGAACGATTACCTCTTCTCTTGTTTGCCCGCTTACAATCAGCTTGGCGATCAGGGAGTCATAATTGGGAGGGATGACATAACCTGCGTAAACATGCGAATCTACCCGTACGCCACGACCTCCCGGAATATGTAGATTCAGAATTTTACCAGGGCTTGGTCGGAATCCATTTGATGGATCTTCTGCATTGATTCTGCATTCCATCGCGAAGAGCTTTGGATAATAGTTTCGTCCTGAGACGGTTTCTCCAGCAGCAACTTTGATCTGTTCTTTGATCAGGTCAAAGTCGGTTACCTCTTCGGTAATGGGATGTTCTACCTGAATTCGGGTATTCATCTCCATAAAATAGAAGTTGCGATTTTTGTCGACCAAAAACTCGATAGTTCCTGCCCCTTCGTAACCGATGGCTTCTGCTCCTTTAATGGCAGCTTTACCCATGGCATCCCGAAGTTCATCCGTGATAAATGGAGAGGGAGTTTCTTCTACAAGTTTTTGGTGTCTTCTTTGAATGGAGCAGTCGCGCTCCGAAAGGTGGCATGCTTTACCGGTTCTGTCCCCAACAATTTGAATTTCAATGTGTCGTGGTTCTTCGACAAACTTTTCTAGGTAAAGGCCATCATTGCCAAAAGCAGCACTAGATTCCATTTTGGCATCATCCCATGCTTTCTTGAACTCATTGTCCTTCTTTACGATGCGCATTCCTCTCCCTCCTCCACCAGCCGTGGCTTTGAGAATCACTGGGTAGCCTATCTCCTTGGCGATGGCTAAACCTTGTTCGATGGAGTCAATCAAGCCCTCAGAACCTGGAATGGTAGGTACCCCCGCAACTTTCATGGTCGCTTTTGCAGTAGCTTTATCCCCCATTTTAACAATCATGTCTGGGGATGCACCGATAAATTTGATGCCGTACTCCTCGCAAACTTTAGAAAACTCTACGTTTTCGGAGAGGAAGCCATATCCAGGATGGATAGCGTCAGCATTTGTGATTTCAGCAGCTGTAATGATACGGGGGATATTTAAATAGGACTCACGGCTTGGGGCAGGCCCAATACAAACTGCTTCATCTGCAAATCGTACGTGAAGGCTGTCCTTATCCGCTGTTGAATAGACGGCTACAGTTTTGATACCCATCTCCTTGCAGGTACGGATTATCCGTAGTGCGATTTCGCCACGGTTGGCAATTAATATTTTTTTAAACACGTTTTTTTGATTTAGTGAAAAAATCAACCTGCCGGATCTACAAGGAAAAGGGGCTGATCGTATTCCACTGGGCTTGCGTTGGCCGCAAGGATTTTAACAATTTT
>JAQCJI010000095.1 GCA_027593175.1 Bacteroidota bacterium | reverse complement strand
CTAAATTGGTGCACATAGGATTCATATTGGCTATTTTTGGCTTTTATTCGAAACTCGTATCGCTTCCCATCACCTTTTACCTGCAGCAGAACAAATTTGTTTTCTTCTGTTAATATCATTTTTTTATTCAATTGAATAGAGGCGAAGCCCCCGTTGTTGGCTAAAGAAACATGTCCTGCGAACTTACCTTGCCCTGTGTCTGTGAGTAAAAGTGAACTTTTTGAAAGACCACCCATAACCCCATCGTTCACTATTCGCCAATCGGTAGTTTTTGTTTGTGTTGAAAAATCATAAATACTTTCCATTTCTGATGGCATTAGTAAGGTGATCCAAAAAAGTAAATGGATAAATTTCATCTTTTTTTAGTTTATGGTGTTTAGTTTTTAAGTAATATATAAATCTTAACACACAACCTTGGTCTTTTGTTGAAGAAGTGATTTTTGATTTTTTGATAAATGGTTTTTTTGCCCTCCTACAATGACCTACTTTAAGAACTTCTTAGCTTTAAGTGTATGAGTTTAGCCATTATTAGTCCTGGAAGAGATCCAAAGGCGTGGATAGCGGCACTTCAGTACCACCATTCAACCATTGATTTACAGGTTTTTCCACATATCGATAGACCTGAGGATGTGGAAATGGCCTTGCTTTGGCAGCATCCTCAAGGGTATTTGAAAAATTTTTCCAATTTGAAATTGATCAGTTCACTAGGTGCAGGAGTAGATCATATTCTTTCGGATCCTGCGGTTGGGGATGAACTTCCTATCGTGCGTATTGTCGATGAAAAATTAACTTGGTCGATGACAAATTACGTGATCATGGGAGTTTTGAACTATCATAGACAGGTTATTCGGTACCTAGGAGACCAAAAGAAAAAGGTTTGGGATATGTCTAAACCAGAGATCCCTACACGAGTAGGAGTGATGGGAGTAGGTATTTTAGGAGGCGATGTGCTTGACAAGTTGAATGGTTTAGGATTTGAGGTGGTTGGTTTTGGTTTTTCAGAAAAAAAAGATTTCCGTTATCCTTACTTTCAAAAAAATCAACTGGAGGATTTTCTTTTACAGGTTAATGTTCTGGTTTGTTTGCTTCCACTCACTTCTGATACGGAGGGAATTTTAAATCTTTCACTTTTTAGAAAATGTAAGAAAGGTACATTTCTGATTAATGTAGCCCGTGGAAAGCATTTGATTGAAGAAGATCTGCTCGTTGCCTTAGAGGAAAGACTACTATCAGGAGCTCTTTTAGATGTATTTCAAGAGGAGCCTTTACCAGATGAACATCCTTTTTGGAAGGAAAATAGGATTCAACTGACTCCACATATCGCATCAGTAACAAACCCATTAGCGGCAGCACCTCAAATTATTGAAAACTATAAACGCTTAATTACTAATCTTCCATTTATAAATCTCGTAAATAGAACTAGAGGTTACTAATTTTCAGCTATGGCTTCCCCATTCACTATACTTTGTTCAATTGACTTTTCAGAATGTGCATTGAATGCGCTTGAGTATGCTTCTAAAATTGGGAGAAAGTACAAGGCCAAATTAATTATATTTCACGTCTTGAATAAACAAGATTACCAAAAGCTAGCCCCCTTGGATTTAGATGGAACTTACCAAAAAGACTTTGTGGAGCAAAACTGAAAAATTCACAAGAAGCCGTTTTAAAAGAAAGTCTTTCTAAAGGACTCCAAAGCTGTGAAGTGGTAATTTAAGAAGGAGGCATCGTCCAAAAAATAATTGAGTTTTCCCAAAAAATCAATGCCAATCTTACTGTAGTGGGAACGGAGAGAATGAATGAATTTAGAGAGCAAGTGCTCGTAAGTCGCTCTAGCAAAATGGTTCTGCAAACTGATCGGGATATTCTTGTGGTACCAAGAAGAGCTTTTTTGAAGCGCTCTCGAAAATTAGTTTATGCCTCCGACTACATGAAGGAAGACAAGGTTACGATTCAAAAAGTGGTCGATTTTGCAACATTCTTTGATTCAGAAATTGATATTTTCCATGTTTCCTCAAGAACTCGAGTGATTTACAAAGCCTTGCACAAGTCGATATTCGAAGAGATCAAATCATCTTTGTCCTATGAGAAGGTGAATTATGTCTTGAAGTCCTTCCGCGATGATCTGGCACTTGGACTAGAGAACTACCTGCAACTTGCAAAAGGGGATATTCTGGTTAATTTAAGCAAAAAGAAAGACTTTTTCGATCAACTTTTTTCAAATAATCTATCTAGGAAGACGTCCTATTTTATAACTAAACCCCTCTGGATGATTAAGACTTTTTAGGTCCTTTTTTGACAAACAACCCTTTGATAAAAGAAGTAAATTCCTGACGAATCTCAGCTTTCGAGAAAATCCCGTTAAGAGTAGTTACAAAATCACTAGCGGTCAATTTTAAACTAGGTGAAATGGATTTAGGTCTTGTTTCTTTTGATTTTTTGTGATGAATTGGCTTAGCTATTGAAGCTTCGTTGGCTTCCTTTTTTTTGGGATAGCCTGATAAGATATCCGCTTTTTGAAAGTAATCTTGTGCTTTTTCTTTTCGACCTAATTTTTCTTCTACTAAGCCTAAATTGTTAAAGGCCACCGCATCCTCAGGGTCTAGTTCGATGGCTTTCTCATAGTCCGAGATCGAACCCAAAAAATCCCCAATTCGATCCTTCAGATAGGCCCTACTGCTGTAGCGATAGGGATTTTTTGGATCCAAATTAGCGGCACGATCAAGTTCAGTTAAAGCTTCCTCGTCTCTTCCCAACAAATGTAAAACTACTCCGCGATCGCTCATAAAATCCGTATTGTAAGGTTCTAGTTGAACCAAAATATCAAAATCTGCTAAGGCCTCAATACCTTTTCCCAAGCGGGTTAAAGTTCGTCCTCGGAAGAGGTGAAAGTTGGGATTACCATGTTCCTCAAGAGTTAATTTCTGGAATACTTCCAGTGCGGTTTCAAAATCACCTTCCTTGTATAAAGCTATTCCTTTTTCAAAATTCATCGTATTTCAATTGGCTTGCAAAATAAACCGAGAATCATCAATTAAAGTTTATTTATTCACAAACTCTCAATGGATTGCTGCCATCTATTATCTTTAGGTGTACGAGTAGTATCCCTTATGGCTCTCTTTCCTGAAGTTGTTTTAAAAGATTTAAAAGCAAATAAAATTGCCCCAATTTACTTTTTGCAAGGTGATGAACCCTATTTCATTGACCAGATCAGTGACTATTTGGAAAAGAATGCTATCCCTGAATTTGAGCAAGGATTTAATCAAATGGTTCTGTACGGAAAGGAAGTTTCGGTAAGTACTATTCTTTCCCATGCACGCAAATTTCCGATGATGGCCGATAGGCAGCTTATCCTTGTGAAAGAGGCCCAGAACATTCCTGACCTTGGAAAAGAAGATGCGCAGAAATTATTGATAGGCTACCTAAGCAATCCTTTGCCCAGCACTATTTTGGTGTTTGCCTACAAGCATAAAAAACTGGACGGCAGAAGTGCTTTAAAAAAGGAAATTGAGAAAAAGGCAGTCTTTGTTGAAGCTGAAAAAATCAAAGATTGGAAGCTCAATGAATGGATTGAAACCTATTTTAATGATTTGGGGCATCAAATAGAAACCAAAGCAGGGCAGCTGCTTGCCGACTCAATTGGCAACACTCTGGAAGTAATGACCAATGAGGTGGGAAAAATGCTGATTAACTTTCCCGAACCTACTCGATTCACGGTAGATCACATTTCCAAATATATTGGTATCCACAAGGATTACAACAACTTTGAATTGACCAAAGCGATCGGGTATCGAGATGTGATTAAGGCCAACCTGATTGTTCATTACTTTATCCAAAACCCTAAAAATCATCCTGTTATCCCAATTTTTTCTTTATTATATTCTTATTTTTCTAGGATTGCTCTTCTGCATCGTGCAGGCTCCCTTCCAGAAAGTCAACTCGCTGCTGCCATCGGAGTGAATCCTTATGGCGTAAAAGAATATGTAATTGCTGCAAAAAATTATAAGTTAGGCAAGGTAATTGATGTATTTGGATACTTAAAAGAGGCAGATCTTCGTTTTAAAGGAGTAGATTCTGGAAGCATGACTGAAGAGGAAATACTTCGAGAACTGGTCTACAAAATTTTGCATTGATTTCTTTATTTATCATGAAATACTTCTTGGTTTTGCTTGCAGGACTGGTCTTCACTTTGGAGTCCTTTTCACAATCTTCGCTTTACCAAAGCAGTTCACAGCTAGGCATAGATCTGGCCGAAAGCCTGTATGATCAGCAACTATTTGCTGCAAGCCTTTACGATAATAACCAGTTGTTAGCGACTGGACTTAATCTTCCTCAGCAAAAGCAAGCTGAACTTCAGCGTGCACTGTCAGCACTCCAATTGGAACGACCCGATGGTCTTGGCCTTATCAAAAAGTTTGTTCAAGATTACGCTGGACAACCAGCTGTAGCTAGTGCAGCAACTTTCTTAGGTAATTTCTATTTTTTTAAGAAACTATATTCGGAGGCTATCGAAGCCTTTGCTTTGGTTCCGATGGGTTTAGTGAAAAAGGAAATGCGCCCTGATGTAAGCTTTAAATTAGGCTTCAGCTACTTCATTCAAAAGGATTATGCTGCTGCCTCCAGCTACTTAGATCAGGTAAAAGAGTTAAACCTCCCCTTAGCCTCGGATGCCTTGTATTACAGCGGTTTTATGGCAATGGAGCGGGGAAATACCCAACAAGCCATTCGAGAGCTACAGCTTGCGGAGAAAAGCGAATTTTATGCACCCAAAGTGCCTTTCCTGTTGACTTCACTCTACTACAAGGAAAGAAAATATGAAGATGCCATCGCCTATGCTACTCCTTTACTAGCTTCGGGTAAGTCTTTCGATCAACAAGAATCCATTCATCTATTCTTGGCCGAATCCTACTATGCACTTAAGGATTTCATGAATGCATCGACCCAATACAATTTATTTATTTCTTTCAAAAAGGGGGAATTGACCAAGGAGGAATATTACAAGGCAGGGATCTCTTTTTTTGAAACAAAAAACTACCAAATGGCAAGTGAATTCCTAAAGTTGGCAGCCTTAGGAAACCCTGATATTGCGCAAGCTGCAAGCTACTATTTGGGACATACCTACGTACAGTTGGGTAATTTTACTTACGCACTTACTAGTTTCCAAGTCGCTTCAGCGAGTTCCATCCACCTAGGAATTCAAGAGGAAGCCTTATTTAACTTGGCAAAGATCAATTTGCAACGCGGAAATTTTCAAGTTGCAGTCAATACCTTAGACAATTACTTGACTGGGTACCCGCAAGGAAAAAGATTTGCTGAAGCAGAAACTTTGCTATCAGATGCTTTACTTAATTCTTCCGAATACCTCCGTGTAATGGAGCAGCTGGATAAGCTCAAAACTAAATCGCCACGCCTTCAACTTGCATATCAAAAGGTCGCCTACTACCAGGCCCTAATTTATTATCGAGATCAAAAACAGGAGCAAGCACTTGCCTATTTGACCAAATCTCAAAGCTATCCATCTGATCGAAGCCTATTGGCAGAGACCCACTTTTGGAAAGGAGAAATCTATAGTGCGCAAGAGGCTTTAGATCAAGCAATTAGTTCCTACCAACTCGTAATCAATCAATCCTCAACTTCTGAACCTTATTTTTTGAAGGCTACCTATGGATTAGGGTATGCCTATTTTAATTCTCAAGAGTATGGATTGGCGGAGCAGCAATTTCAAAACTACCGTTCAAGTCAACGAAATAAAAATGAAGCTTCGTATCAGGATGCCTTATTGAGGTTAGGAGATTGCCACTTCGTACAAAAGAAATTTACCCAAGCGGAAGCAACTTTTACGCAAGGTATTGCTGAAAAAATTGCAGCTCAGGATTATGCACATCTTCAATTGGCAGTGGTTACAAATTACCAAGGGAAGAATCAAGCGGCGGTTGAGCAACTCAATCTGCTGATTGAAAATTTTCCAACAAGCGTCTACTTGGAGGAGGCGTTTTTCCAAAAGGGACAGATTTACCTGGAAGAGCTTCGCTATGAAGAAGCCATCACTGCGTTTAGTGAATTGATTCGTGAAAGACCAAATTCTCCATTCCTGCCTTATGCTTTGGAGGGCAGAGCAGTAGCAAACTATTCACTGCAGCGATTCAGCCAAACCCAAGCGGACTATATAAAGATTTTGGAGGAGCATCCCTTGGCAGAAAACTCCGAAGCTGCACTAAAAGGGCTTCAAGAAGCTTTAGTAGTACAGGAAAAAGCAGAGGAATTTTGGGAATACCTTCAAAATTATAAAAATACCGATCCCAATGCAGGTTCAGTTCAAATTCTTGAATACGAAACTGCGAAGAACCTCTACCTCAGTCAAAAGTTTCCTCAGGCGGCCAAGGCACTAGATAGCTACCTTCGTAATTACCCGGAATCGGCACAAAAAAATGAAGCC
>JAQCJI010000094.1 GCA_027593175.1 Bacteroidota bacterium | reverse complement strand
CAGACGTATTCTAAAAAATAAGGCTCGAGGAAGAAGGAAAAGGTAATAAAAAAAATCACGTCCAACTACATCGCATTTAATGGTTTGCTCACCCTTGCCTATTTGAAATTGTTTTCGTAAGCAAAACATCAAAATTCTAATCCTGCTTGAATAATTTAAATGTTGTTAAAGCAAAAAAATACCTGAAAAATTAACCAAAATGAAAACTCTGAACATTTTTAAAAGCGGATTTCCGATGAAATTTGGAATATTTATTTGTTTGATTGGATTACCCTTATTCATTGGAAGTTGCAATAGGAAAACAGATAATCAATCCCTAAAGAATGAGGACCATAGCTTAAATCAAACATTAGAAGGAAGTGCTAAACCTTCTAAAAGCCCAAAAAAAAAGGCAATGGCATTGGTTGATGGAAATCATATTTATATTGATTATTCTTCTCCAAGCGTAAGAGGTAGACAAATTTTTGGAGGCTTGGTAGCCTACGGAGAAGTTTGGGCCACTGGTGCGCATAAAGCCACTTGGATACAATTCGATAAACCGGTAACTATTGGTGAACAAATTATCCTTGCAGGAAGATATGGTTTGTTCACTATACCTGGAAAAGAAGAGTGGACCATTATTTTAAATTTAGTTTGGGACATGCACTTAGCAGATGATTATGATCCAAGTAAAGATGTAATCCGACTTACAAGCAGTCCAGAAACTTTGAAAGACTCAATTGAGTCATTAACCTTTGAAGTTGAAAAAATTGCAGCAAATACAACTGAAATATCTATTTCTTGGGATAAAACAAAAATTAAGTTTGAGGTGAAGAATAGCTAAAAACTAAATCGTAATATGTTCCTTTTTCACTAAAGCAATAGGTAGTCATCAGGGATCAGTAGCAGGAAATTAAATAGCCATAACTTGGGCTAATCTTGTTGACGGCCATTCAATTTTCTGTTGGCCTTCTTCTCGGCATGCGCTTTCTTGGACTTCAAGCGATCTTCAATGGCTCGTTTACTAGGGCGAGACACTTTTCGAACCTTTTTTTTCTGAAAAGAGCTGCGAAGCAAACCATAGAATTTAGTGATCACCGCATCTTTGTTTTGGAGCTGGGAACGCGTTTCCTGCGCATAAAGCTGTAAAATTCCAGATTGATCTACTTTATTTTTATTTTTTTGAATTAAAGTCAATTTCTCCTCTTCTGTAAGTACTTGGGAAGACATCACATCAAATTTGAGGAGAACCTTTGTTTCTACTTTATTCACATGCTGCCCTCCTGCTCCCCCACTACGGGCAGTTTGAAATTCCAGTTCAACTAAAAAATCTCCTCGTTTGATTCGGTTTTGTAAAGTCATCTGAAGTGTACCAGGTTCTTAAAAAAGTGAAAAATATAGGTGTGAAACAAAGCACTTTGAGTAAATGTTCGTATAAATACCAGCATTTCCTACCTTTAGGAACTTATTGACCTCCAGTTGAGGTTGACTTGGGTGTTACCTAATGGACCTTTACTCCATTACTACCTACCAATGAAAACAAAATCTAGAGTAGTTGTCGGCCTTTCTGGAGGCGTAGACAGCAGCGTCGCTGCAAAAATCTTATTGGACCAAGGCTACGAGGTCATCGGTATGTTTATGAAAAACTGGCACGATGAGTCGGTGACGATCTCCAACGAATGCCCCTGGCTAGAAGACTCCACTGATGCCATGTTGGTTTCAGAAACGCTCAACATCCCTTTTCAAGCCATTGACCTTAGCGTGGAATACCAAAAACGGATTGTGGACTACATGTTTGCCGAATACAGCGCAGGCCGAACCCCCAACCCGGATATCCTCTGCAACCGGGAAATAAAGTTTGACATCTTCCTCAAAGCTGCATTGCAGCTAAAAGCAGACTTTATAGCCACAGGCCATTACTGCCAAAAAGGAATATTAGAAATAGACGGAAAGCAGGTTTACCAACTCCTTGCAGGAGCAGATGCCAACAAAGACCAAAGCTATTTTCTATGTCAACTCTCCCAGGAGCAGTTGGCAAAAGCCCTTTTCCCAATCGGTCACCTACAAAAATCTGAAGTTCGTGAGCTCGCCAAGCAAGCTGGACTAGTGACAGCCGAAAAGAAAGATTCCCAAGGGCTCTGTTTTATCGGAAAAGTGAGGCTACCTGATTTCTTACAGCAGCAGCTGAAGCCCAAGCAAGGAAATATCATACAAATACCGGAAGACCTTCCCCTCTACCAAAGCCATCAGCTACCCGCTTCGATAGCTCCCCAAGACTGGAGCCAGGAGGAACTAGACTCCATTTGCATCCCCCTAGCCTATCTACCTAGCCAAGGCAAGGTCATCGGCGAGCATCGTGGGGCACATTACTTCACGGTAGGGCAACGCAAGGGATTACAGGTGGGTGGTACAGGCAAACCCTTGTTTGTCATCGCTACAGATACCCTGCAAAACGTGATTTACACCGGTTTGGGCGAGGAGCATCCTGGCCTAAACCGTCATGGCCTTTTTGTGAAAATAGATCAAATCCATTGGATTAGAAAAGACCTCGCACTTCATGCAGGTTCCCATGCCGTCTATGGTGCTCGAATTCGCTACCGACAGGTACTTTCCAAAGCTACCCTTGTCCAACGTGAAAATGGGCTCTATGTGGTATTTGAAAAGGCTCAAAAAGGAATTGCTTCTGGACAATTTGTAGCCTGGTACCAAGGCGAAGAATGCATAGGTTCGGGAACCATTGACTAAGCTGTAGATGCATTCACTCCTTCTCATCTCCCCTTCCCATGCTTGAAATTCTCTTCGAAGACCAAGAGCTCGTTGTAATCAACAAGCCAGCAGGTTTGTTGGTGCACAAGACCGCACTGGCCTATGGAGAAGAAATGAATGCACTCATTGCACTCCGGGATCAAATTGGAAGCTGGGTAGCACCGGTACATCGCCTTGATCGTGCCACCAGTGGCTGCCTACTGTTTGCCAAAAACGAGCAGATCCTTCCCAAGCTTCAGGGCATGTTTATGGAACGGAAAATTCAAAAAACCTACCTCTGCCTGGTACGGGGAATCCCCTCAGAAAAACAAGGGCTTATAGACCAGCCCCTCACGAGCGAGCGTTCGGGCAAACTCCAAAATGCACAAAGTAAGTATAGGGTTTTGGCAGAAACCGAGCAGCCTTTTAACAGTACCGGAAGGTATCCAACTAGCCGATATAGCCTGCTTGAATTGGAGTTGCTTACAGGGAGAACCCATCAGATACGCAGACATTTGGCCCATATCCGTCATTACATTTTGGGAGATAAAAAGCATGGAGACAACAAACAGAATAGCTATTTTGAGAAATACTTTGGTTTGCAACACCTGCTACTCCATGCTTGGCAGTTGCGCTTCACACACCCGATAAGTGGAAAAATCCTTCCGATGTTTTGTGATCCACCCCCACATTTTCAACATATTGTGGAAAAATTAGGTTGGAATTGTTCTCAACTTACTTCAGCACCATCTTCTAGCCCCGTTTTTGATTTACTTTAGTATCCCATATTTCTTCTACCCATGAAAAAAATTACAGTATTCCTTTTTATTGGCTTAGTCTGTAGCCCGGCACTTTTTGCCCAAAAGGAGGACATCGAAAAGCGATTCTCTTCCAAAGAGGCTATTTCACAGTTTACCTACCTCGCTTCCGATGCCCTGATGGGTAGAGATCCCATTCGACCAGAGATGAAGTTAGCGTATACTTTTATAGCGCAGGAACTTGAAAAAGCTGGAGCCAAGCCACTTCCTGGCGGAAATGGATTCTTCCAAGACATTCTCTTTAACCTGTCTTCACCACCCTCCAAAGGAAGGGTTCAAATCAGCTCCAAATCCTTTGTCCAAGGGCAAAATTTATTGGTATTGGATGGGCACTCCTTTTCTGGAAACTTCGGCCTCGTGGATATCGGATTTGGATCAGCAGAAGAGTTTGTAGGGAAAGACTTAAAAGGAAAAATTGTAGTCACCAATGTGGGTGCACCTAACAAATTTAGCCCCAACCAACTCTTTTCTGAAGGCAGAGCAAAAGCAGTGCGTGCCCAAGAAGCGGGAGCAGTAGCCTTGATAGAACGATTTAATGTGCCTTCCGTGCCCTGGAAACTCGTATCGGGATTTTTGAATAGGTCCCAAATGGGTGTAGACATGGGTGAAGTGAGTAACCTACCCTACCTCTGGGTGGAAGATTTTAAAAACGAATTGACTGGAACCAACCTCAATACAGCACAAGTTGCTGTGGAAGGAAAAGTAAGCACCAAAATCGATGGTAAAAATGTATTGGCTTGGATAGAAGGTACTGATTTCCAGCTCAAAAACGAATATATCCTCCTCTCGGCTCATTACGACCATGTTGGAGTTGGTGCACCGGATGCAGAAGGAGACTCCATCTACAACGGAGCCCGTGACAATGCGGTGGGTACAGTAGCAGTACTAAATGCTGCCCGCTACTTCGCCAAAAATCCTCCCAAAAGGTCAATACTTCTTGCCCTGTGGACTGCAGAAGAAAAAGGATTGCTGGGAAGCGCCTACTTCGCGAATAACCCTTTAGTACCTTTAAAGCAGGTAGTCTATAACCTCAATATTGATAATGCGGGATACAACGACACCTCCATTATCACAGTCATTGGATTGGGTAGAACTTCTGCAGATTTCTTAATTAACGAAGCTGTGGCTGATTTTGGACTTATAGCAAAGGCCGATCCTTCTCCTGAACAAGGATTGTATGATCGTTCAGACAATGTGAATTTTGCAAGAAAGGGTATTCCTGCTCCTAGCTTTACGCTTGGTTTCACCGCTTTTGACGATGAAATCAACAAGTACTACCACAAGGCTGGGGATGAGGTAGAGAGCTTTGACTTGAACTATGCGCAACTCTATTGGAAGTCTTACATCTTAGCAGCTCAAAAAATTGCCAACTGGTCCCAAAAACCACAATGGACGGCTGGAGACAAATACGAGGAAGTGAGTAAAAAAATGTATGGAGGAAACTAGTACAATGTAAAAAAGTATAAAGTAGGAAATACGAGCTATGAAGAACCAGATATGAAATACGAGGTACAAAATATGGAATCGAAAATAATAAAAAACTATTTCGAACGCTGAATGTCGAATGTCGAAATGGGGTACTAATACAATGAAGTCTTGTCTCTTGGTTCTCGAAGTCTTGCTACTTGATGCTAGCGACTTGATACTCTTTTAATGCCGTGTTTCGTACTTCGTCTCTCGTATCTGACTAAATACTTTGTACCTGGTACTTTTTACAATGAAGAGAGTTACAAGGAATTTGTTTACAACAGCATTCCCGCTATTGTAGCCGTCATCAAGCAAGCCAAGGAGGCTGCCATCAAGGCTCGCAAGCCCAATTTACTCAAGTTACCCTGCTGATTCGGAGCAATAATGGAAATACCCCCAAGCTGAATGGCAATGGAACTAAAATTCGAAAAGCCACAAAGGGCATAAGTAGCGATAATGACCGATTTGGAGCTAATGGAACCTGCTTCTTTCATTTCAGCGAGACTGAGATAGGCCACAAACTCATTAATTACTGTCTTTTGACCTAAAAGACTTCCTACTTGCAAGGTATCCACCCACTCTACGCCGATCACCCAAGCAAAAACTCGAAAAACCTGCCCAAAGATATATTCCAAGGAGAAGCCTTTAAACTGGCCTCCAGTAGAACTTTCCACCCAGGTATTCAATCCTGTATACTCACCAATCATTCCCGAAAGCCCATAGTTGACCGCTGCAATCACCGCAATAAATGCCAATAGCATCCCCCCAACATTTAAGGCAAGTTTCAACCCTTCTGCAGCTCCTATAGACATGGCGTCGATCAAGTTAACACCCATAGCCTCTGGGTTGACTTCTAGCTTGTCCTGCTTGATTTCTTTTTCTGTTTCCGGAATAAAAATCTTGGATAATACAATTGCTGCTGGCGCATTCATGATGCTCGCACCCAGCAAATATGCAGCAAACTTACTCTGCTCCTCCAAGCTATCACCCCCCAAAAATGCAACATATCCCGCTAGCACGCCTCCAGCGATGGTAGCCATTCCTCCTGTCATCAGGCACATCAATTCCGACTTACTCATCTGAGGAATAAAGGGTCGTACCAATAACGGCGCTTCGGTTTGTCCAAGGAAAATATTTCCAGCTGCCGAAAGAGACTCTGGCCCAGAAAGTCGCATGGTACGCGCCATCAACCAGGCGATGCCATAAACCACCTTCTGCAAGATTCCGAGATAGTATAGCCCTGAAGAAACGGTGGAAAAAAAGATAATTGTAGGTAATACCTTAAAGGCAAAAATAAATCCAAAGGTATCTCCTGCTAAATCACCAAAAATAAAGCGTGCTCCCGCTTCACTAAAGCTGAGAAATTTGACAAAGCCTTCGGAGAGAAACTGGAAGGCACTTTTAACTATCTCTACTTGGGTAATTA
>JAQCJI010000093.1 GCA_027593175.1 Bacteroidota bacterium | reverse complement strand
TATCATCTATCAACTTTTTCTATTTCTAGATAATTTGATTCCTGTACCTATTCCAGGAATTGGGATCTTGATGGTTCTCGCCTTGATTACTTTAGTGGGGTATTTGGCAAGTTTGTTCTTTACTAAACCTCTTTTCGACTGGTTTGAACGAGGAGTATTTAAGATTCCTTTTGTGAGCCTTTTGTATACGTCCATTAAGGATTTGATGGGTGCTTTTGTGGGAGAAAAGAAGAAATTTAATTCTCCTGTTTTGGTGGAAGTTTCTGAAAATATGAAGCGACTTGGATTTGTTACCCAAGAAGACATGACCGCCATCGGTGCCCCTGGTTTGGTGGCAGTTTATTTTCCCCACAGTTACAACGTGTCCGGGAATGTATTCCTCGTCAAGCGAGAGAAGGTTATCCCACTTAAAGGGGTAAAAAATTCTGATGTGATGAAGTTTATGGTATCTGGAGGGGTATCTACTATAGAACAGGCTAAGGAATCACACTGATATTTTTTAACAGCCAAATTGACCCAAATGGTGGTCTAGGTGCTTGGCGTGAAACCGTTCCCATTCTTCATGGTTTAGAAGGCCAAAGCGAGGGTGCGGGGTCAGCAGTGAAGGGTTTTCTTTAAATACGAGCTGATAAGCATCCCAACTGGCAATTAGGGCTGATTTTGCAGTTTCTAAATCAGCGAACCGAAGTTCAAGTAGGGTGTTGGGGAGCCCAGGAATCTTTATCCCTAGTGGAAAAGGAATGTCTGTAAAGAGCAATGCTTGCTTTTGTGAAAGCTGTTTTTCATTGGGTACTATTTCTGGAATTGGAATTCTTCCGGAGGACATTTTTAGTGTCAGAATCAAATGTTCCACCATGTGTTGTGGAGTAAGGATGCCAAACCTAGCCTGTGATTGAAGGCCCAAGTGTTGCAGTCGTTGAGGTAGCATCTCTTTAGTCATGGAATTGATTTTTAGAAAATAAAGGCGTTTGATTCTATCAAACGCCTTTATTCATTAAATGAGCTCTAGAATATCGATTTAGCTTCCGCACATCTCGCAGTTCTCTGGATCATCCAAGGAACAGGTAATGGCGTCTTGCTTTTGCGTTTTTATGGTCTCAATTTCGTTAGCCTTTTCTATTTTTGGTTGCTCAAGTTGCGACTTGTCTAGGGTAAACTTGATAGCGCCTGTAGCAGCTTGAGAACGTAGGTAGTACATGCCGGTCTTTAATCCCTTTTTCCAGGCATAAAAGTGCATAGAGGTCAGCTTTCCAAAATTTGGATCTTGCATGAAGATGTTCATGCTTTGGGACTGACAAATGTAGGCACCCCGATCTGCAGCCATATCAATGATGATTTTCTGAGAGATCTCCCAAACAGTTTTGTAGAGGTCTTTGATATTCTGTGGGATTCCAGGGATTGACTGAACGGATCCATTGGTTGAAATCAGTCGATTTCGCATGTTATCGTTCCATAAACCCAATTCAATCAAGTCTTTCATCAAGTGCTTGTTAACCACAATAAATTCTCCTGAAAGGGTTCTTCGCGTATAGATGTTTGAGGTGTAAGGCTCAAAGCATTCGTTGTTTCCTAAGATCTGAGAAGTAGAAGCAGTTGGCATTGGAGCTACCAATAGGGAGTTTCTCAACCCGAACTTTTTCACTTTTTCTTTCAACTTTTCCCAGTCGTATCTACCAGATTTAGGGGTGACTCCCCACATGTCAAATTGGAGGATTCCTTTGGATGCAGGGCAACCGTCGTAAGTTTCGTAGGTGCCTTGGGTTTTTGAAAGCTCCATGGAAGTCTCTACTGCTGCGTAGTAAATGGTTTCGAAGATATCCTCGTTAAGCCCTTTTGCTTCAACGGAATCAAAAGGCATTCTCAACAGAATAAATGCGTCAGCTAAACCTTGAATGCCCAAACCTATCGGGCGGTGTCTGAAGTTAGACTTTCTGGCTTCCTCTACTGGATAGTAGTTGACGTCGATCACCTTGTTCAGGTTACGCGTAGCTACTTTTGTGATCTCGTAAAGTTTTTGGTGGTCAAATCGTAGTACACCATCTTCACCAGCGGTTACAAATTTTGGAACGGCAATAGAGGCTAGGTTACATACCGCTACTTCATCAGGTTCCGTGTACTCGATGATCTCGGTACAAAGGTTGGAAGACTTGATAGTCCCCAAGTTCTGCTGGTTGGACTTGCCGTTTGCCGCATCCTTGTAAAGCATGTAAGGAGTACCTGTTTCGATTTGAGATTCCAATACTTCAAACCAAAGTTCTTGGGCTTTAATAGTTTCTCTGGCTCTACCCTCTTTTTCGTACTTCTCGTACAATCTCTCAAATTCTTCTCCATGGCAATCCGCAAGACCTGGGGCTTCATTAGGGCAGAAAAGAGACCATTCTTCGTTATTCTCTACTCGCTTCATGAAGAGATCTGGAATCCACAAGGCATAGAAAAGGTCTCTGGCGCGCATCTCTTCCTTACCGTGGTTTCTTCTTAGTTCAAGAAAGTCTTTGATATCTGCATGCCAAGGCTCCAAGTAGATGGCAAAGCTTCCTTTTCGCTTACCTCCTCCTTGATCCACATAGCGGGCCGTCATGTCAAAGTTTCGAAGCATAGGAACGATACCGTTGGACACCCCATTGGTACCTTTAATGTAGCTTCCTTTTGCTCGGACATCGTGGATAGAAAGTCCAATACCTCCTGCAGATTGAGAGATTTTAGCGCATTGCTTTAAGGTATCGTAGATGCCATCTATGCTATCGCTCTTCATGGTAAGTAGGAAGCAAGAAGAGAGCTGTGGCTTTGGAGTACCTGCGTTAAATAGGGTTGGGGTAGCGTGTGTAAACCATTTTTCGGATAGCAAATTGTAAGTTTCAATTGCTGCATCCAAATCCTCACGGTGAATGCCTACTGCCACCCGCATCAGCATGTGTTGAGGACGCTCTACTACCTTGCCATCTAGACGGATGAGGTAGCTTCTTTCCAAAGTTTTGTACCCAAAATAGTCGTAGCTAAAGTCACGCTTGTAATCGATCGCCTCATCGAGTTTCGCTGCGTGCTGCTTCATGATTCCATATACCTCAGTGTCGAGTAACTGGGCATTTCCACCAGTTTTTGGATTGACATAGGTATACAGTCTTTTCATGGTATTGGAAAAAGACTGGCTGGTGGTTTTGTGTAGATTAGAGATGGCAATTCGCGCCGCCAAAATTGCATAATCTGGATGCCGTACCGTTAAGGAAGCACTGACCTCAGCAGCGAGATTATCGAGTTCGGAAGTGGTCACCCCATCGTATAGACCATCGATTACCTTCTTGGCAACTTCTATAGGCTGTATGAATTTGGGATCAAGTTCATAGCAAAGGTTTTCTATCCTTGCAGTGATCTTGTCGAATCGTACGGATTCTCTTCTTCCGTCTCTTTTAACTACTAACATACTCAGGCGATTTTTTAAAGGGGGTGGTTTAAAATAGGTATTTTTGGGTATTCAAGTCTTTTTAGAAATCTTCTCCAATTGAGAATCGAGCTCCAGTATCTGCTAGTTCAGTGGACTTCATAACGCCGGCTTTCTGGTAGTCGCCCACTCTTTTTTCGAAGAAGTTTGTTTTGCCCTGTAGGGAGATCATGTCCATGAAATCAAATGGATTGGTGCTATTCCATTCCTTCTCACATCCAAGCTCCATTAGTAGTCTGTCTGCTACAAATTCGATGTATTGACACATTAAATCAGAATTCATTCCGATCAATCGTACGGGTAAGGCGTCGGTCACAAATTCCTTTTCAATGGCAACTGCATCCATGATGATCTCACGAACGGTGTCTTTTGAAAGCTGGTTATTTACGTGCTTGGTGTAGAGGTGGCAAGCAAAATCACAGTGTAATCCTTCGTCTCTTGAAATCAATTCATTTGAGAAGGTGAGTCCTGGCATGAGGCCTCTCTTTTTAAGCCAAAAAATGGAGCAAAAAGAGCCTGAAAAGAAAATTCCTTCTACTGCTGCAAAGGCGATCAGACGTTCCTGGAAGTTGCCATTGTTTATCCAACGCAAGGCCCAATCCGCTTTCTTTTTTACGCAGTCGATGTGCTCAATTGCATTAAGAAGTCGATCTCTTTCGACGTTGTCCTTGATGTAGGTATCTATTAACAAAGAGTAAGTTTCAGAATGGATGTTTTCCATTGCGATTTGAAAGCCATAAAAAAACTTTGCTTCCGTATACTGGACTTCAGCTACAAAGTGCTCGGCGAGATTTTCATTTACTATACCGTCTGAAGCAGCAAAAAAGGCAAGGATGTGAGAAATAAAATGTCTTTCTCCGTCATTCAGGTTTTTCCAATCGGTAAGGTCTTGACTCAAGTCAATTTCCTCAGCCGTCCAAAAGCTGGCTTCCGCTTTCTTGTAGTATTGCCAAATGTCGGCATGCTGGATTGGAAATATAACAAATCGGCTATTGTTTTTTTGTAAAATCGGCTCTTGCTGCATCGCTCTCTCGTGTTTGTATGCTAATGATTGGGTAAAAATTACTTTAAAATTTGCCTTTAGGAGTTCCTATGAATGAAAAATCTGCCTTTTCAGAACAGCTTATAAGCAAATATGAGAATGAAAAAGGGAATAAAAAAGTTGGGAATGGCGTAAAAATAATAAAAATGACTAATAGTCAAAAATAATATAAAAACTTAAATATCAATACGATATCTAAACATAAATTAAGTAAAAAATCAATCTAATCTCTCCATTTTGCCTATCCGAATAATTTTTAATTCAGATTTTTTTTTTTTGAGCAAAAGACTGACCCGTGTTTTGAATTAAAGTCAATAAAAAAATCAACTAATTTTATTTACTAAAAACTTCAAAATCAATTAGTTGAATAAAGCACTTTTTTTTCTTTAAAATTTTAGCTCAACCAATAAAATGCAAGGACCTTGGAGGGGGCAGCTCCTTCTGATCTTCGTACAAAAAGCTCCTCCTAATCTTCTATCATTTTCAATGAAAGTTTTTTTAGTTTCATTTCAATTCCTATATTTGCACTCCGATTTCGATAAATCAAGCATCATGTACGCAATTGTTAACATCGCAGGAAAGCAGTTCAAAGTAACAAAAGATCAGTTCGTCTATGCCCCTAAATTGGCAGGTGACGCTGGCGCTTCCGTGGAATTTGACCAGGTCTTGTTGGCGGAAGCTGGCGGCACTGTGTCTGTTGGTGCTCCGCTACTCGCAGGAGCAAAGGTATCCGGTAAAATTCTGGATCACGTCAAAGGTGATAAAGTGATTATCTTCAAAAAGAAGCGTCGTAAGGGCTACAAGAAGAAGAATGGTCACAGGCAAGATTTCACCAAAGTAATGATCGAATCTATCACTCTATAAGATATCCTTTCCAAAGAAATCATAAACGAATAAAACCATGGCACACAAAAAAGGTGTAGGTAGTTCCAGAAACGGTCGTGATTCACACTCCAAAAGATTGGGTGTGAAAAAATTCGGCGGTGAAGTTGTTATCGCAGGAAACATCCTGGTAAGACAAAGAGGCACAAAACATCACCCAGGGCTCAATGTAGGCGTTGGAAAAGACCATACACTATTCGCATTGTCCAACGGTGTAGTAGCCTTCAAGAAAAGATTTGATGGTAGATCCTATGTGAGCATCGTTCCTGCTCAAGATTAATACTTTACATTCTTATCCATACCTCTTCCCTGGAAGAGGTTTTTTTTGCCTTAGACCTAACTTTTTGCCACTGGTCATTTTTTTAATTTCCTTTTCTTACTTTTCAGTTACCTTAAAACAAGAAATTAAATCCCTTCACCATGGTTCCTTTTCAATCCTTTTTCCGAGGTAGCATCCTCTTGCTACTTATCCTTTTTGGTTTCCCTTCTATTGGTCAACAAATTTCCAATCCCAAGTTGTATGATGCCGTCCAGTGGCGTCTAGTAGGACCATTTAGAGGAGGTAGAGCAGATGGAGTGGCAGGAGTCAAAGGGAATGATAAATCCTATTACTTTGCCTCTACTGGCGGAGGGATTTGGAAGACCACCAATACGGGTCAGACCTGGAAATCCGTATCAGACGGATTTTTTGGAGGCTCCATGGGTGCCGTCGCAGTAGCGGAAAGCGATACTTCCACGGTCTATGCTGGTGGTGGTGAAAAAACTGTCCGAGGCAATGTTTCCTTTGGTTACGGAGTTTGGAAAAGTGCGGATGCGGGGAAAAGCTGGGCTCGAGCAGGTCTCGATAAAAGCCGCTTCGTTTCGAGACTTCGAATTCATCCTACCAATCCTAATGTAGTTTATGCAGCTGTATTAGGAGATATTTTTAAGCCTGATGCCACTCGCGGGGTTTTCAAAACTACGGATGGAGGCAAGAACTGGGAGAAGGTACTTTTCGTCAACGAGGTCTCTGGTGCAGTAGATTTAATTTTAGATCCCAATAACCCAGAAGTACTCTATGCCTCTACCTGGGAACTGA
>JAQCJI010000092.1 GCA_027593175.1 Bacteroidota bacterium | reverse complement strand
GAATTGACAAAACTATCCTCGTAGAATTAAGGGAATGAAACCAAAAAATTATAAAATATTTACCATTAGACTTAAGCTGTTAACATTAGCATAATTAATGAGACTCATTAAGTAAATAGAAATAAAAATCACTTGTCAAAAACTTGAAAATTCCTTTTCTAGAATAGAAAAGGAAAAAAAATTAATTCATTTTGAGGTAACATACATCAGAAAATCATACAAAAATTCAGCCTGGAGGCAGGTTGCTTACCTCATTCGATTTTCCTCTACCCTAGTATTTAACGATGCGCGTTCTTCTCCCTGCCTCAAATCATTTATCTTGCAAGTCCAAATTCGATAAAACATGAAGCGTCTCGCAATTCTCGCCACCGGCTCTGGCAGCAATGCCGAAAAAATCATGGAGCACTTTGCACATTCCTTTACGGGAAAGGTGGTGCTGGTAGCAGCCAACAAGACTACGGCTGGGGTTTTGGCGCGAGCGCAAAAATTTACTGTTCCGACGTTCACATTTACTCGACAGGAATTGGAAGAAGGCCTTCTCTTGGAGAAACTCAAAGAGGCCCAGGTAGACTGGGTGATCTTAGCGGGATTCCTGCTGAAGGTTCCTGACGCACTGATCCGCGCCTTTCCCAATCGCATGGTGAATATCCATCCAGCTTTGCTTCCCAAGTACGGAGGAAAGGGCATGTATGGGCATCATGTGCATGAGGCCGTGAAGGCAGCTGGGGAGACTGAATCGGGTATTACGATTCATTTGGTCAACGAGTATTACGACGAGGGCAAAATCATTTTTCAGGCAGCCACTTCCCTCCTTCCCGAAGACAGCGCGGAAACCATTGCTGCGAAGGTCCTTGCCTTGGAGCACAGGTATTTTGCAGGGGTGGTTGAAAGTTTGCTGTAAGGGTAGAAGCTTGGAAAGTAGGAAAGCAAAAGGTGGTAATAGCTGGGTTTTGGTAGAAGGAAAATTTCGGGATTCGGCCTCTTTTTTGTTACTTTAAATACAGACAAGAAAAAATTGCTCATTGGGACAAATAAACCAGACGAACTAACCGAAACATTGAACAAAATTGGACAACTAAAACAATGACGAGAAAAACCCCAAACCGCTAACATCGGTTTGGAAATATGGATCTGAAGTGCTAAATTGAACTTCCGCCCTTTTTTGTAATTCCGTTCTAGCAAGAAGCTTTGGTGGTTTAAAGCCCTGCCATAATTACAAAAGCAAACAATTAAGCAATAAATAAAATATGAACAATAATCCAATTTTCTCAGAACATCCTTGGCTAATAGTAACTTTTGCTTTTGCAGTATTAATAATGCTAATCATTGATTTAGGCATATTTAATAAAAAAGGTCACGTAATAGGTAATAAAGAAGCTATAATATGGTCCTCAGTATGGATTTCATTGGCTATGCTTTTTAGTGGTTTAGTTTACACTTTTGCAGGTGCTACTAAATTTTACGAATTTCAATCTGCATATTGGATAGAAAAAGCACTTTCTGTTGACAATTTATTTGTGTTTATTTTAGTTTTCAAATTTTTTGATGTCGCTAACGAAAATAAACATAAAGTCTTGTTTTGGGGAATTATTGGTGCTTTAGTATTGAGAGCTATATTTATCTTTTCAGGTGCATTTTTGATTGAGTTAACTTATTTAAACAAAATATTGAATATTTTTGGAGTAGAAGGCTTCAAATATAATATCAATATTATAATGACGCTATTCGGTTTATTTTTAGTTTATGCAGGAATTAAATCTTGGTCAGCTGGAGATGAAGAGGATGATGAAGATTATAATGATACAAGAGGCGCAAAATTGATTAGAAGATTCTTTAGCGTAAGTGATAAATATGTAGGAGATAAATTCTTTACAATTGAAAATGGTAAAAAATTTGCAACCCCTTTGTTAGTCGTTTTAGCTGTAATTGAATTTACAGATTTGCTTTTTGCTGTGGATTCAATACCTGCAATTTTTGCAATATCCAATGACCCTTTTATACTTTACACTTCAAATATTTTTGCGATACTTGGTTTGCGCGCATTGTTTTTTCTTTTAGATAATTTCATTCATTTGTTCAGTAAACTAACATATGGCTTAGCGTTCATACTTTCATTTATTGGAATTAAAATGATCATTTCGCCTTTCTACCATATTGAATCAGTTTACTCATTAATGGTTATTGGTGGTATTTTAGTGCTTTCTGTTATTGCATCAATTATGTTTCCTAATAAGCAGGAGGTTGATAACTAAATATTATGGAATTATGATAAATGACCAACGCTTGTGGTAGCACATTTGCATTTTTGCCAACGCACAAACTAAATTCCATAAAGCAATTTCAATTGGAGAGTGGGGAGTATGTTGCGCGGTACTTATTCATGGCCAAGAATGTAAATCGATCAAACCAATAAGTCGAGCTCTGCTTTTCCATGTCCGTCCGGAGTAGTGTAGAAAGGACGCTTTTCGATTTTATAATTCTTATCTGGTGGAATTCCCAACGCATGGTAAACCGTCTGATGAATGCTGGCGATCTTGATCGGATTCTCGATGGTTGTGCATGGTCGCTCGTCAGCAGTTTTACCAAAAACATGCCCTCGTTTAATTCCTCCTCCAAACATCAGCATGGAGCAACCATCCGTAAAATGCCGATGCATCCCATAGTTTTTCATGTCTTCGATGATATCAGGGACTTGAACCTGATCCTGCACTTTCAGATCTGGTCTCCCCTCGGTAAGCATATCCCTACTAAATTCGCTCGCGACTATTACCATGGTCCTCTCAAGTTTTCCGCTTGCGTCAAGATCTGAGATCAGCTGAGCAATTGGAGAGTCAATCATTTTCTTCATATCCTTCAATCGGGTACTTCCATTGTCATGGGTATCCCAACCGAAAAAAGGTTCGTATTCGGTTGTCACCGTAATGTATCGGGCCCCTTGATCAACAAGCCTTTTAGCGAGTAGACAGCCCAATCCAAACTTCCCCGTATTGTACTTGTCGTAGCTTTCTTTGGGTTCCTGACTAAGGTCAAATGCTTTTGCCTCCGGCGAATTGAGCAGGATGTAGGCCTGTTCCATGGACTGCTTGAGGGATTCCTTTTGGTAATCTGAGCCAAATTCTCCCATTGGGCCAGCAGAAATCAAGTCCTGATAAAGTTTATTTCTGGATTCAAATCGCTTGGTATCCATCCCAATTGGCGGTCGTACGCTATCCAAACCCGCTGTCGGGTCAGGAATCAGGAAGGGACTGTTTTCACTCCCGAGGAATCCGGCGCTATGAAAAGCTTTCAATTCTTCCCCTTCACCAACCGTGAATCGCTGGCCGATATTGATAAAAGGTGGAATGACGGGATTTAAAGTACCTTTTTCCTTAGCAATCCACGAACCCAAATGTGGGACAACTACTGATTGTGGCGGTTCATAGCAGGTATGGAAATGATATTGATGTCGTGTATGAAGAATAAACCCTAGATCAGCGGCAACATAGGATCGGATCAGCGTTCCTTTGTCCATGATCTTGCCGATCGATTCCAGTCCTTCCGAAAAGTGAACTCCATCCAAAATTGTGGGGACCGATGGGAAGGTGCTTAGCACTTCTTTGGACTCCATTCCCTTTCGGAAAGGAGTAAACTTCTTGGGGTCAAAAGTCTCGGTATGAGCCATTCCTCCAGCCATGAAAAGTAAGATGACTGAATCTGCAGTGGAAGGCATTTGGGGTGTTCCGCAGGAAGAAAGCAAGCCTGACACAGGCGCTCCCATCGCCATACTTGCAATCGCCGCAGCACTTGTTTTCTTCAAAAAATCTCTTCGATTCAGTTGATATTTCATGGTCTTTATTACTTAACTTAACTCTTCAATTTATTACGATTAAAATTTCCCCTGGTCCAAATCTGTAGAATATCAACTATGGTCTACAAACTATGGTCTTTCAACTATGGATTAGTAAACCATCTGGAACTCTGGAAGCAACAAAACCGCCCAGAAGAAGTCTTGAATTTGGGTGGAACTTGGGTTCTGACCCAAAGCCACTTTTGCGATCTCTAGCTCTTTCAGACTTGGTTTTCGGTTTAGTGCTTTTTGATACAACTGCTGAGTCAGCTGATCTGAATTCGGGTAATTTGCTTTCCATTTTTCTGCACCATTTTTCAAAGCAGCGTTAAGTCTTTCTCCATTGGTAAGTTCTAAAGCCTGAAGCAAACTTGCCTGTGAATCTCTGCTGGTGGAGACGATTTCTCGATTTGGACGACCCAAAGCAGTCAGAAATGGATTATTCGCTACCAAAGATGCTCGCGCAAACGAAGGTTTTTTAACTCCTTCAGCAAGGAGTTCGTAAGGCTTGTACTTCATCTCCTTTGAATCAAAAAGCGGGTAAATCATCTGACTCACCGCATCAGAAAACTGTTCGGCAGTCATTCTTCTTCTGATCAAGCCTTTGAATTGGAAATCATCCGCGATCAATTTGTGCGCCGACTCAAAGCTTACCGATTGCGACTGATAGATATTGGAAGAGGCAATCAGGAATACCAAACGCTTGATATCATAGCCATTTTCGGAAAAATCCACTGCCAGCCAATCCAGTAAATCCTGACTCCAAGGGAGGTTATCCATTTCATCAACTGGCTCAACGATTCCTCTACCCATCATTTGCTTCCAAACTCGATTCACGATTGTTCGGTACATTCTTCCGTTCGAAGGTTGCACAAGGCGATCCGCGAGCTGACGAAGTTTCTCAGCACGGTTTGCAGCGCTGTCGATGTCCCCGAGTTCTTCCCAGAGAATTTTGGTTTTGGCCATGGTGCCGGTTGGCTGCTCACATCGGCTAACTTCCAGTGTAGAGTCCGCGAAAATATTGGCAAATGCATACGCTTCCTCGAGTTTCCAGTCACTGATAAAACTGTCGTGGCAGGAAGCACATTTCAGATTGAGCCCCAGAATGACTTGTCCCACATTTTGTGCGGCCTGCACTTCAGTACGCTGACTTGCATTTACGGTTCCTCTCCACCGAATCCCTTCGATAAAGCCTTTTGACTTTTCGTCAGGATTCAAAAGCTGTTTGACAAACTGATCGTAGGGCTTATTGTCGCGGATGGAAGTGTACAACCAGTCGGTAATATTGAAGCGGCCGTTGGTGATGTAACCCGTTCCAGTGTAATCATTTCGCAGGGCATCGTTCCAGAAAGTCAACCAATGCATGGCATAATCATCGTTTCGATTTAGTAGATTTTGAAGCCAAATAGCTCGCTTGTCTGGTCGGGTATCCTGCGAAAATGCAAGCAGTTCTTCAGTTCTTGGGATCAAACCAATTACATCGAGATAGATTCTCCGAAGGTAGGTTCGGTCATCTGTTTTTGCTTGCCAGTCAAGGTTATTTTCCTTAAAATATTCATTGACCCAGAGATCAATCGGATTGCTCATTCCTGCTGTAGCCCGAGGAAGTATTGGTTTTCTAGGTGCCAATTCCGCAACCCGATAGATGGATTGTTGTGCCGCGCCATCCGGCCAGGGAGCACCCTTAGAGATCCAAAGTTCCAGTAATTGTTTTTCTGAATCAGTTAGCAATTTGCCTTTGGAAGGCATCACATCTTTATGCCCTTTTCGCAGGTTGATGCGTCTGATAATTTCGCTTTCCGCAGGGTTTCCCGGAATCAAAATCTTCCCGGATTTTCTACCTGCAAAGACAAACTCTTTCTCATCGAGTCTCAATTCTCCTTCGATTTTGGAACCGCTATGGCATTTGTAGCAGTTGTGAGCAAGAACCATCCTCACCTCTCCAATGAGTTCCATTTCCGTCTCGGGATTTAGTTCAGCTTGATAAGCAGTCAGGTTTATTTGAAAGGAAATCGATTCCCCAGGCTGTTCAGAACTACTATTCCAAGGGAGTATTTCTGTGAGAAAATCTTCTCCATGTGTTAGCGAAGCTCCGAAATGTCCAGTAACCGAAACTCCCAAAGCTGCGAAGAAAAGGAAAGACCTATAAACCAAAACCTGATTTGATTTGTACTTTTTTGAGATTTTCTGCAGGAAGAAGAGAACCAGTAAACTCAAAGCTGCAGTTGCGATTCCTACCTGCTTATGCAAGTCCAGAAGTTCTCCCTCTATGCCATCTAAATCTGCCAGCAGCCACCCAAAAACCGCTGCAATCACAGCGCTGACCGCTCCAATCCGAACAAGAAGTTTTATCGCCGGGCGGAATTTGGAATGAAATTTTTTGAGAGTAAAAAGTTCTAAAATCGCTGCGAAAATCAACAAGGCAATAGGGAAATGGACGATCATTGGATGAAGTCTTCCCAGAAAATGCCAAAGCCAAAAGGTGGTTTCACCGTCAGGAGAGATCACTTCTTGAGCAAAAGTAGGTGAATTAAATACCACAAAGGTGAAGATCGCTACTAGCACTGCTAAAAGAAGTTTTTTGGTTTTGGAAGAAAGAAGAGCTCTCCTTTGCATAGGGGAATCTGGATTTTCAGTTGATTATCTGGCGTAAATGGGTCTTATTCCAAATTATAAACCATGTAAACTGATATGTTCGGATATTATCCTTTTAAGACAAAGAAAC
>JAQCJI010000020.1 GCA_027593175.1 Bacteroidota bacterium | reverse complement strand
GCTTGGCACAATTGGAATAAGCTTTACCTCCCGCTTTTTGAATTTCACCAAGCAGGAGGTTTAATTCAATTCCCGGATTTTAAGGTTGCGAAAAAGTACCCCCTGTCCTTCACTTTGTAAGCCGATATAGCCTGAACGCAGGGGAGTTCCATCGACTTTGAGTACTGGATTGTAGCGATTGGCTACTCCTCCCCCGATTTGAGGAAACGAATAGGTCAAAACCGTATCTCCATTCACCAGATGGCACACGATGGAGTCTCCATAGACGATCAACTCCGCTTTTACCCACTCATCCCAAGCGAAAGTCGGAGATGAAGAGTTGATGCAATGCCGAGGATCAATTTTGCCTTCAAAGACAATATCCGTTCCTGGGGAACACATGTTTCCCGTAGGTCGTGGCTCCCCCTCCTTTTCTCGGGCAAGCATCTGGTACTCCACCGAAATCGGCCAATCCTGTTCTTTTAAGATACTTTCTGGTGCTTGGGAGTGAAACATGACCCCAGAATTGCGGTAGGTGTAGCTCGGTGCACTTGAAACAAACTGATCAGTAAATCGGTATTCCCAGACCAAGTGAAAGCTCGAAAAGGGCTTTTCATAAAATAGGTGCCCAAAGCGATCCTCAAATTTCCCATAGCCTTCGTAATTGACAGCTATGGCCCCATCCTGTACCCGAAAAGTATTTGCATAATTATCCCCTACCTCATGGTGGTGGATCTTCGGCACCCAGCCTGCTAAGTCTTTTCCGTTAAAGAGCACTTGCCAGACGTAAGCATCCGTTTGAACTTGGGCTTCTTTCTGAATCGCTCCGTCAAAAACAGAAAGGCTAAGCGTCAGGAAATAAAGAATAAATGAGAGAATGGGCATGGGTAGTTGCTAGTTAAACAAACTAGGTAATCTTCCACAAGAAGGGCTTTCCTTCTGGGTAATCAATGACTCCAGTCGTAGGAATCCAATTGTTCGAGACAGGCCACAAGCAAGGCAATGGAATCAGCTATATCCTTTTTGTGAGCCATCTCAATCACTTGGTGCAGGTGGCGCGTCGGAATGGAGATCGCTCCTGCAATGGCTCCTTGCTTGCCCATGCGCTGCACGCCAGCGGTATCTGTACCTCCTGCAGTCAATAGTTCTGGCTGCCAGGAGATCGCTTCTTTTCCCGCCACCTGCTTCATAAAGGCTACCATGCGGTAGTCACAGATGGTCATCGCATCCATGATCTTGATGGCGGTACCCTTTCCTAGTTCGGTTACCCTCTCGTGTGGAGCAGCACCAGGAACATCAAAGGCAATGGTGGTATCCAGCGCAATTCCAAAATCCGGGTTGATGCTGTGAGCGGCTACATTGGCCCCACGAATGCCTACTTCTTCCTGTACGGTAAAGGCAGCATGCACATCGTAGGCTGGATTTTTGAGCTGCTTTAGTGCCTCAATAACAATAAATACAGCTACACGGTTGTCAATGGACTTGCAGTTGACACAGTCGCCCATCTCGATCAGCTCCCGATCCCGAGTGACCGGATCACCGATGGTGATGTATTTGTCTACCTCTTCCTTGGGCATGCCTAGGTCGATAAAAAAGTCTGTGGTCTTGGGGAGCTTGGTTTTCTCCTCAGCCGTCATCACGTGGATAGGCTTGCTACCCATCACCCCGATCAGGTCTTTTTTGCCGTGTACGATGACCCGCTGTGCGGTGAGTGTTTTTGGATCAAAGCCCCCAAGGGTATTAAATCGTAAAAATCCTTGCTCATCGATATGGGAAACAATAAACCCAATTTCATCCATATGTGCAGCCAGCATAACTCGCTTTCCGTCCGGATTGCGTACTCCCTTTTTGAGGGCGATGAGATTGCCAATATTATCGATGCGAACCTCATCCACATGGGGCCTTACTAGGGAGATGACTAGGTCGCGAACAGGTTTTTCAAAACCAGGGGCACCTGGAATTTCACAGATTTGCTTGAGGAGTGAAACATTGATCATGGTAATGCAGGTAATTAACTTTTCTTGAATCGAAAAAAACAGATGAAGTGCCTTTTATACTAAAACTAAAAACACAGGAGTTACTAGATCAACTCCTAGAAAATATTCCAGAGTCAATACGCCCGAACAGTCTTTCCTTCCATGTAGTTGACAAAGGCTTTATTCACCACGCGCGTACCTCCCGTAGTGGGATAATCTCCGGTAAAGTACCAGTCTCCGGTATGCTCAGGAATGCAGCGGTGTAGGTTAGGGATCGTTTGGAAGATAACCTTTACCTCTGCTTTGATTTCTGAGGTGGTTACAATTTGGGCCACCTTATCGGAAATTTCCTCCTCCGTAAAGGAAGCGTAAACCTGTTTAACAAAGTTTTCCGCGTGATCAGGATGCGCTATGCACTGCTCGTACACCTGATCGAGGACCTGTTCCAGGCCGCGGTCCTTGAGTAGCTCAATAGCCGCTCGAAATGCCACAAACTCTTTCATCCGCGACATGTCGATGCCGTAGCAATCAGGGAAACGAATTTGAGGCGCAGAGGACACAATGACAATACGCTTGGGATTAAGTCTATCCAAGGTGGTCAGGATGCTTTTTTCCAAGGTGGTCCCCCGCACAATACTGTCATCAATGACCACCAGGGTATCTATCTCTGACCGAATCACTTCGTAGGTAGTATCGTACACGCTGGCCACCATGGAATCCCGATCAGCATCATTAGCAATAAAGGTGCGAAGTTTTATATCTTTACTCACCAACTTTTCCACTCTTGGACGGAAACTTAACAACTCTTCCAAGTCGCCCACGTAAGGCTTTCCGTCTAGAAGTACTTCTTTTCTTTTGGCTACCAAGTACTCATCTAACCCTTCAATCATACCCAAAAAGGCCGTTTCTGCGGTATTGGGGATGTAGGAGAAAACCGTGTTTTTCAGATCAAAATCAATGGCTTTCAAGATCTGAGGGATTAGGGCATTGCCCAAATTTTTACGTTCCTGATAGATTCCAGGGTCTGTTCCTCGAGAAAAATAGATGCGCTCAAAGGAACAGGATTTCTTCTCACGAGCAGGTAGAATCTCTTCTTCGGAGAAGGAACCGTCCTTATTAATCACGATCGCTTGGCCCGGCTTAATTTCTTTGATGGCCTTGAAGTCAATGTTGAAGGCCGACTTAATAGCAGGCTTTTCGGAAGCCACCACAATTACCTCGTCGTCGGCATAGTAAAATGCAGGTCGGATTCCGGAAGGATCACGAACTACAAAAGCAGATCCATTGCCGATCATTCCTGCCATGGCATATCCCCCATCAAAGTCACGACAGGATCTGCGGAGGATTCGTACGACATCCAGTTCGTCTTCGATAATGTGTGTCAGTTCCTCGTTGCTATATTGATCCTTGAAGCTTTCAAAAAGTCGCTGGTTTTCTTCGTCCAAAAAGTGTCCGATTTTCTCCATGACGGTGACCGTATCTGTTTTTTCTTTGGGATGCTGCCCCAACTCCACGAGCCTTCCAAAAAGCTCCTTGTTGTTGGTCATGTTAAAATTCCCAGCCATCACCAGGTTACGGCTTCTCCAATTGCTCTGTTTGAGAAAAGGATGGCAGGTTTCGATGCTGTTCTCTCCATGGGTACCGTAGCGCAGATGCCCTAACCATACCTCTCCAGAGAAGGCCATATTTTCTTTAAGCCATTCTCCATCAGCAATGGCTTTCTTCCCTCCTAATTTCTTTGCCTTTTTAAATTTTCGGGTAATTTTATCAAAAATATCGTTAACTGCTGAGGCTTCTATCGAGCGGTACCTGCTGATGTAGCGGGTGCCTGGCTTGGTATTGATTTTGATATTAGCTACCCCTGCACCATCCTGCCCCCTATTGAGCTGCTTTTGCATCAGCACGTAGAGTCGATTTACTGCGAATTCAGCCGTCCCGTAGGTGTCGATGTAGTATTGAACAGGTTTTCTAAGCCGGATAAGGGCTATTCCACATTCGTGTTTGATGGCGTCACTCATGGAAAAAGAGGGTGGATTTTCATAAAGAAATAAAGGTACATTTTTTCAAAAGATTTCCCGATTTGAAAAGGCCAATTCCTAAAAAAAGTCCAAGAATCCAGACTTGTCTACTTGTTAGAACTTCAAGACGATATATCCCTTCATGGAGTAGGTAGTGATCGTTGTGAGTGCCGAATGGGCAATAGTCACACCAGGCCACAAGTCAGAAGTCTTTAGATTTCTTACAATCAGGGACTGTCCACAAACCAAAATTTCTGCTCCTACTTCTTCCAAAGCGGCAAATACTGCAAGGTTGGGGTTGGCTACCTCGTATTTTTTCTGGTAGTTTTCGTCGTTGAGTACATTAAAAATTCCACCTCCATGTAAGACCACCTTGAGCTTGATCCGGTCTTTGGTAACTCCTGCTAGGCCATGAAGATTCATCAGGCGGGCCACATTATCTACAAACCTTGAGATCTGCTTGGGATCTTCCGAAGGGGAGGTCAGGTCTACTAGTATTTTGTACTCTAAGGTTCCATCCGGCCGCTCCGTGGCATCTTGAATTTCATAAATCCCTCCAAAGCCTTTCACGATGGGGAATTGAGGGGTTTGGCCCGCAGCAGTAAAAGAAAGCAGCAGAACCGCCGCAACAAGGAGAAATGGTTTAGAAAAAAGCATGGAGATGTTGTTTGCTCCTAAACTAGCTAATTTTTTAAAATTGTTACTCTAATTGGAGTATCACTTCAATAAAAAAGGCGACTCTTCACAGAGTCGCCTTACTTTTTGGAGTGCGCATGAGAAGATTCGAACTTCCACACCCGAACGGGCACCACCCCCTCAAAGTGGCGTGTCTACCAATTTCACCACATGCGCGATTAGGGATTGCAAAAGTAGAAAGTCAGGCTTTGGGAAGCAACTGCTACTTTCGCTTTTCTTTACTTTTTTTAGTTATTACCCAAAAACCTTTTTTTCTGAAGACTGAAGCGTATTGTAAAGTAAGGCTGCGATGGTCATCGGGCCAACTCCACCCGGCACAGGGGTAATTGCAGAAGCAATTGGAGCCACTTCTTCATACTTCACATCGCCAATCAAGCGGAACCCTGATTTTTTGCTTTCGTCTGCAATTCGGTGAATGCCCACATCAATGACCACCACTCCTGGCTTCACCATATCGGCCGTGACAAACTCAGGCTTGCCAATAGCAACGATCAAAATATCGGCAGTCTTGCAGATACTTTCCAGGTTTTTGGTTTTGGAGTGGGTGAGTGTAACCGTCGCATTACCCGGATACCCGTTGCGCGCCATCAAGATGCTCATCGGACTGCCCACAATATGGCTGCGGCCGATGACCACACAGTGCTTACCCGAGGTTTCGATCTGGTAGCGCTTGAGCAGTTCCACAATCCCATAAGGAGTTGCAGCAACGTAAGCCGGCCAGTTGAGTGTCATTCTCCCCACATTGGCTGGCGTAAAGCCATCCACGTCTTTTTCTGGACGAATTCGGTTGGTCACCTTATCCACCGAAATATGCTTGGGCAAGGGAAGCTGTACAATCAGGCCATCGATATCCAGATTATGATTGATTTCCTCTACGGCGGCAAGCAATTCTTCCTCGCTAACCTCTGCAGGCAAGCGAACGAGGGTAGATGTAAATCCAACCTCCTCACAGGCTTTCACTTTCGCACCCACATAAGTTTGACTCGCTCCATCCTCTCCTACCAGTATAGCTGCCAAGTGGGGTCGCTTTCCGCCTTCGGCTAAAATCTCTTCAACGCGCAGCCTAATTTCGTCTTTGATGTCTTGTGCGGTTTTTTTACCATCTATAAGAATTGCCATGGGATCTATTATTCTATGTTATTCTAAAATCGACATTCAACAATCGACATTCTTTATTTGATTAACTTCGAAAGTCCAATATCGAATGAAGAATGATGATTAAAAAGGCTCGGTACTAGAACCCCAGGTATTTAATCAAGCTTCAACACCGCCATAAAGGCCTCCTGAGGGATCTCGACATTTCCGACTTGACGCATCCGCTTCTTCCCTTTTTTCTGCTTTTCCAAGAGCTTACGCTTACGGGAAATATCCCCACCGTAGCACTTCGCCAACACGTTTTTACGCATCGCCTTTACCGTCTCTCTCGCAATAATTTTTTGACCGATGGCTGCCTGTATTGCGATTTCAAACATTTGCCGGGGCACCAACTCCTTCAGCTTGTCGCAGAGGCGCTTGCCCCAATCGTAGGCCTTGTCGCGGTGTACAATCGCGGAGAGCGCATCCACCGGCTCCCCATTGAGCATGATATCCAAGCGCACCATGTGCGACTCCTGGAAGCCCTTCATTTCGTAATCCAAGGACGCATAGCCTCTGGAGATGGTCTTCAAACGATCAAAGAAGTCAAATACAATTTCCGCAAGCGGCATGTCAAACTGCAATTCTACCCGATCTGAGGTGAGGTACACCTGATTTTTTATTTGACCGCGTTTGTCCATGCAAAGGGAAATCACTGGACCCACATATTCCGCTGCAGTGATGATGGAGGCTTTTACAAAAGGCTCTTCGATATGTTTGAATCGGGTAGGATCAGGCATGTCGGAAGGAGCATTCACCACTTGGTACTCGTCGTTGGTCATGAGGGCCTTAAATTGTACTGAGGGCACGGTGGTAATGACGGTCATGTCAAACTCACGCTCCAATCGTTCCTGTACAATCTCCATGTGCAACATGCCCAAAAATCCGCATCGGAATCCGAAGCCCAGGGCAGCGGAAGTTTCCGGCTCCCAAACTAGGGAGGCATCGTTGAGCTGCAACTTTTCCATGGAAGCACGCAGCTCCTCAAATTCGGTCGTATCCACGGGATAAATCCCAGCAAAGACCATTGGCTTTACATTTTCAAAGCCTTTGATGGATTCTGAGCAGGGGTTTTTCACGTGTGTGATTGTATCCCCAACAGCCACTTCTTTGGCCACCTTTATGCCCGAAATGAGGTAACCCACATTACCTGCACTCATGGTTTGCTGGGGAATCTGGTTGATACCCAAAATACCAATTTCGTCGGCAAAGTACTCCTTGCCAGAATTGACAAACTTAATCTTGTCTCCTTTATTTAGTGTTCCGTTAAAAATTCGGAAAATCACTTCCACTCCACGGAAAGAGTTGAACTGCGAGTCAAAAATCATGGCTTGTAGCGGTGCTGCAGGATCGCCCTTCGGTGCTGGAATTTTCTCAATCACCTGGGCCAAAATATCGGTTATTCCAATCCCCTCTTTGCCCGATGCAAACACAATATCTTCACGGGCACAACCCAAGAGTTCGATAACCTCGTCCGCTACCGCTTCAGGGTCGGCACCAGGTAAGTCAATTTTATTTAAAACAGGAATGATTTCTAAGTCATGACCCAAGGCCAAGTACAGGTTGGAAATAGTCTGAGCTTCCACTCCTTGGGAGGCATCTACGATAAGTAACGCTCCTTCGCATGCCGCAATGGAGCGAGATACTTCGTAAGAAAAATCCACGTGACCTGGGGTATCAATCAGGTTGAGGGTGTACTCCTCCCCCTTGTAAGTATACTTCATCTGGATCGCGTGGGACTTGATGGTGATGCCGCGCTCGCGCTCTAGATCCATGTCGTCTAGCAACTGGTTTTGCATTTCTCGGTCAGAAACCGTGTTGGTTATCTGCAGCAACCTGTCTGCTAGGGTACTTTTGCCGTGGTCAATGTGGGCAATGATGCAGAAATTTCGAATGTTTTTCATAAGCTTACGTCGGACAAAAGTAGGAAAAAAGAAGCTTCCTTGGTTAGGAGATGTAAGAAATAGACAGGGCTAAGCCTAGGTTTTGGATCTTTTATTTTTCTAGATAAGAAATCTCTTGTTTATCCCTTTTGTTTAAATCCAAAAAGTAAGGTTTACCCTACTTTTTTGGGGACCGCTGTAGTCTATTTTCTTTTCTAACTTACCTTTGCCTTACCAACTTACCCCTTACACATGCAGGCCATCGCAGAACGGAAAAAATCCCAAAATATAGGCGAATACCTTGTGTACATGTACCAAATGGAAGACCTCATCCGTTCCTACCAAGGGAATATGGAGGAAATTGGAAAGTACGTGGTGGCCCATTATCCGGTATCTCAGGAGGAAAAGGACAGTATCAAAACCTGGCTTGCAGGCTTAGCAGCATCCATGAAGCAGCAGAATCGGATTCAAAAAGGGCATCTTCAAGAACTCCAGGAGTTGGTTCAGCAGCTGCTCGAGCTCCACTACCAACTGCTCAAGATCGATGCTAATTACGTGGCCACCTTTCATTCTGCCAAACCTCACCTGCTCGAGGCAGTGGAAGTTGCCCAAACAGAAGAGATCGGGAATGAAATCCAAATCTGCCTGAATGGCGTTTATGGCTTGTTGCTGTGCCGTTTGCTTGGCAAAAAAGTGACTGACCGGCAGCTAGAAGCAGCCGATGCATTCGGCGCGGTACTCAGCTACTTGAGTTTTACTTACCTCAATGAAACTAGTGAAAATTTACTTTGAAAGGCTGACACTTTCCTTTAATTTTTGTAGAAAAAAAGCGAGTTTTAAACCAAAAGCAGTCCGTTTTCAGCAAGTATCTCCCAAACCTCGGAGTCAATCAGCTCTTCAAAATCACCTAAATCCTGTTCGTAGTCCGCGCGAACGTCCAGAAGCACGGTGTTGGTAGGCTGTCTGAAACTCACTTTTTCCAGAAGAAGGAAGAGCCACTGCCCCAGCTCCAGGGGAAGCTCGAGGGCAAAATCCTCTTTTTTACCAGAAAAAAGCAGTTCGCATAGCCCCTCCTCAAGTTCAACCAACTGCGGAGCACTGCCCAACCAACAGATGCGGTGATGGTCTTTAAAAGGCTTGGTGGAAAGTTCTTCCAGTTGTTGCCCAATGTAGCTGCGGGGGATGCTGGTCGGAGGAATCTTGAAGTCAAACCAATTTTTCAAGGGGAGATCCAAGCCTACTCCTTGCATGTAGTTGAACAAGGATTTGCGCAGCCCTTCAGAAAAAGCGCCATGATCCACCCCGATGGGATCCTTAAAGTCCACCTCGTTATTGGCGAAGGTTCCCAATTGGTTGTCCAGACGCTTCACTCCAAAAGCGGAGGGATTTAGACCCACTGGGCTGTGCACGGTCATGGCAAAGCGATGCCAGAAACCCGATTGAATGATTCCCTGCTCAAAGAGCTGCCGAACCATCTCCAGGGAATCTACCGTTTCCTGAACTGTTTGGGTGGGATAGCCATACATGAGGTAGGCATGCACCAAAATACCCGCTTGGGAAAAATGCTGGGTAACCTGTGCCACCTGAGAAACGGTCACTCCTTTTTTGATCAAGTCCAAAAGCCGATCGGAGGCGACCTCTAATCCACCAGACACGGCGATGCAACCCGAGGCACGCAAGAGGCGGCAAAGGTCTGCCGAAAAGCTACCTTCAAAACGGATATTGGTCCACCAGACCACCACCAGTCCTCGGCGGAGAATTTCATAGGCCAGCTCACGCAACAAGGCGGGAGGAGCGGCTTCATCGACAAAGTGAAACCCGTTGGTACCCGTTTGGGCCATAATCTCTTCAATGCGATCACAGAGCAGGGACGCAGTGATGGGTTCGTAGCGGCCAATGTAGTCGAGGGAAACATCACAAAAGGTGCATTTGCCCCAATAGCAGCCATGAGCGAGAGTCAGCTTGTTCCACCGGCCATCACTCCACAGACGGTGCATGGGATTGGCCACCTCGATGACCGATAAGTAGGAAGAAAGTGGAAGATCACTGTAATCTGGAGTGCCCAGTTCCCGCTGGGGAAGGTCTTTGATGGCTAGGTTATTCACGTAAGTCACTTGCCCATCCACACGTAAAAAGGTACGTTTCAGTTCCCTATGCGTTCTTTTCCCAGCAAGGTGCTCCAATAGCAAGACCACAGGAGCTTCCCCATCGTCGAGCAAGATGTAATCCACATAATCAAATACCCGAGGCTCTTTGAGGGAGCGCAATTCTGTATTCGGGTAGCCTCCCCCCATCCAAACCTTGATATCAGGGTGATGGGCCCTGAGGTATTGCCCACATTTGAGTGCCGCATAGAGGTTGCCCGGAAAAGGCACCGTAAACGCAACCGAACTGGGACGACAGGCCTGGATTTTTTCTTCAAGGAGACGCAGTAAAAGTTCGTCCACCAGGCTATTGGGCTGCTGGAGGGCTTCTTGTAGTTCGTCAAAGGATCGAGCTGATAGGCCCAGACGCTCGGCATAGTGCGTAAATCCAAAATGAGGGTCAATGGCTTCGGTGATCAGGTCACCGAGATCCTCGAGGTATAGTGTAGCCAAGTAGCGTGCCTTGTCTCGGATGCCCAAGGCTCCAAAAGCCCAATCCAGTTCCTCCACCTGTTCGAAGCGTCCTGCCTCAGGAAGAAAATCACCTTCTGCGATACGGTAGGCGAGCGTGGAGTTTTTGTCTTGTAAAAAATCCACTACGGGACCAATGGTTTGTAGGTACTGCGCACGAATCCGAAGGATGCGAAGGGCATTATCCGAGAGGGAATCTACTTTTTCTGCCTGCTCAAAAATATGAGTTAAGCCGGTCTTTGATAGAATGGCCAACATCACCTCGATCCCCAAGTCTACCTGTTTGGAAGGTAACCCAAGCGTATTCAAGAACCCCTTCAGGTAAGCGGTCGCCGGATAGGGCGTATTGAGCTGGGTGAAGGGTGGGGTGATGAATAAAACTTGGGTGAGCACTAAGCTTGGTGGTTGGCTAGAGCAAAGGTCGTAAAGAAAGGAGATTTTCTAGCTTTTTTTCATGGAATGAAGGAAAAATCAAGCCTGGTTTTGAAAGATTGAGTTCCCGAGGGAGGAAGAGGAGGTGACTTGGGGAAGATATGGGTAAAATTTCGATCTTTGCCTACATGAGCAACAATGACATCCTGCGTACCCTTCGGTACACCTTTCACTACCACGACCACAAGATGAAGGAAATTTTTGCCTTGGGTGGCAAAGATATTTCGTTTGAGGAAGTGGCCCTTTGGCTCAAAAAAGAAGAGGATACGGATTTCGTGAAGCTGTACGACAAGGATTTAGCCCATTTTCTAGATGGTCTGATCGTTGCAAATCGCGGCAAAAGAGAGGGTGCTGCACCGGTGGTGGAAAAGACACTAAACAACAATGGGATTCTACGCAAACTCAAGATTGCCTTGAATCTCCAGGAAGAAGGGATGCTGGAGATCTTTGGCTTGCGTGGCTTTCGTCTGAGCAAGCACGAGCTGAGTGCCTTTTTTAGAAATCCCTCCCAGGCCCAATACCGCGAATGCAAGGACCAGGTTCTCCGCAACTTTTTAATGGGCTTGCAGGAGAAGTATCGGGGGAAGGATACTTAAAAGAACTGATAAATGAAAACGCTCCTTCTACTTTGCTTCTTCTCCTTTATCAATTTGGCTAAGGCCCAGGTGCAGGAGAACAGTTCCCTGTTCCTAGAATTAAAGTCCCAAGACAGTGTTTTCTTTGAACGAGGATTTAACCGCTGCGACCTGGACTACTTGAAAGACATGGTAACTGATGACTTTCGTTTTTACCATGACCAAGGCGGCTTCCAGGACAAAACCAAATTCCTTGAAAATGCCGCAAACAATATTTGTGGTTTGGGTGACAAAAACCCATCCGAAAAGTCGATACCGAGAGTTTAGCCGTTTTTCCACTGTATTCGGATGGCAAAATCTACGGCGCCATCCAAAATGGCATCCACCATTTTTACCTTCAGGAAAAAGATAAGGAGGATCTTTGGACCAGCACTGCAAAATTCACTCACCTTTGGATTGTGGATCTAGAAGGTTGGAAACTGACAGAAGTCCTCAGTTACGATCACCAAAGCGATGGCCCCCCTCCTCCAATTGATTGAATTCGGTGTATTTTTCATTTTTTACTCGCTTAATTTTTCCTACCTTAACTAACTCTAGTTCAGACCATGGAAAAACTCAATAAAGCTGATATCCCAAAGGAGGCATTTGACCTCTACGACTACTATTGCCACAATAAGTTGGATCGCAGAACCTTCATCGAAAAGCTTTCCGTCTATGCGGTAGGAGGCATCACTGTTACAGCCCTATTGGGTAGCATGATGCCCGATTATGCTAGCGGACGCACGGTGGTCCTAGACGATGAGCGACTCCAAAGTTCTGATTACATGATGTACAACTCCCCCAAGGGTGGTGGACAAATCAAAGCCTTACTCTCAACCCCTACCGGCAAGGGTAAATTTCCCGGAATCGTAGTGGTTCACGAAAACAGGGGCCTCAACCCCTACATTGAGGATGTGGGCAGAAGATGTGCCGTAGATGGATTTATTTCTCTTGCACCCGATGCCTTGACTCCCCTAGGCGGCTACCCAGGCAATGACGACGAGGGTAGGGCCATGCAGGCCAAGCGTACTCGTGAGGAGATGCTGGAAGACTTTATCGCAGCCTATGAATTCCTAAAAACCCATCCCGACTGCAACGGCAAGGTGGGCGTAGTGGGCTTTTGTTTTGGAGGTTGGATCTCCAACATGATGGCCGTCCGCATCCCTGACCTGAAAGCAGCAGTACCCTATTACGGAGGACAGCCAGAAGCTGCTGAGGTAGCGCAGATTCAAGCACCGCTCCTGGTCATCTATGCCGAATTGGACGAGCGGGTAAATGCCGGTTGGCCTGCCTATGAAGCAGCGCTCAAAGCCAATAGAAAAGATTATGAAATGATCAACTATCCGGGAGTAAACCACGGATTTCACAACTACAGCACGCCACGTTACGACGAAGCTGCAGCAAAAGTGGCATGGGAAAAGACCATTGCATTTTTTAGGAAAAATCTAAACTGACAAAAGGGGGCGATGGCCTCCTTTTTTGTTTCCACCTTTTAGGCAAATTGGAATATTTATGAGTCTACAATAGGTAGCACTATTTATGTCTAAACTGATTCAAAAAGGAATATTTCTAATCTTTTTTGATGCTCAAAAATCAGACACACATCTTCCTTACTACAGCTGAGAAATTGCGAATTCAGAGGGAATATTTAAAAGAAACGCATTACTTCACCTTTACTTTTATTTTCTCCAAAAACAGGCCCTCCACATGAAACTGCCAATTGGAAAACTTCAAGGCCTGATTAGCTAAGTGTCTGTGGTGGTCCTGATCCAAAATGTAGTCGGCGGGTTTATTGATCTGTCGGGTTTTGCCATAAACTTCCTCCACTTTAGATTGAATAGAAGCCCACTCCTCCTCCATTGCCGCGAGTTTGGCTTGAGTCTGTGCTCTTTTCTCTCCGCTTGGCTCGTCATATTCAGCGAGTGTCAAGATCGCCCGATTGGAAAATTGAACCACCTGGGCCACCTGCTCATACACTTCAAGTTGATACGAATTACGAAGAGCAGATTTTTTTGCCAACTGGATTTGTTGTAGCACTTCATCGACTTGAAGCCTACTTGCCTCAGCTTTGGTAATTTTGTCTTGGTATTTTTTAGTCCATGCCCCCGCAGAATCCAAATTAGGAAAGGGAATTAACGCCTGATTGATGGAATCATCTAGTGTTCTCAGTCTATTTCGGTCTGTTCGGTTATCCAATAGCATATTTTTCCAATCTGCCACAGGACTTTCCAAGGCATTGATAAACTCATGTTCTGCCGAGGCCAAAGCTGGCCCAAAAGCTCGTTGACGATAAGCCTGATGAAGTTCATCACTTGATCTTTTTTCCCCTGCCCAAGTGTATTCAGCAAAAATGGATATCCCTCGCTGGTACAACTCAAAATGCGGAGAATCATCATCCCAAAGGGTAAGCAGCAAGCCACTAGCCTTATTTCGAATGGAAATCAAGGAAAAGTCCCGAATATTTTTGGTGTTGCTTTGGTCCAGCGGCATGAGATTCCAGCGCGTTTGTCCTGCGGTAGCACCCATGACATTAAAACCATTATCTGAAAACCATTTCATCGCCCTGATATTCCCCGGAGA
This sequence comes from Bacteroidota bacterium, assembly GCA_027593175.1. GTDB lineage: Bacteria > Bacteroidota > Bacteroidia > Cytophagales > Cyclobacteriaceae > Algoriphagus. The sequence continues at coordinate 22,798 of JAQCJI010000020.1, read as the reverse complement.
TTCCGGCATGTCATAGTTCCAGCGCATGTACAGACAGTTTTTGGGAAACATATCAATGTATTTATTCAATTTAGGCTCATTGACAGCCCAGATGCTATCGACTTGTACAGTCGTCAGTTTACCATCATAAATAGACCGATATACGCCAGCATTTTGCAAAGGCATATCATCCCAAAAAATTGGAGTCAGGCCCTTTTGCGAAGCATATCCGCTTACTCGATTCAACCAGATCAACTGAAGTTCTAAAGGGGATTTTCCGCTGTTTCTTCCAGTGGTATGTACTTCATCGCCACCGACATGGAGGTAATTGGCATGAGGAAATGCCCGCAGTGCATCTTCATAAAGGTCAAACTGAACTTTATAGGTTTCCTCATTCAGTGGATTAAAAGCCCAATCGCTTTTCGGATCATCACGCAAAGGCTCATACTCCTTGTGCTTCAGGATAAATGAAACATGCCCCAAGCCCTGAACCAATGGACTAATCCGGATATTTCTCCGTATGGCATAGTCACTGATAGCCTTCCAGTCTTCAATTGAAAAAGCATCCGATGCCCCGACTTTTGGCTGAAGTTTATATTTCAGTTTGTCTTCGATTTCCACAATCACTGCATTGATCTTTTGTGCAGCAAAGCGATCCATTAGTTCCAAGTAGTATTCTTTTTTCTCCAAATGGTGCTTCACATCCAGATGAACTGCACGGTAAGCAAGGGCGGGCTCATCATAAATATTGCAGAGGGGAAGGAAAGCATTTTGATCTTTAGCATCTTGAAGCAGCTGACCCAAAGTCATCAGTCCGTACCAAAGTCCAGCATTTGTTGATGCAATAATTTCTATTTTTTGTTCTGTAATCGAAAGAGAATAGCCTTCAGGTGGAAGCTGCATTCCAGAGTCAAGCGAAAAAGCAAAAACCTCATCCTGAAATTCAGACAGGAGTTTACCTGTTGTAAAATGATTTTTGGCACTTTGGAAATTAGATTCCAAATCTGGCGCTTTCAATTTTGACTCTCCGCTGATGGTGAAAGTTGTCGGACTTGGTAAAAGCACAAATTGCACCTTTGAATTTGTCTTTGGCTGACAAGCCATTAATACCAAAAGGGAAAAGAATGAAAGCAAGATTGAAGAACGCATCGGTTGGGCTTGTTGAAAAGGTGATTTACAATGCTTTTATGAACAATATTTTGTTCTGACCTATTAAATTAATGGAAAATCGGACTTTTACCTATGGATTAAAAATTCGAATAGATATTCTATTGGGTAACCATTTAATTGATGCCATTCATCTTGATTTTAAAAAGAAAAAAATAAGGTTAGTGAATCTTAAGGAATTCATCTTCAATCCAAGAATCAAATCTGGAAATCTGGAGAAAATAGGAGGAAGGGCTAATTTTTTTGATAATATTTAATTTAACCAAGACCTTGGAGTGATTTATTCTTGGCTTTTATCGCCACTCTTCCAGATTTTTTGAGTTAGAAAACCTCGATAAGCAATTTTAACAAAGGATAAGCCAACAACCATCTTTCCTATAAATCTTGGAAACCGTTTGATTTTCTGCATTTTTCCCTAATTTTCGACTCTAGAGAACAAAGATTGTTCCCACTCACTCTTTTCAGCTTAACAAAAACCCGAAATGCTGACACTTCTGATTATCCTAGTTGCTTTGGCCATAATCCTACTCGCCATAGTCAAATTCGACATTCATCCATTTCTTGCACTTTTTGTAGGGGCAATTATTTACGGGCTGATGATGCGAATGCCAACAGACCTTATCGTCAAATCAATTTCTGAGGGATTTGGTGGGGTGATGGGAAGTGTGGGTCTTTTGATTCTTTTGGGAGTAATCATGGGGACTTTTCTTGAAAAAACAGGTGGTGCCCTCGTTATTGCAGACCGGATTCTGAAATGGATCGGAGAGAAATTTGTCAACCTTTCCCTAATGCTTAGCGGATGGATTTTATCTGTTCCTATTTTTGGAGATAGTACCATCATCATGATGAACCCAATTGCCAAATCATTAGCTTCAAAAAGTAAGATTTCCTACGCAGCAACAATTGTAGCTCTTTCACTTGGGGCTATGGCAAGTCATGCATTGGTACCCCCAACTCCCGGTCCGATTGCTGCTGCAGCAATTTTAGGTGCAGATTTAGGTCAAATGATAATTTGGGGATTGGTTGTTTCACTGGTCACACTTATCCCACTATATTTCTTTGTCAATAAGTTTGTGGTCAAGATTCCCCTTGAACCACAACAAATCGCGGATGAAAAAATATTAGAAAAGAAAGAACTCCCAACATTTTTCAATTCTCTGCTTCCCGTAATCATTCCTTTAATCCTAATTATTCTGGCCTCTATCACGAATTATCCTACCAAACCTTTTGGGGAAAGTGAGTATACCAAGGCGATTCAATTCATAGGATCTCCAGTTATTGCCTTGCTGATTGGTGCGATTTTGTCCTTCACTTTGCCAAAAAAGTTTGACCGTAAACTTCTATCCTCCTCAGGTTGGATTGGGGAATCAATTCTACTTGCTGCCCCGGTTATTTTGATTACCGGAGCAGGTTCAGTATTTGGAAAAATGCTCCAAAATTCAGGCGTCGGCGACCTAGTCACCTCTAACATGAGTGAAACAAATTGGGGGATATTTCTACCTTTTTTGATCGCTTTTGCACTAAAAACAGCACAGGGATCGACGACCGTCGCAATTATCACCACGGCTTCAATTATCGCACCAATTTTGGGACAGTTAGGACTGGATTCTGAAACAATGAAAGTCTTCACTACACTCGCAATTGGGGCAGGCTCCCTCTGCATTTCCCACGCTAATGACAGCGGGTTTTGGGTAGTCACTCAACTTTCAGGCATGAGCATCAAACAGGGAAATATGTCACACAGCCTAGGAACCTTAATCGCCGGAGTAACTGCGATTTTATTGATTTTTATATTGACTTTGGTGGTGGCATGATAGTGGTCAAACGCCAGATGACCGATGTTTAGCTGAATAACATGTGTTAAATGAGGTTTCTCACCACACAGTTCGCGCTTTATCGGGCTGTCCATCCCCCATCCACAGTGAGCATTGATCCTACTAGGTAAGTAGCAGCATCTGAAGCTAGAAAAATCGCTGCTCCCTGAATTTCTTTCAGTTCAGCCCAACGTCCCAAGGCAGTGGCACCGACTATAAACTTTTTTCCCTCCTCGGTATCCGCAATCGGAATATTCATCTCAGTCAAAAATGGACCCGGACAAATCGCATTTACGGTAATTTTCCAAGGTGCCAATTCCAAAGCCAAAGCGCGAGTCATCTGTACCACCGCTCCCTTACTCGAAGCATAAGGGGTTCGGTTAGAAAGTCCCACCAAGCCTAAGGTACTGGCGAGATTGATGATTGCCCCTTTATTTTTTTCCTTCATATAGGGAGTCACTGCACGATTTGCCAACCAGGTTCCGGTGACATTTACGTCCATTACTTTGGTGAAGTCTTCATAGCTCAACTCTTCGATTGCACCACGGATATTGGTACCCGCTGAATTGATCAGGATATCGATTGATCCAAAAGCCTCGAAAGCTGTTTTTGCCATTACTTCCATGGCAGATTTTTCTACCACATCAGCAGCGAAAGTCATGGCTTTGACACCATACTGAGCAGCAATCTCAGCAGCTGCGGCATCCCCATCGGAAGCCTTTCGACTCACCAGCATTACATTAGCACCAGCTGAAGCCAGTCCGGCAGCCATAGCTAGCCCAAGGCCTTTGGTGCCTCCCGTGATAATGGCAGATTTACCTTTGAGTGAAAAAAGAGCGATTCCAGGGAGTTGGGATAGGTCGAATTGGAACATGATTTTATTCTTTTGAATTTGTAAATATGGTAAAGAGTAAATTGTAAGTAGTTAGTAAAGTCCATGGTTACTACTCACAACTTAAAATGAATTTTTACAGAAGTTGGGATTTGGAATAAGCAAAACACTTCAACACATTCTCCTCTTCGAAGGCGAGTTTTTCTTCAGCGCTAAGGTTTTTTACCTCTGGAAGAGAATCAGGATAAGGTTTGTCACGTACCAACCTTAGGATTTTTGCCAGATCTTGTGCGGATGGATTTTCAAAGGTTGTCCAGTACCTTTCTTCCAAACAGGGGATTTGCAAAGGATCTCGCGTAATCATTTCTAGGCTGAAAGTCACCTCAGGATTATATTTTTGGCACAAAGTCACTGCTTCATTTAAATCTACAATTCCTGACCCTAGTGGCACCTCTGATAACAGAAATCCATCCGAGTATGCTTTTACTCCCATATCTTTTACATGGGTGGAAAATGCAAAAGGAGCCAAAGTCCGGATCACTTCCATCGGTTCCTCTAGTAGCGAGACATTGTTTCCAAAGTCCAAGGTCACTCCCATCCATTCGCTGTCAAGGCTTTGAATGAGTTGAGCAAGTTCAGCAGCTTTCCAATCCTTATGATTCTCTATAGCTAGCTTCACTTTGTGTTTTCGAACAGTAGGTTCTGCCAGTTGAAGTGCCTTCGCTGCGTTTATTTTGAATTCATTCCACTCTTTTTTCGAATTAAAATTTTCATAGCGTCTACCACTTAGACAAACCGTCCTCAATATACTTACCCCGGCTTCTTTTGCCGAAAGTACCTCTTTTTCAAATCTCGAAATATCGGCTGCATTTTTAGGAAGACCGATGCTCCCCTCCAAATACATTCCTAAGTTCTCTCGCTCTTCCCGGACTTTTCTAGCGAAGTCTTCCGCCCATCCACCTACTAAAGTCTGAATTCCTCCGGCGCCGATAGAATGACAATGCCACATGAAATCTAGTGCGTTTTGGAATCCAGGATACTTGGTGCTTTCCACCTTGGAACCGTAGCGAATCCCATAGGAATGGACTACAACTCCCATCGATACACCTTTTAAGCTATCCGGGAAAACCGAAAAAGGGAAACCCATGGCAGCGGTCGCAAGTCCTGACTTTATCAAAAACTCCCTCCTACCAGAGTAAAATTCTTTATTGCTAACATTGGACTTCATAGGCTGGGACATTTTGGGTTAAGGTTTGAAATTGGCTACAAGTCTTTCCATGTGCTTATTTAGTTCGGCAGCAGACCAAGGATACACCCTGCCCTGATTCAGGTGACGGGTGGAACCTACCGTCCTACCGGTGACAGGTGGTGCTTCATTGCCCCATTCGTTTCGAATGTAGGTAAGAATAGAGGCAATCACCGCATCATCCATCGTCGAATGGGAAGGCATTACCGGCAAAATCTCCGGGGTATCATATTTTTTCCCATCCACTTCGATCGGACCTTCCAATCCATGCAGCATAATCAGCGAAAGCCGGACTTCATCTCCAACCACCCATTCAGAACCTGCTAAAGGCGGACCCATTCGAGCCGCACCTTTTCCATTATTCCCATGACAACCTGCACAGGAGACCAAATACTTCTGGCGTCCGTCGGCAAATTGCTTCATGGCTTTTTCATCTAAATTTCCAGTAGAAATTAATTTTGCGGAAGGCCGATAGCCAGGCCAGGAGAAAAGCCGCTTCAGCATCGCAGTTCTATTCTGATTAATAGGCAAATCAGTCCGTTTGAAAATGGAAGGTTCGCTTTGTAATACCACCAGACCGGGTTGATCAAGGTCCCCTGCCTGAATAGCCATACCTGCGAGGATAACAGCTTCCTTCCAGCCCATTTCCTTTGAATCCGAAATAGCCAAAAGTCCAGTAATCTCTGCCGTCTCCCTGTTATTAATGATGGCTGAGGTGAGCATTTCTAGGAAAACTTCCCGATCGGGATTGGCCTCTGTCCAGGTTTTATTAGCCAATATTTTTTGTAAAAAATGATACTCTTGACCCTCCAAACTACTCATAGCGGCATCCCTTATCAACGCTAAATGGCCATAGTCGTCGATGATTTGGCTTAAAAAATTAATCTTGACTTCGGATGAAAAAATCTCCGAACTCAGCGCCAATTGTAGCGCAACTTTGTCAGAAGCTTTGTAAGCCAGATCAATTGCGATAGCTTCCAGTTGGCGCAAAATCCCTGGATCTTTTGCAGCCGAAATTTCTAATTGTCTGAGTACTGTAGTCTTGATCAGATCAGTCCCATTTTTCAATACTTCGAGCAAAAGAGGAGAATTGACTTTCCCCATTCCTTCCAAGGTCCAAAGTGCATGGAATCGCCCTGACTCAGATTTTCCATTTTCTACAAGATCTTCTAGAGGCCCCACAGAATTAGGATCATTTCTTTCTACCAAAAGCCGCTGTGCCATATCCCGAAACCAGCCATCTTGATGGGAAAGATACTGGACCAAGTCCTGTATGCTTGCTTGAGAAAGCTTTGGAGTCTTTTTAGGATCAAACCCTTTAGGGACTACCCTCCAAATTCGCCCCATATGACCCGGCGAATCTAAACCTCGCTTAAGCGTTTGTTCTTTCAAATATGGAGTCATGTAAGAGCCATACTGGACAATTCCTTGATACATATCAGCAAGGTAAAATCCGCCATCTGGCCCAACCGTTGCATACACAGGACGGAATCGCTCATCTGTGGAAGCAAAAAATTCAGTGCCTGGATTTGGGTCATGTGCTTCTAGAAAAACTCCTTTTTCGGTCACCACATTCCGCTTGACAAGATTTCCTGCATTTTCTAGAACGAAGATATTCCCATGATATCCCTTGGGGAAAAGCTGACTGCGATAGACTGTCGGGGCACAGGCTGAACTAAATTCAAAAAGACGTCCGGCAGAATCTAGCGTACCAGGAATATACCCCCTATTTACAGCAGGATTGGATCGGATGGGAAATACCTTTCGATCAATCGTCAAGCCATGGTCTATGCCGGTGGAAGGTTTATGGTTTTTATTTCGGAATAAATAATTGGCCGGTACAAGATCTCCATGAAGTTGGGACCAGTTGTAATTGTAAATCAAACGACCCTGATCATCCTGAGAAATCCCCCATTGTCCACGAAACTCGGTGGTGTCACGAATCCAAGTCCCTTCTTGAAAGCGATACCGAAGACGTGATTTGGCACTATAATACCAATTGTCGGAATTCCGCACAAAACCATTATCGGAATGCTCGGGAATTCCATTAGCAGAATAGGTCGAATCCAGTAAAATTTTGGAATCCGCTTTCAAGTCTCGATCCAGGTCTTGGGTGATCCATAGCTTATTGTTCTCTGCTACCAAGGCTCCATTTTTGAACAGACCCAAGGCTCGAGGCATAATCAGAGAATCCAGATACACCGTCCGCTTGTCCATCAAGCCATCACCGTCGGTATCCTCTAGAATTGCTACAGAACCAACAGGTTGCTTCTCTTCCGAACCTTCAATATCACTCATGTAGCCGCGCATTTCTACCACCCAAAGTCTTCCGTCTTCATCAAAATTAATAATTACAGGAGATTCAACTAAAGGTTCTGAAGCCACTAACTGAACTTCAAATCCGGATTCAATTTGAAAAGTTTTCAACTCCTCCTCCGCAGTCCGCGCAGGACTGTCGGGTGTTTCCGGAAGAGGTCCGGACTCTTTACAGGAAAAACAAAACAACAAACCAACCGCACAAATCAACAGGGAACTTCGAAACATAATCAATCAGGTATTTTGGATTTAAACAAATGAGGAAAAAAGAATCCAAAGCATTCAGGACAGAACTAATTTGGTTTTTATTCTTCTGAATTACAAGAAGAAATCATCAAATGGAAGCATTCCAATTTGCAAGGGCAAAGTTTGGTTCACTTGAACGGAAAAAGGAAAGGCTTTTCCATACTTCCCCTAACTTTACGCAAAATACCTACTATGAATTTTTCCGACTTAGGACTGTCAAAAGATCTGCTTAGCTCAATCGAACGTGCAAAATATGAAAGCCCCTATCCAATTCAGATTGAGGCTATCCCAGCAATTCTGCAAAAAAAAGATATCCTAGGTCTAGCCCCTACCGGTTCAGGAAAAACTGCTGCCTACATCCTCCCCATCCTGCAGCACCTGCTCCAGCAAGAGGCTCCACGAGATCGACAGGTACCTGTTCTCGTGCTCGTACCCACACGAGAACTGGCCATTCAAGTCGCTGAAGTCACCGAAAACTTTAGCCGCTTTCTCCCGCGACGAATCAAGTCCCTAGCTATTTTTGGTGGAGTCTCCATCAATCCTCAAATGATGAAGTTGGGTGGTGTAGAGGTACTAATTGCTACCCCCGGAAGATTGATTGACCTAGTAGGTCGGAATGCAGTAGGCATCGGACGCCTCAACACCCTGGTGATCGATGAAGCGGACAAACTCTTGCAAATGGGATTTCGCGAGGAAATGGATCACCTCCTAGAACTGACTCCAAAAAAGAAACAGACACTTCTATTTTCAGCAACTCAAGACCAGGAGCTTACTTCCCTTATCCAACAACTCCTCAAAGACCCTTTTGAAATCCAAGTTGCTCCAACAGACTTCACCCCAGACGCCATCCTTCAGGAAGCCTATCGAGTAAGCCAAGAAACCAAGGGACCATTTCTTCGGCAACTCATTCAATCTGGAGATTGGAAACAAATCCTGGTCTTTGCCTCTTCCATCCGTACAGCCGATAATATGGTGGTGAAATTGAATAAAAATGGCATACACGCGGTCGCATTCCATGGAGACAAAAGCCAAGGGGCACGCACAGAAGCATTGGCCAAGTTTAAGTCTGGAAAAACGAGGGTACTAGTAGCTACCGACTTGGCAGCGCGAGGCATCGACATTCAGGGATTGCCCCTAGTGATCAACTACGAACTGCCCCGCTCCCCAAAGGATTACATCCACCGCATCGGTCGTACGGGAAGAGCAGGAGCCACTGGCCATGCGATCAGCCTAATCACGCCCGAGGAGCAGCACCACTTCAAAGTTATTCAAAAGAAGATGGGAAAGTGGGTCACCTTGGTCCCAGCCGAAGCCTTTGGCAAACTAAGCGATTCAACTGGCTCAAGCAAGGAATCAGAAGCATGAGGACTTATAAAAACTCCCAGACACTCCGGTAAGCCCCTTTTTCTTCAACATAGCGAAGCAGCGAATCGAAAAATTCGTGTTGCGCCAAGGTGCTACTATCCCCCACTAAAATTAATTTTCGCTTGGCGCGGGTGATAGCCACATTCATTCGACGTTTGTCCGACAAAAACCCAATTTCCCCGCGCTCGTTGGAGCGTGTTAGGGAAATCAGCATCAAGTCTCGCTCCTGCCCCTGAAACCCATCCACCGTATCGATGGTAATCAAGTCGGAAAAAGCCTTCAAATTGGGAAAGGCATAGGTGTCAAAAATCAAGTGACGCAAGTGGCGCACCTGTGCAGAATAAGGAGCAATCAATCCAATTGTCCAGCCTTTTTCTTTAAAAAGCCCAAATCCAATGCGAAGGATGCAGTCGTTGAGGTACTGGCAGGCAAACTGTGCCTCCTCAGGATTGAAGGTACTGAGGCTTTCAGACTCCACCTGTTCACTGTAACCCGCCCCTGCCGTATCGACCCAGTCCATTACAGATTCATCTGGAGAAAAAGCATGCGTTTCCGTATTCGCTGCTGCCTGGAGTTTCCCCTCATAAAACTGCTGATTCGAAAAACCCATAATCGTAGCCGGCAGGCGGTACTGCACCTGAAGCATTTGCGCAGCCTGGGGATGGCGCTGAATCATTTTTTCAAACAAGGTAGTTGATAGTCCCTGACGTGAAGCCTCGATGGACTTGATGGTGGGAGGCAACTGGCAGTGGTCACCAGCAAAAACAACTTTTCTGGCTTTCAACATTGGAATCCAGGTTGCGGCCTCCAAACCTTGAGCCGCTTCATCAATAAACACCAGATCAAATACCATCCCTTTGAGGTGATGCGAGCCTGCACCGACTAAGGTACTGGCAAATACTTGCGTCTTATGGTAAATATCGGTTCGAATGTAGTCCTCCAAATGCTCTGCCAGCTCTCGAATACGGCTTACTTCCTGATATAGGAGCCTGCGCTGTGCCCGCTCCTCGGGCCCAAAATTCCGCTTGTATTGCTTCGCCAGCTGTAGGTAGGACTCGGTTTCCTTGCGCAACTTCTTCAGGTCCCGGTAGCTGTCATGTAAAGCGATCTTAGCATCTAGGGTCTGGTTGAGGATTTTCTCCTCCACCCGTGCAGGATGGCCTATCCGAAGGGTAGCTATGCCCCGATCGATCAACTTTTCTACCAGCAAGTCTACGGCCGCATTGCTGGGAGCGCACACCAAAATCCGCTGATTTGACCGTGTTGCACGCACAATCGCAGCCAGCAAGGTAGTAGTCTTGCCTGTGCCTGGAGGGCCATGAACTACCGCAATATCTTGGGCAGCTTCCATCTTTTGACAGGCCAGTACTTGCGAGAAATTCAATTCCGGAAGGTCAATTTTCAATTCCTCCCCAAAAAAAGGACGGCCCTCGCCATAAACTAGATCCCTAAATTTTAGGAGATGCAGGTCTTCGGTAACCAGCAGCTTTTTGAGTGCCGACTCCATCTCTCGGTAACTTGCCTCATCAAACAGTAAGTCTACCCCAAGCCTACCTGAATCCATCCATTCCGGCACCTCATCCGCCTGAAGCGTGACGATGAGGATGTCTTTTTTGGCTTGATTTACTACCCCATTCACCCGAAACTCTGGGCTATGGTAGCCATCCTGCGTGGAAAAAAAAGAAACGGACTTGCCAGAACTAAAGGAAGAAGGATAGTTGATATCGGTACGCTCCACCTCGATGATCAGTCGCTCGCCCATCCCGATCTTCGTTTTTTTTAGCAAGATGGGATGCCAGGTGATGCCCTCTTTCTTTTTGTCCGCGATGCTGGTGTTGAGAAACTTTTTTTTGTACTGAGCCAGATCCTCATGCCGCTCCAGTTGCAGCAGCTTGAGGCCTACTTTAATTTCTTCGAGGGAATTCCGCATGAATGGTTGTACTTTAGCCTTGAAACTAGGGAATAAGCCTAGTGTTTTCCCATCCCCAATTTTAGATGAATTTTCTTGCACACGCGTATCTTTCTTTTGGTCAAGAAGAAATTCTGGTGGGTAATTTTATTGCCGCCTTTGTCAGAGGAAAGGAGCTGGAAAAATACCTAAAAAAGTGCAACTCGGCATACAGCTGCATCGGGCCATCGATACCTACACCGATTCACATCCCTTGGTCAAGCAGGTTCAATCCTTCCTGATCTCTCGATTTGGGCATTATTCGAGGGTAATCACCGATGTTTTTTTTGACTATTTTTTGGTAAAAAATTGGAGAAACTATTCAGATACACCCTTGGTGCTTTTCAGCCTGGATCCTCCTACCCCCAGGAGTTCCCCGAAGCCTTTCGTCGTGTTTCATTGGATGAAAGCTCAAAACTGGCTCTATGCCTATCGCCACCCTGCTGGCATTCAAGCCGCCTTGGATGGCCTTAGCCGTCGTGCACGCTTTGATTCCAAAATGAATGAGTCTACCCAAGTGCTTTGGGAAAAAGAAGACGAAATTGAAGCGATTTTCTTGGCTTTTTTCCAAGATTTGGAGACTTTTGCCTCCACAACTCTTGCAGAACTTACCCAAAGCCATGATCCTTCTTAAACCAAAGCTATCGACCTACATATCCCTAAGCGCGGTAATCCTCATTTTATTGGCTGGGCTGGTTCTTTTCTTGAGGGATTTTGCCTACAACCGAAGTTTCCCACTATGGCTGTATTTGGTGGCCAGCTCCCTACTTACAGTGGTTCTGTTGATGCTGCTTGTGAAAATGATGGCAGGATGGCGGTTTATCTCGGCAGGGAAAGAGCATATCGTAATCAAACTTCCCCTCAGAGGCAGTACCAAAGCCTATCCCGTCACTGAAATCCTAGCTTGGGAAGAGGAAACTGTGCTGGCCAACAAGCGGGAATTCAAGCAAGTAACCCTAGTCTTCAAAGACAAGCAGTCTATCTCCGTTTCCAACCACGAGCACGAGGCTTACTCGGAATTTGTCAACTACCTCAAAAAAAAGGCAGCAAAGCAGCTCTTCAAGAGTAAAAAATCCTAATTTCAAGTTGACAGGAGGAAGCAGATTTCTAGTTAATAAATAAACTAGTTGACCTAAAAACAAAAAACCGTGCACTAGCTAGGTTTTTTTAGTTGTTCTTCCTCTTATTCCCACTCGATAGTGGCTGGTGGCTTAGAAGAAATGTCATATACGACGCGGTTGACTCCTTTTACCCGGTTAATAATGTCATTCGACATCTTGGCAAGAAATTCATAAGGCAAGTGAATCCAGTCTGCGGTCATCCCATCTACGGAACCCACCGCACGTAGCGCCACTACTTTCTCGTAGGTACGCTCATCCCCCATCACCCCGACAGATTGGATAGGCAATAGAATCGCTCCTGCTTGCCACACCTGATCGTACAAGCCATGCTCTTTAAGTCCTTGAATAAAGATGTAGTCTACTTCCTGTAGTATCTTCACTTTCTCCTCGGTGATGTCACCTAAAATTCGGATGGCTAGTCCTGGCCCAGGGAAAGGGTGTCTTCCGATAATTTTTTCAGGGATTTCAAGCGCCCGACCCACCTCACGAACCTCATCTTTGAACAAGGTATTCAAAGGCTCTACCACCGACAATTTCATAAAATCCGGTAGGCCACCCACGTTGTGGTGCGACTTGATGGTCGCGGAGGGACCTTTCACCGAAACTGACTCGATCACATCCGGATAGATGGTACCTTGGCCTAGCCACTTCACGCCATCAATCTTATGTGCCTCGTCGTCAAATACCTCGATAAATACGCGTCCGATGGCCTTTCTTTTGGCTTCTGGGTCGGTCAAACCCACGAGGGCATCGTAAAATCGTTGCTTGGAATCTACGCCAATCACATTCAGTCCCAGGTGCATGTACGAATCGAGCACCTCTTCGTACTCATTTTTGCGAAGGAGGCCGTTATCTACAAACACACAGGTCAACTGATCTCCGATGGCACGGTGGATGAGTGTGGCGGCTACGGAGGAGTCCACTCCACCAGAAAGTCCCATGACCACTTTATCGGCTCCTATTTTTTTCTTTAAGCTAGCTACGGTGGAATCGATAAAGATATCCGAAGTCCAGTCTTGGCTACATCCACAGATCCCTACTACAAAGTTGTGAAGCAATATTTTACCCTCCAGAGAGTGGGTTACTTCGGGATGAAATTGGATTCCATAGGTTTTTTCACCACTAACCTTAAAGGCAGCTACCCGAACAGATTCCGTGCCTGCAAGCACCTCAAAGCCAGCGGGAAGTTCCTTGATGGTATCCCCATGAGACATCCACACCTGCGAACCGTAGGTCATCTCCTTCAATAAATCCTGATTTAGGTCGATGTGATCCAAATTGGCTCGGCCATATTCCCGAATGGTAGAAGGTAGTACTTCGCCACCATACTTACTGGCAAGGAGTTGCGCGCCGTAGCAGACCCCTAGCAAGGGGAGTTTGCCGCGGAAAGCATCCGTATTGACATCGGGTGATCCTTCGTCCCGCACCGAACAGGGGGAGCCAGAAAGGATGATCCCTTTAATATCGGTGGTGATTTCAGGAACTTTGTTGTACGGATGAATTTCGCAGTACACATTGAGCTCTCTTACGCGACGAGCGATAAGCTGGGTGTACTGAGAACCAAAATCTAGGATGAGGATTTGTTGGGCCATTCGCAAAGGTAAGCACTGCTTACCGCTTGCTAAAACCTAGGGATGAAATTTTGGGTTGAGGCGTACTTAATTCAAATTTTTAATTTGATTATCAGCCACTTATCTAAAAAATAAAATCCATCTTAGCCTATATAGCTGATTCAGCTTCAAGGTAGGAATTAGGGTTTCCTACTCGCACGTGGGAAACCAAGGCCTACTCTTTTTCTTCTTCCCCAAAAAGTGTTTGGAGTGCTATCGCATCGATTCCCTTTTCTTCTTAGAGAAATTTTCCAGGCTATCGCGGTCAACCGTATGGGGACGAAACAAGATCCCTACCAAAGAGGGATCTGCACCTAAGTGAATGTGTTGAGAAAAAAGTGCCAAGTTAGGGATGCCCGCTGCACTTCTTGTACCCATTAGGTGGAGAGGTTTGTAGCTGGGTAGACAATTGATCAAGTTTCTTCTAAATGCAGGATTAAGTTGCGCGAGTTGGGCCGCACCCGCCTGCCACATTAGGTCAAAACAGCTGCCTCGATGGTATCACAATAAACAATATCCAGTTGGTCTATAATGTTGTCAGGATATTGGATAAGGATTTGAGCCTTTGCTATCTGTACCATCTTTTCAAACCATTTTTCCTCAGGAAGGATTTTGCGATGGGTTTTTACCCCATAGGCCAACATGTCTTTTTTCCAGTGGATAAAATACCACTCCATGGTAGGCTGATGGAAAGCTCTAAGCGCTCTTTTATCAAAAATAAATTTTTCAAAACCTCCGGTTTTTACTAGTTCTCCAATTTCCAAAAAGGCTTTTTTAAAATCCTCGATTGGGACATAGTCGGCAAGGAGTTCGCAGATGATGGTCTTTCTAGTTCGATTGAACCATACTTTGGCATAGCGGTGCTCAAAAGCAATTTCGAAATCCAGAATTACGTGAGCGGGTAGGGTCTCGTTCATGGCTGACATCGTGGGAAGTTAATAAATTGATTTTTTGTTTGCAGAGGTAGTTTGCGTTACCTCTTCTTTTACTTCTGTCAATCGAATTTCTAAATGGGAAGCATACTCCAAAGTTGTACGCATCATATCTTGCTGAGACTGAATTTGTTCCTTAAGTCGATACAATTCCTGATTAACTTCTATTAATTGCTGCTCATAATAAAGTTGAAGCCTTTCTTTTTCAAGTTGGGCCTTTATCAACTCTTCCTTAAATAGGAGAAACGATTCAGGTGGTGTCTTCATATACACATAGCTTTCATCTTGGGAAGGTACCCACATTATAGACTAACAAGAATAGGAAATTGTTTTGATTTATTTGAGATTTGACATTCCTCCATCCAAGTGGAGAATCTGTCCCGTTATCCAGGAAGACTTTTCGGAAAGTAAAAATATAGTAGCATCTGCTATATCTTCTGGCCTCCCAATCCTTCCGAGGGGATGCCTTTTGTCAGAAGCTTCTTTTTTTTCAGGGGTAGATAGAAGTGAAGCAGCAAGCGGTGTCTCTGTTAGCGAAGGTGCTATGGCATTCACTCTAATTTTACTAGGAGCCCATTCGGCTGCTAGTGAGCGCGTAAGACCCTCCACAGCTCCTTTGGCAGAGGCAATGCCAGCATGAAATCCCATACCTGTTTGTACTGCTACGGTGCTGTATAACACTACGGATGGAGAGCTCGATTTTTTCAACCCTTTCAAGCAGGCCTGAAGCAAGCGTATTGCTCCATAAAAATTAACTTCCATCTCCTGCTTAAAATCGGCAATATTTATTCTATGGAAGGGCTTTAGTTGAATGGTACCAGGACAATACACCAGTCCATCTATTATTTCTGGAAGGCTCGGAAGCTCTTCAAAATCGCTTGAAAAATCTACAGCACCTGTTCCTTCTCCAGTCCTGGAATAACTAAAAACCACAGCCCCATTTTCCTGCAGCTGCATGGCTACCGCTTTTCCTATTCCGGAGTTTCCTCCTACCAGAACAATATTCTTTCCCTTCATGTGTGTAGATGTTTATTTAGTTAGGTAAAGCAAACAGCCTTCAATTTGTTTGCATAAAGCACAAAAAAACCCTGCTTTTTTTTGCAGGGCTTCTTATTTGGATTAGTTTATCAAAATATTAAGAAGAATTAAAAGAGCAAAAACTTGCTATATTTTACTTATTTTTTCAAGCTGAGGTATTTCAAAAACTCATTTCTACTCTGCTCATCCGTTTCAAATTTCCCTGAGTAAAAGGAAGTAACAGTAGAACTATTGGTATCATTAACACCTCGGGAGCTCACACACATGTGGTATGCATCCAAAATGATAGCCACATCATCGGTACCTAATGTGTCTTTTAGCTCGTTACCAATCTGCATTGTCAATCTCTCCTGAACTTGTGGTCGCTTGGAAAAATACTGTACAATGCGGTTAATTTTGGAAAGCCCTATGACATTGCCATTGGAAATGTAGGCCACATGCGCTTTCCCATAGATAGGTACAAAATGGTGCTCACAGTGTGAGAAGAAGGTGATATCCTTCTCAACCAACATTTCCTTGTACTTGTATTTATTTTCAAAAAGCTTTGGCGCAGGCTTGTTTTTTGGGTTAAGCCCAGCAAACACTTCCTTCACATACATTTTTGCCACACGATGTGGGGTACCTCTTAAGCTATCATCACTTAGGTCAAGACCTAGGATATGCATAATTTCCTTAAAGTGCTTTTCAATGAGCTCCACCTTAAGGTCATCATCCATCTTAAAGGCATCGTCTCTCAAAGGGGTCTCCATGGATGTGCCTACATGCTCGTCTCCTACTTCATCAAAGGAGGCATGGCCAAGATTAATTCCCATCGTATTCAACATAGTTTCTTTCGGTTTCATAGAGTCGTACGATTAGTTCGTATTTCCGATCAATTTTTTCCCTCAAAATAGTCCATATCACAACCGAAATATTCTCGGCGGAGGGATTGAGTTCTCTGAATTCAACGGTATCTAGATTTAAGTTTTTGTGATCAAATTTATTTAATACATGTTCCTTGATTAGGTCACTGAGGAGTTTCATGTCGTACACATAACCTGTACTTGGATCAATTTCACCTTTGAGCTGCACAATCAGCTCGTAATTGTGTCCATGGTAATTGGGGTTATTGCACTTACCAAAAATTGCCTCATTCTTTTCATCTGACCAGGTCGGATTGAAAAGGCGGTGTGCTGAATTAAAATGCTCTTTACGGAAGATTGCTACTTTCATTGTTGTAGGAACAGAAGAGTTTTATTTTTTGTTTAATTTTTATTTAATTTTTATTAAACATAAAATCAAATCCTTACAGATCAACCACTTAATTTAATCGTTGGTCGCAAAACTAGCCAATTTTTATTTATGGCTACTATTCAACTTTAAAATCCTGGAAACTTCTACCGAGTTCCCAGGCAGCTTTAAGCATTCCTAAGAAATCTCCCATCCTATGCAAAGGAATCAAATTCGGACCATCGCTGAGCGCTTTGTTGGGTTCGGGGTGGGTTTCAATAAAAAAGCCATCAATGCCCGTGGCAGCGGCAGCTCTAGCCAAAATAGGCGCAAACTCGCGCTGCCCTCCACTACTTCCACCCTGTCCTCCAGGTTGCTGGACCGAGTGGGTGATATCAAATACAACAGGGGCAAATTGACGCATGATAGGCAAGCCCCGCATGTCCACAACGAGGTTGTGGTAGCCCAAAGAAAACCCACGCTCGGTCAAACAGACATTGTCGTTGCCTGCGTTGCGCACCTTGCTGACAGCATAGGCCATGTCTTCGGGAGCCATAAATTGTCCCCTTTTGATTTTAACAGCTTTTCCCGTTGCTGCAGCAGCAAGGAGTAGGTCAGTTTGTCGACAAAGAAAAGCTGGGATTTGAAGCACATCTACCACTTCTGCAACTTCCGCTGCTTGGTAGCTCTCGTGAATGTCGGTCACCAAAGGTACATCCAGCGCCTTTCCTACCCGCTGCAACACCTCCAAGGAGGCATCCATCCCAATACTTCGAAAGGAAGAAGAGGAAGTTCTGTTGGCCTTATCAAAGGAGGCCTTAAAAACATAGGAAAATCCATGCTCTTCCGCCCAGGACTTCACTTTGGTACCTATCTCCAAGCAAATGTCAAAACTTTCCACTGCGCAGGGCCCAGAAAAAAGTACGGGTTTATCGGATCCCAATACTACTCCTTCACGGATATACATTGTTTTTTTTGCTCTATTCATGCTTCTTTTTTAACTAAATTTTCAACCAAGGGTACCAGCTGTCCCTTTGCGTGGAGGAGCAGGTCGGCAGCCTCACGATATACGCCTTTCCCTCCTTTAAACGTAGATACATGATGAACTGCAGCACATACATATGGCAAAGCATCAGCAGGAGCAATGGATAAGCCCACCCGAATCAGTACCGGAAGATCAATCAAGTCGTCTCCGATATAAGCTACTTCTTCTAGGCTCAACTCCATGGTTTCCATGAGTTCGGTCAGTTTTTTCAACTTATCCTTGACCCCATGGTAATGGAAGTCAAAGCGGAGTTCGTTACATCTATTTTCCACCACCTGGGAAGCTCGGCCTGTAATGGCTCCCACAAGGAAGCCTGCATTTTTTAAGTGCTGAACAATGAGTCCATCTTTGACATTGTACTTTTTGTATTCCATGCCTTCGTTGTCGTAGAAAATACCCCCATCGGTAAGTACTCCATCCACGTCAGTAATCAGCACTTTTATATGCTTGGCTTTTTCCAGCACCTCCACAGGAATATGCTGTAGATACCCTTCTACTATTTTTTCTGTTTCCATTGGATTGAATAAAGATCCAGCCTTCGCTGTTCTAGGTTACGTACCGATCCTGCTTTTCGTTGTTTGGTCAATAAATCTAAGTCCACATCCGCAACGATGGTTGTTTCCACATTTTCCGGAGCCATCGCCACTGTGGCATCGTGTGGAAAGGAAAAGTCAGAAGGAGAGAAAATTGCCGCCTGCGAGTACTGAATATCCATATTTTCCACCTTGGGTAGGTTACCCACTGACCCGGTAATAGCCACATAGCATTCGTTTTCAATGGCCCGCGCTTTGGCACAGATATTTATACGCAAAAAGGCATTTTTAGTATCTGTCCAGAAAGGAACAAACAAAATATCCATCTCTTGCTCGGCAAGGATTCTTCCCAGCTCTGGGAATTCCACATCGTAACAGATCAAAATGCCTATCCTACCCGCATCAGTATCAAATACATTGATTCCGTTTCCTCCTTGCAATCCCCAGTAGGCCGCCTCATCGGGCGTAATATGCAATTTGTACTGCTTGTCTTGCGTACCATCTCTGCGGCAGAGGTAACTAACATTTCGGAGTTTTTTGCCATCGTACTCAGGCATGGATCCAGCAATAATGTTCACATTATAGGATACTGCGAGGTCACTCATCCGATTCACGATTTCAGTGGTGTAGTCTGCAAGATTTCGTATCGCTTCCGATGCATCCATGTCATTGAACTCGGCAAGCATGGGTGCATTGAAAAATTCGGGAAGCAAACAGAAATCTGATTTATAACCAGATACGGTATCTACATAAAATTCCACCTGCTGCATCAGATCGTCCACATTAGAGAAGCGACGCATTTTCCACTGCACCAATCCCAGTCGGACGATAGATTTTTTGTTACCAATAAGCTTTTCATCCTTTTCGTAATAGATATTGATCCATTCCAATAAGGTGGCATAGGCCCGGGAATCAGTGTCTTCGGGTAGGTATTTGGTGATTACTTTTCTGACGTGAAACTCGTTGGCGAGTTGGAAAGAAAGTACGGGGTCAAAAATCTCCCGATTCTTTACCAGTTCGATGTACTTTCGAGGTGTCACTTCGTCTGCATAATTAGAGTAGCCAGGGATGCGGCCTCCTGCAATGATGGAACGGAGGTTTAGATTTTCGCAAAGTTCTTTTCTGGCATCATATAAGCGTCTACCCAGTCTCATGCCTCGGTATTCAGCATGAACAAATATGTCGGTCGCATACAAGGTGTCACCATCCGGATCGTGGGTGTCAAACTTGCCATAACCAGTAATCTCATGATAGCTGTGATTGTCCCCAAACTTGTAGTAATCCACGATGATACTCAGGGCTGCCGCAATGACCTTCCCATTGTCCTCGATACAAATTTGTCCTTCAGGAAAGATGCGGAGTTGATTTTTGAGCTCCGCTTTGGTCCAGGCTCCACCTTGGTTTTTGTAAATAGACACCATGATTTCACGAATATCCTCGTAATCGGAAAGCTTGATATTCCGTAATCGCAGTCGGTGCTCTAATTCTTCTCTTTGCTTACTCATGGGACAAAATTACATGAAATCCGCCACTTCTCTAACTCTTAGCACTAGCACCTAAACCTTGGGGAATTCTTGAAAATCAACCCTGTTGTTTTGAATGTAAATTTCCTGATTACCCAACTTAAAAGTGAGCGATAAACCTATTTAAGCTGAATTTCTAGCTGCATTGATCACTCCAAACATACTCCGCGTAACTAATTTATCGTAGGACTCCTTCAGCCTTTGATCAATAGGCTGTAATTGCAATTTACTCAATGCAAATTGCTGAATGGTGAGTAAAGGAAGCACGATTTTTTCCCTAAATAGAATAGACTGTTTTCCTAAAGAATCCTTTTCCATCAAACTCGCTCCTTGAATTAATTCCAAATAAAATTGGCGAGTCAAGTCAAACTCCTCAAGGATGAGTCGACGAAAGTCTCTAAAGTCAGCATCATTTTCAATATACTTGGTCAAGTCAAAATTTGATTTAACCATGCTCATGATACTATTGTCCACCAGGGATCTAAAGAAGGCATTGTTGTCGAATAAATCTTCCACTTCATTCCAGAGGCCTTCCTCCTTGAAGGCCTTCAATGCGGAACCAAACCCAAAAAATCCAGGAACATTTTGTTTCAATTGGCTCCAGCTCCCCACAAAAGGAATTGCTCTCAAATCTGAAAAGCTAAGTTCATTTTTCGCCCCTCTTTTCGTTGGCCTACTTGCAATATTACTTTTACCGTAATAATTCAGTGGGCTAAATTTTTGCAGGTAGGGTAAAAATTGTGGCTGGTGTTTAAGTTTTAGGTAAGCCGCATAGCTGAGTTGACTCAAAGCGTCCAAGGTCTCTCGGTTTTTATCGGTGAGTTGGGGCTGATTATCCGCGAAGAGTTCATTACTGACACCTGCGCTCACTAATTGTTCGATATTAAATTCAGCAGATTGAATCGTTCCAAAATTGGAGGTGATGGTCTGTCCTTGAATAGTAATTTGGATTTCTTCTTTTTCAATTAAATTTCCCAAGGATTCATAAAATTGATGCGTTTTTCCACCGCCTCGAGACGGAGGTCCTCCTCGACCATCAAAAAATAGAACTGCCACTTGGTTTTCCCTTGAGATAGTAGTCAAACGTTCTTTTGCCTTATAAATACTCCAATTTGCTTGGAGGTATCCTCCATCCTTGGTTCCATCACTAAAGCCAAGCATGATTGTTTGTTTGAACTGCCTTTGCGCTAAATGGATCCTATAGAAGGGGTCTGCATAGAGTATTTTCATAATCCCTGCCGCATTGTCTAAATCTTCAATGGTTTCAAACAAGGGGACTATGTCTAAATGGGCTAAGTGCTGATCCCATCCACATAACCTAAGTAAGGCGAATAATTCCATCACATGGAGAGCGGATTGGGTATTGCTAATGATGTAGCGGTGGCAAGCGGGTAGTCCGTTTGTTTGTTGGACAGACTTGATTGCATAGATAGATTGAAGCGTATCCTTGGTGATTGTCTCTTCAAAATCCAAGGGATCAAGGCTCCCTTCGAGTTCGGACAATGCTTGAAGTTGAGCTGGAAGACTAAGGTTGGAATAAGTGGCTGGCAATATCCCTTTCCCATCCTTTTTATGAAGCGTTTGATGCACATCTAGCAACACTTGATGATGGATCCGGCTATCTTGTCTGATATCTAAGGATGCGAAATGTGTTCCAAATAGCCGGACTTTGTGGATCAAGCTTTCCAAATTTGGTAAATACATGGAATAACTTCGCTCCACCACTAAGTCCTTTATTTTTTCTATACAAGCCAAAATTTCCTCTTTGGTGATTGGTGTTGCTTGCTCAGGGGTGAAGACATTTTCATATAGCCTTGTCTCCAATTCGTTGATTAAAACATCCACTTCAGAAAAGGTCAACTTCCTTTTCAACTTTCTAATATCTCTGTAATAGCAGACAATAATGCTGCTTCGTAAGGATTTGGCCACAAACTGCGTGGTATCTGCATTCACAAAAGGATTCCCATCTCGATCCCCTCCTGGCCAAAATCCTAGCTCGATAAAATTAGTATCGCCAGAATAATCCCCTTCAAAAACTTCCGTTACAATTTTGGTGTAAATGTTACCTATAGCATGGTAAAACACGTTTTCTAGGAACCACATCAAGGTAATTGCCTCATTTGCAGGGGTAGGTTGCTTTTTATTGAAAAATGGGGTTAAGCCCAATTGTTGGATAAATTGACTGATTGTATTGAAGTCATTTTTACCAATTGCTTCCCCCATGTCATGGATAATTCCCAGCACATTTGCTGGATAAAATTGAGTCGGATGTGCTGTCAAAACGAGCCTAAGCTTGAATTTTTCGAGTTTTTTTGAAATTAAAGCTGATTTTTTTAGAAGCCTCGCATCCCGTAGAATTGATTTTAAACTTCCTGTACTGGTCACATCATGCAGGCTTGAAAAGGCAGCATCCTCAATCGCATCAAAAAGTACCACCTGCCTTTCAATGTATTGAACATATTTAAAGAGGTGATCCAATTTTTCTTGTTCACTGCTGACATCCGTATGCTGGCTGAAAAAATAGTCAATAATCTCCGCAGGCGATTTTTCCTTCTCATAGCCTTTCTCACAGGCTTGCAACAAAATGGGTAAAAGCGCACCCACATTGGCTACGCCAGAATAGGGAAGTGCTGCAAACAAACTGTTGTAAATTGTGTATTTATCAGCAACCTGCTTTTTGAATTGACCTGTCAAATTTGTTGAATTTATTTCCATCCGCTCTTTAAAAATGGGAACTCAATTTAGTCCTGTCTCTTGCTAACTTCGATCATCCTACGATCCCTAATTCTAAGCTCACACGTATTCAGGCTTGTCCCAAAACGGTAAAAAGAATGGAAGCGATAACGGATAATAACTGATTTTTTAAGACTGGTT
>JAQCJI010000019.1 GCA_027593175.1 Bacteroidota bacterium | reverse complement strand
GTACCAACTTGGTCGACTAGAAATGCAGCCTTCGAAAGTTTAAAACCAACTTATGAATCATTTTACCAGAAAAAATATTAGGCCATCTACTCCAGCTCGGGGTTCAAATCTAGATCGAAGACAGATTAAGAAGAAGGAATCTACACTTGACCCTAGGCTCTTCGTCAAGAAAGCGCAACCTAGTGGACAGGATGGATTTCGAACTGAAAAAACCTTTACAGCATTGGGATTAAGTCCCAAGTTGCTTCAAAATATCCTTGCAAAAGGATATGAAACGCTGACAACCATACAAGAGCAATCTATAGAACCTCTCCTTCAAGGAAGGGATATTATGGCAATTTCGAAGACAGGTTCAGGAAAAACAGCCGCCTTTTTGATTCCTATCATTGAGCATGCACTTAAAGATTCACGGAATTATACCGCCCTAGTGGTGACGCCTACTCGTGAGTTGGCTTTGCAAATTGAAGAGGAGTTTAAAAGTCTTGCTATTGGGATGTCTTTGTATTCTGCAACTTTTATTGGAGGAACTAACATCAACTCGGACAATCAGAAATTGGGGCGGAAGCTTCAAGTGATTGTAGGGACTCCAGGAAGGTTATTAGATCTTTCGGATAGGGGAGTGCTAGACCTTAGAAAGGTCAACACCCTAGTGTTGGATGAGTTTGATCGGATGTTGGATATGGGTTTTATCCTGGACGTTAGTAAATTAGTCACTCGGATTGGTAAAAGAGATCAAACGCTTTTGTTTTCAGCGACCATGGAGCCAGGACAAAAGAAATTGATCGATGGCCTACTAGCTAATCCTGTGGAAGTGAAAGTTTCTAATGGGGCAAGCACAAATGAAAATATTGAGCAACAGACAATTCGTGTTCCAGAAGGGCATGATAAGTTTGATGTATTAGCAGACTTATTTGCAAATCCAGAATTGGAGAAGGTGATTTTATTTACTGAAACAAAAAGGTTGGCAGACCGTCTAGCTAAAAAGTTAATTCAATCCGGCATTCAAGCCGGTCAAATCCACGGAGATAAGTCTCAGAATTTTCGAAATAGAATGATCGACGAATTTAAGAGTGGGGATATTCGCGTGTTGGTAGCAACCGATGTTGCCGCCAGAGGGATCGATGTAGCTGATGTGAGCCATGTGATCAATTATCAGCTACCGATGACCATGGATGCTTACATCCATCGTATCGGAAGAACTGGCAGAGCCGGCAAAGTAGGTCATGCCATCACATTTGTAAACTAAACCACCTGCATGTCAAAAAATCAAAACACATTTATCAAAAAACAAAAGGCAGAACTTAAAAAGAGAAAGCAGAAAGATAAACTTGAAAAGAAACTAGAGCGAAAAGGGCAGCCAAAAGACGGAAGCTTAGACAATATGATCGCTTATGTGGATGAATTCGGGAATATTTCAGCAACTCCTCCAGAACCGCCAGTAGAAAAAAAAATTATTTCAAATCAGTCTAATCAAAATCGAGTAAAAACAAATCAAAATTTCAAAAATCATGAATGAAGGAACAGTAAAATTCTTTAACACAACCAAAGGCTTTGGATTCATTACCCCATCTGATAACAGTGAGGACGTATTCGTTCACCACACAGGTTTGGTTCACGAAATCCGTGAAAATGACAAAGTGGAGTATGAATTGGTACAAGGAAAGAAAGGCATCAATGCCGTAAACGTGAAAGTGGTTAAGTAATCCCACCTTCTCCTTGTTTAAAATCCCCGGGTGATGCTATCGCTTGGGGATTTTTTATTTTATTTTTCAATTTAGAAGTTTAGCTTTAGCAACTTCTCTGAATCCGTTTTTGAAGTGCGACCACTTACTTTCTTTGATTCATTCTACAACCAATTCCCGATGAAAAATAGCCCAATTTACCTCATTTCTTTCTTCCTTCTACTTTCTTGTGCTCCCAAAGAAAAGGAACAGGAAACAGACTCAAGTACTCGCCCAAAAATCAACCTAAAAAACGAAGCCATGACAGATTCTGTTCTCCGCCATATAGTCCTTTTTGGATTTAAAAAAACTTCCTCCCAGCAAGATATTGATGTGATTGTAGCAGCATTTCAAGTCTTACCCTCAAAAATCTCCGAAATAAAAGGGTTTGAATGGGGAGTAAACTCCAGTCCCGAAGGACTCAACCAGGGCTTAACGCATGCCTTTACTGTGACCTTCCACTCCGATGCAGATCGAGATGCGTATATTCCACATCCCACTCATCAGGAATTCGTGGGTCTACTAGGCCCACATTTAGATAAGGTGACCGTAATCGATTACTGGACTACAAAGTAGGTTGGGCGCAGTCTTCCATTAAATTTTAGCTTCCCATTACAAACCAAACCGGTCTTTGTTCAGTTGATGGGTATGCAGTATTCCCTTATCCCTACCCCGATTGCTAATCTGCTTCCTTTTCAAGGGGAAGCCTATTTCTATCCTAATTTCTTATCCTTGGAGGAAGCTGATCTTTATTTCAATGTGCTTCAAGATGGATTATTTTGGCAGCATGAACCAATCTGGATGTTTGGTAAACAAATTCTGCAGCCTCGACTTACTGCGCTCTATGGGGATCCTAAGGTGCCTTATAGCTATTCTGGAATTGCTATGCAAGCCTTGCCATTTACGCCGGAATTGGAAAGAATTAAGCAACGGTTGCAGGACTTTACGCAGCATGAATTTACACATGTCCTGTGTAACTATTACCGGGATGGTCATGACAGCATGGGTTGGCATCGAGACAATGAGGTTGTCTTAGGGAAAAATCCAAAAATAGCCTCGATCACCTTTGGGGCTAACCGATCGTTTCAAATGAGGCCTTACAGCGGAAAAGTACCTAAAGTGAGTCTTGAACTCTCCCATGGAAGCTTATTGCTTATGGAAGGCGAAAGCCAGCACTATTGGGAACATCAGCTGCCCAAAATCAAAAAAGTACAAAATTCTAGAATCAACCTTACTTTTCGAAAGCTAGTTATATAGCATCTAAATTTGATTTTGAGTTGTATGAGTTATAGATCAATCCACTATCCAGAGATAGTCTTTATAACCTGCAGCTTCCATTTGGGATTTTGGGACAAACTTCATGGCAGCAGAATTCATGCAATACCGCAAGTTTGTAGATGCAGGACCATCGTAAAATACATGCCCTAAGTGTGAGTTTCCTAATTTACTACGAACCTCCACACGCATCATTCCGAGCGTTTTATCAACAGGCTTATCAATAATCCGTGCATCGATTGGTTTGGAAAAACTTGGCCATCCCGAGCCAGATTCATACTTATCTTTTGAGCTAAATAGGGGAGCCCCAGTAACTACGCAAACATAGATTCCTTGCTCCTTATTGCCATTGTATTCGTTGTTGAATGCAAATTCGGTAGCTCCTTCCATGGTAACCTCGTATTGCAGTTCGTTCAAACTGCTTTTAAGTTCTCCTTTTGTTGGGGAAGGATATTTTTTAGCAGAGAGCTCGGGCCAATGTTTTTGAATGAATGCATCTCTGCCTGAACCTCTGCGATAAGCATAGTAGTCTTGGGGGCTCTTTTTATAGTAATCTTGGTGGTAGTCCTCGGCAGGGTAAAAATTGGTAAATTTAAGAAGGGGAGTTATTACCGGCTTAGAGAATCTTCGTGACTGGTCCAGGCGTTTTTTACTTTCCTCGGCTACCTTTTTTTGTTGGTCATTTTGATAGAAAATAGCAGACTCATATTGAGTGCCTCGATCAAAAAACGATCCACCAACATCTGTAGGATCAAAAGTTTGCCAGAAAATATCGACCAATTCAGCATAGCTGATTACTTCAGGATCAAAAGTGATTTGAACCGATTCCCGATGAGAGGTTTTGCCTGCAGCAACTTCGCCGTAAGTAGGGTTCTTTTCTTTTCCCCCTGCATAGCCCGAAACAACTGAAATTACCCCATTTAAGTCCTCAAAAGGGGCTTCAACACACCAAAAGCAACCTCCGGCAAAGGTAGCCACTTGTTGTGAAGATGAAAAAACTTCTTTGGGGCTCTCTAATTCTTCCAAAGGATTCTTTGTATCTGTAGGAGTAGATGCTCCACTACAGGCAAGGATAAGTGATGCAATCAAGGCGATCATGAGATAGCTAAATTTTGATTTGATTTTCATTTTCAATTGGTTTCGTGCAACGAGTTGAATTGCTATAAGCGAACATAAATTTAACTCTGAATTAGCCACTCTGTTTCAATTTTAGGCGATTAATTTTGAGGAGATTCTATTTTCCCAATTGAGAGCACTTTTTTTTTGTCAGGACTGCGTTTTTTTGATAAATAAGAGGAAATAATTGAAGAACCCTTTTAGATTTGTATAAGACATTATTTTTTATTTCACCATGCATCCATCCTTACGAATTCTTACCTTATTTATCCCACTTCTTTTGCTTTTTTTGCTGCCTTTAAGCACTTTGAAGGCTCAAGAAGAGGGTTTTATATCTTTATTTGATGGGCGTTCATTGACGGGCTGGGTAGGGAACAAAAGTTCGTATTTGGTTAAAGATGGAATGATCGTCATTGAACCTCAAGGTGGGGGAGGTGGAAATTTATTTACTGAAAAGGAATACGGGAATTTTATCTTACGATTTGAGTTTCAATTGACCCCTGGAGCTAACAACGGATTGGGAATACATGCGCCACTGGAAGGTGATGCTGCCTATGCGGGCAAAGAGTTACAGATATTGGATAATGAAGCAGAAAAATATGCTAGCCTAGAGCCCTACCAATACCATGGATCAGTTTATGGTGTGATACCTGCCAAGCGGGGCTATTTACGACCTACTGGAGACTGGAATCAGCAGGAGGTGAGGGTTCAGCACCCCTACATCACCGTTATACTTAACGGAGAGATAATCCTAGAAGGCAATTATCTCGAAGCCAGTAAAAACGGTACCCTAGATAAAAAAGAACATCCAGGGCTTCAAAGAAGTCGAGGCCATATTGGATTTTTAGGCCATGGCGATGTGGTCCGATTTCGAAACATTAAACTAAAATAATTACCCTAAACCCAAAAAAGCTCTTTTTTCATGAAAAAAAACTATCAACTAATCGATCGTAGAGATTTTATCAAAAAGTCTGCCTTAGGGATTGCTGGTCTATCTCTAGCGCCCTCCCTGATGGCAAAGGTATCTGCCGATGGTAAGCTGAGGACTGCACATATCGGAATTGGAGGCATGGGCATGGATGATCTTCGCGCCATTGCGAGCCACCCGATGGTGGAAGTAGTTGCCCTTTGCGATGTGGACACCAACGCCCTCAGCAATGCGACAGCCTTGTACCCAAAAGCAAAAACCTACAGTGATTACCGCCTCTTGCTGGAGGAATTAAAAGATCAAATAGATGCAGTAGTCGTATCCACACCAGATCATACCCATGCCCCAGCGTCTCTAAGGGCCATGGAAATGAATAAGGCGGTTTATTGTCAAAAACCACTTACCCACCATGTCACAGAAGCTAGGGCCATGAAAAAGATGGCAGAGGATAAAAAATTAGTGACTCAAATGGGGATTCAGGTACACTCCTTTTACGATTATAAGCTTGCCACGCTATTGATTCAGTCTGGGATTATTGGTAAAGTACATACGGTACGAGCTTGGTCGCCTAAAAACTGGGGTTTTGATGGAATTGAGCCTAAAGGAAGCGATTTGGTACCGAGCAATTTGAATTGGAATTTATGGCTAGGCACGGCTCCTGAGCGTCCTTTCAAGGAGGGCATCTATCATCCTGGAAATTGGAGAAAGTTATTGGACTATGGTTGTGGTACACTTGGAGACATGGGTGTGCATATTTTTGATACCCCATACAATGCACTTCAGTTGGATGTACCCCGTACGATTGTCAATAACTGTAGAAAGCCGACGGGTTTTGGGTTTCCGGAGAATAATATCGTTACCTATGAATTTCCTGCTACTCCTTATACTACAGAAAGTTTAAAGTGGGTATGGTACGATGGTCCTGGCGCTCCTGAGCTGCATGAGGATCTGCAGCTTCCTAATGGAGACAAGCTTCCGGATCAAGGAGCCATGTTTTTGGGTGAAAAAGGGCGGCTTTTATTGCCACACTTTCAGCAGCTCCCTCGATGGATAGTGGAAGGAAAGTACAAGCAGTTTGATGTGACTCCTTTCAATTTGGGAGCTCCATTAAAAGACTATGCGGGAGAAAGCAAAAAGCATTACCACCAATTTGTGGATGCTTGTTTGGGTAAAGGGGAATGTAGTGCACCTTTTTCCTATTCAGCTCGCTTGACTGAGTCGATTCTTCTTGGGGTGATTGCAGGTCGTTTTCCGAATGAGACCTTGCACTGGAATAGTAAAAAAGCAAAGTTTGCAGAGAAGAAAGCAAACAAGTTCCTTGACGGAAAATACCGAAAATTCTAGATTCAAGAATAAGAAAGGGGGACATCCCCCTTTTTTGAATTTTTTAAAGTAATTTTTTTATTAAAAACTCTGCTTGAAGCTCGACCTTCTGACCATTTAATTTTTTAAACTATGGAAATAGAAAAACGATTTTGCCAGTCTTGTGCTCAAGTTCTTCAGGGAAGAATAGACAAGAAATTTTGTGACGATGGCTGTAGGAACAACTTCAACAATCATCAAAATTCGGTTGTAAATAGGGAGGTTCGAAGCGTCAATCGGGTGTTGAAGCGAAATCGAACTATCCTAATTGCACTTCTCTTGGAAGGGAAGAAGCAAGTAAAAGTGAGGAAAGAAAGTTTGTTGCTGGAGGGATTTAACTTTAGCTACAGTACCCATCAGGGAGTAGTTCCCGGTGGAAACTCGTATCAGATTTGCTATGATGTAGGGCTGATTCTGCAAGAAAATTCAGAGTACCTCATCCTACGAACCTAGGAAGTAGGGTATTCGGGCGAGACTTAATTTGGCTTGGTAAGGACCTCCTCGAATAGTTTATCGGTTACCACGGCAATAGCACCTCGTAAACCAACCTCACTACCAAGTTGGTATAGGGCTATCTGGGTCTTTTCCCTTGATTTGGCCATGCTATACACATTTAGCGCCTGTTGAATTGGAGTTAAAATATATTGTTTGGCTTCAGCTACGACCCCTCCTAGGATTATTAGTTCAGGATTAAGTAGCTGTATCAACATGGAGATGCCTCTTCCAAGATTAAGACCAACTTCAGACAAGATCGTAATGGCGCGCTGGTCTCCTTCCTGTGCGGCATTCACCACAAGATTTGGGTCTAGTGGTCCTTTGTAGGACTTCACCATTCTAGCCATAATACTGTCTTTATCGAGTAGGAGTGCTTCTTCGGCCATGCGTACGATTGATGTGCCTGAGGCAACGGCTTCCAAGCACCCTTTTTTTCCGCAAATGCAATTGATTTCCTGAGATTCAAAAAGAGGTGAGTGAGCAAATTCTCCTGCAAATCCAGAAGTACCCTGGTATATTTTTCCATCAATAATGATTCCTAACCCGATTCCCCATCCTACAAAAATCCCCAATACATTTTGAGCGGTATGCGTTGAGAAAAACTTGTATTCTGCTAGCGTCATCGCTCGCGCGTCATTCTCAAGAAATATGGATTGTAGAAATCTGCTTTCCAAGTGTTCTTGCAGACTTTTCCCTCCAAAATTGAGGTAGGTATGGTTTATTCCAGCCTTGGAATCAATCAATCCCGGCATGGAAATTCCGATAGCAATGGTTTTATCCGTAGGAAAGCCAGAAACCTCCAGGTAGCTTTCGATATGCTGACAAAGAAGTTCGAATGTTTCTGGCTCATTGTTGAGTACGATTTTATGCATCACCTTTTCCTTGATGGCAGACTGCCGACAGTTGTAAAGTGCCAAGCTAGCGGAGTACTTGGTTAAGTCTACCGCCAAAACATAGAATGCATCCGGTGCCAATCGGTACAAGTCTGGTTTCCTTCCTCCTTGGGATGCAGCACGACCCTGTTTGATTACTTCACCAGAACGAATCAAGTCTGTAAGTAGGGCATTTACAGTAGGTAAGGAAATTCCCATACTTCCACAGATTTCATTGGCAGTGGAAGCACCTTTCTGGTATAAATTTTTGATCAGTCGAATTCGTAGTAGGTAGTTTTTTATTTCAACTACGCCTTCAATTTTCGAGAGGTTCTTTTTTGGATTAATTAGGTGCATGTCTGGAAGATGAGGGGTGAAATACGCAAAAAATACGCTGGAATAAAAATACTTTTTAAAAAAAATTAAAGAAGAAGGAGGTAATTTTATTAATAAAAAATAAAAGTAAGGTGTATGGGATTCTCAATTTATGTTATGCACTAGATTTTACCTGAAGTCCTTCCATTTTATGAACTGATATTGGGAAAAAACGGCGAAACCCCTTACTAGTCTGAACCCATTGGATTCCGATGTATGATCCATTTTTTAACCTCCTCAAGCTAAAAATTGGAAAATTGTCTAACTTTCAATTCTTTTTTAATTCTAGTGTATGGAGCCACTTATTCTTCAACCCGATTTGAGTAAATCTCAAATTACTGAACTCGTAGAACGCTTTTTAGGTGGGACCGGATTTTCAATTTCCACCAAAGATTTTGAGCGCCCTTGGGGAGGGTTTTTTGTGATTGATGAAAAGCAAATTAGAGCGTTTAAAGCTCAGTTTTTCCCTGAAATTGAACTTTCTAAGGAGCAGTATGCACAGAAGTTGAGTCCAAAATTCTTACTTATAGCTCCTGGAGCCAGACTCTCTTGGCAGTACCACTACCGCCGAGCAGAGTTATGGACCTTATTAGCTGGAGAAGCTGCAATAAGTAGGAGCATGGATAATGAGCAGGGGGAAGTTGTTCCTATGGCCACCCACGATGTGGTTTCGCTACGTCAGGGAGAACGCCATCGTTTGATAGGTACACATGGCTGGGGGATCGTTGCTGAGATTTGGATACACACGGATGATAACCAGCCTTCCGATGAAGACGATATCGTCCGATTGCAGGACGATTACGCTAGAAAGTAGATGTGGCTAGGCTTTGTTGAGGACGTCGATTTGCTTGGCTACCTCCTCTGCTTCCGCCATCAATTTGTCTGCAGCCGTTCGGTTGCTGTGCGATAGTTTATGCGCATCTGCCATCATCTTGGCATAAGTTTCCTGGAGTTTTTCCTTTTCGCTTTTCTTTTTGAATAATCCAAACATGGGTTTTGGTTTTACTTTTTAACCGAGTTTACATAGGATTGTTTACTACCCGCGGTCAGTAAACTGTCAGTCGATACTTCCTTTTGGATTTTGGATTTCGTCATCCTTAAATTGAAGGAGGTCTTCCAATCGGCCAGCTGAGTTATAAAACTTCCAAGGGCCTTGTTTTTTACCGTCCTTCATGTTGCCTTCAGAGGCTTTTTTGTCTGATTCGTGGTAATAGATCCAA
This sequence comes from Bacteroidota bacterium, assembly GCA_027593175.1. Taxonomy (GTDB): domain Bacteria; phylum Bacteroidota; class Bacteroidia; order Cytophagales; family Cyclobacteriaceae; genus Algoriphagus. Next base: position 27,856 of record JAQCJI010000019.1, on the reverse strand, counting down.
AGGCCTTCGGCCTTACCCCCCTGATAACTTCCTTCGGACTCTTTTTGTCCTGTAACATAATAGGTGATTCGGGTACCATTTCCGTCTTTCAAAGTTCCTTTGTCCCGAGTTTCTTTTCCATCTAGGTTGAAATACTCACTCACATTGAGTAGCCTGCCGTTGTCCCAAAACTCTTCTTGAGTTAGCTGCTTGTTGTCGTAGAATAATCCCCAAATCCCATCCTCAAATCCTAAATTAAAGGATCCCAAAGACTTAAGTTGGCCTCCATCGTAGTAGTAGACCCATTGGCCATTCTCCATACCGAGTAGGTATTCTCCTTCTGCTGCCAAAATGCCAATTTTATTAAAATACTTCCACAAGCCTGTTTTGAGGTCATTTTTGTACTCTCCAATGGTGTACAATTGCGCGTCTGGATAGAACGTTTTCCAAACCCCAACTTTTGCTCCACCTTGGTATTTTCCTTGGACAGAAAGCTTACCAGAACTATGGTATTCCACATAGTCTCCTTCTGGAACACCCAAGACATAGGTTTTACGTTTTGATAATTCCTTGTTGGGAAAAAATTCCTCCCATACGCCAACGGCGACATTATTCTCATACCTCTCCTTTCGTGCTAGTCGGCCCGTTTTGTAATAGTAAACCCATTCCCCATTGCGATTTCCATATGCATCGTAATATTCTTCCGATTCAGGGATTTTTGTGCCGGGGAAGTAACTTTTCCATTCGCCAATTTTCTCTCCATTTTTGTAGGTTCCAGACTGGTAGACCACATTGGGTAATGAAAAGGTCTTGTAAATACCTTCAAATTGCCCTTTGCTTGCAGTAGCTTCAACCATGATATTTCCCTCCGGGTCAAATTCGAAATAAGTCCCCTCTCTCAATCCATCTCCATAAAATTCACGGGTAGAGAGCTCACCCCCAGGAAAGTAACTCAGCCATTGTCCAGCTTTCTTGCCTTTTATATAGTTTCCCTCCAATTTAAGTTGCGCACCTACTGTGTGGATCAAATCGATCTCGCTACTGTAATATTCACTATACTTGCCAACCAAAATACTATCTTGAAAAATCATTTCTTTGACTAGAAAACCATTTGAATCAAAAAAACGAGCTGGGCCAAATAGCTTTCCGTCTCTGTAATCTGAGACTTCTTTTCGCTGGCCATTTTCATAATAACTAACCCATTGCCCATCCCGAAGCCCATTTTTAAAGGTACCTTCCTTAACTACGGTATTGGTTTTGGCGGTGTAAAACTTCCAAAGGCCAATTGGAACATTTTTCTCGGCTAATCCTTTTCCTACAATTGACGAATCACTGGAATAGGCTACTGAAACTTTAGAAGTCTGTGCAAAAAGCGAAAAATGAAGAAAGGAGAATACTACAATCAGTATATATCTCATGTAAATCAGGATCTTAAGGGTAGGTTAGAATTAGTTTTTCGAACGCGTAAATGAAAGATTTCCCTAAACCTCCGTAGAAAATCATTTCCTACTTAAAAGTACATGAAATCCTTAAATTTTTTGTTCACCGAGTCGGATTTGCCAGTAGAATTTTTTTAACCTCATCAACTATAACTTGGAGACACTTTTCGTGGCTGCCTTCCAATGTAATCTCCTTAACCCATAGCCTTGATTCTGTCTGCTTTTGGGGGTAGTTTGGGGTAGATGTACGGGCTTGAATCCGGTCAACCTGTGCTGCCAAATCCCAAGGGAGGTCATTTCGTCCTAACTGAAATTTATTTTCAACAAATAATTGGTCAGGCAGGAGCATTTTTTTTCCCAAAAAAACGCAAAAATAAAGCCCATGGCCAAACCAGCTGACTAGACGAAAATTGCATCCTGAGTCCAAGTCAAAATCTCGAATCAGGTCTAAAACAAGATAGGGAAAGCCGAGAAGTTGGTTTCCTTTCGAGATCTTTTTACCTCTTGATTTTGGAAAAAAATAGCTGAGTTCAGAATTTGGGAATGCATTGCCAACTTGCTCAAAAAGATTCAAGAAGTCTGCTTTGAGCTGATTTTGCCGTTGAACTAGTGTTTTATCTAGCCAAAGATTAAAATCTAGTTCTTCCTTCACGGCTTTACCATCTCAACAGTGCAGAAGCCCAGGAAAAGCCAGAGCCGAATGCAGCCAAACAGAGCAAGTCCCTTTCTTTGATTTTTCCCTGTTCCCAAGCTTGGGAAAGCGCAATAGGGATGGTTCCTGAAGTGGTATTGCCGAGATGCATGATGTTATTGAATACCTTATGGTCGGGAAGCTCTAGTTTCTGTTGGACGTATTGTGAGATTCTCAAGTTGGCCTGATGGGGTACCAGGAGGTCGATGTCGTCTTTTGTAAATTGGTTGAATGCCAATGCTTCCTGTATTACTTCCATAAAGCGGACCACAGCATGCTTAAATACGGCATTCCCATTCATTTTTAAGAAAAAATCGCCTCGATCGATGAGCTCTTTAGAGATTCGTTCTTTTCCACTGGAGCTAGGAGCGATGCAATAGAGTTCTTCGGCATGAGTTCCTTCGGAATGCAGGTGAGTACTGAGAATGCCCAGCTGTCCCTCATCTGCTCTACTTACCACCACTGCACCTGCACCATCTGCAAAAATTACCGAACTAGACCTTCCTTCATCACTTTTGTCCAAGGCAGAAGATTGAATTTCTGCTCCGACTACTAAGATTTTTTGGTACATGCCAGTTTTGATAAACTGATCAGCAATCGATAGCGCATAGATAAAGCCAGAACAAGCATTTCGAATGTCTAAGGCACCAATTGTTTTGAAGCCCAGCTCCCGTTGCAGTAGTACGCCATTGCCTGGCAAAAAGTAATCGGGGGTGATGGTCGCGAAAATGATAAAGTCAATCTCTTCTTGCTGTACTCCAGCCCGTTCCATAGCCATTTTACTTGCCTTGGCGGCCATGTTTGTTACTGTATCTACTCCTGGAGTATACCAACGTCTTTCTTGAATTCCTGTACGCTCTAAAATCCACTCGTTGGAGGTATTCATGAGCTTTGAAAGTTCCTCATTGGTGACGATTCTCTCAGGCACATAATGTCCAGCTGCTAGAATTCGTGATGTAAACATTGGCTTGAAGTAAAGGGGTGGATAAGGATTAAATGTACCGCAATATCGGTACTGCAATTTGTTTCAACAATAAAAAAGAGGGCTAGTTTGCGTTACCCAAATAGCGTGTAATTTCCAAATTGATCCATAGGGGAGGTTTTCCGAAGTAAATTTTGGGAATCGTTTTGAACCGAATTGACTAGGGGAGACACCGTAAAGCCGAGCATGGCCTCATTTGGATAGGGCTTCAAAAGGTCGAGCAGTTCGGCCTCGGAACTGTAGCTATCCAACCATTTTTTTTCTTGGTCTGGCCCTAAAATTACGGGCATCCGATCATGGACTTCAGATACCACCTCATTCGGGCTGGTAGTAAGAATCAAAAAGATATGTTGAGATTCTCCGGAGACCGTTTCATATTCTTCCCAAATGCCTGCAAAAGCAAAGATTTCCTCCTCACGCAAGGTGAAGCGGTGGGGGATTTTGGTTTTCTTTCCTACCCTTTTCCATTCGTAAAATCCATCTGCTGGAATGATGCACCTTCTTTTGAGAAAGGAGGATTTAAAGGTTACTTTTTCATGTACAGATTCGGATCTTGCATTGATCAATTTGGCCGAAACGGGCTTGTTTTGACCAAAATCAGGGGTAATGCCCCAGTAAAAAAATGAAAATCCTTTGGGACTATTCGAGGTGATCACAGGGACCAATTGGGTAGGTGCAATGTTGTATCGAGGTGAGAAATCCACCAGCATTTCTGCTTGAAAGCGTTCTTCTAATTCAATTTTACTTTTGGCAAGTGAATATCTTCCACACATGGTCGCAGTTTCAGCTAATTTTTTCGAAGTTAGGAATCCTGGCAAATAAATTCAACTGCCCGAGTCTCGGAATAAACTCTTTTACTGGGATCGGATTGCATAAATCCCACATGCCCTCCATGGATTGGAAATTCAAAGTGTACTTGCTCCAATTGTTTTGCCAGCTGAATGGGGTAGCAGGATTGGCTGAGAAATGGGTCGTTTTGAGCATTTAAAACTAGTGTGGGCACTTCAATACTCGGTAGAAACTGTAAGGACGAGTTGGTTTGATAATATTCTTCAGCATCGTAGAACCCATGCAAGGGACCGGTAAAGCTGTTGTCAAAATCCCGAAGGGTACGAATCGAAGCAAATTTTTCTAAGGGAAATTCCTTGGGAAAAAGGATAGATTTTTTTTCAATTTTTAGTTGTAGACTTTTCAGAAACCGGCGAGTATAAATTCCAAAGGCTGAAGTAGAAATTTTGTCGCAAGACCCACCAAGATCTAAAGGAACTGATATTGCAACTCCTTTTTTAATTTTTGGATCTAGTTGTCGCTTTTCACCTAGGTACTTGAGGGTTAGATTTCCTCCTAGGCTAAAGCCGATCAATGAAATCTCTGTATAGCTTGGAGAGGCATAGCGAACGATGGTTTCTAAATCGTAGGTGGCGCCACTGTGGTAAAAAATGGCCTTACGGTTGAGTTGCGCGCCGCATCCTCGATAATTCCAAGCTAAGACATCAAAGCCATTGTTCAGGGCTTCTTTTGCCATTCCCAAGATGTATGACCTGCTGCTACTGCCTTCCAAGCCGTGGCTGATTACGATCAATTTTGAGTTGCCTCTTCGGTGCCAATCCACTTCTAAGACATCTCCATCGTGAGTTTCTACTAGTTCCTGCTCTGAGGGACAGAGAGTTACTTGCCGGAATAATACAGGATAAATTGTTTCTAAGTGTCCGTTAAAAAGATATTTAGGCCTTTGGAAATTGCACGATTGAAGTGAGGGCATGGATGCACATGGTCAAAAACTGAGTGGAAAATACAGCATATAATTTGAATAAAGCGTTTTTAAAAACTATTTTTGGGCACCTAAAAACTACAAGCGCATACAGAAGATGGCCGAAATAATTAGAATGCCAAAAATGAGTGACACCATGGACGAAGGTGTGATTGCATCCTGGTTGAAAAAAGTAGGTGATACTGTCAAGCCTGGAGACATCCTGGCAGAGGTGGAGACGGATAAAGCTACCATGGAGTTGGAGTCTTACGAAGAGGGGGTATTGCTTTATGTAGGTGTAAAAGAAAAAGATTCGGTTCCTGTCAATGGAATCATCGCGATAATCGGCGAGAAGGGAGAGGTATTCGAACATTTATTATTAGAATCCCCTGTAGTGGTACAGGCAGAAGCACCTAGTGCAGTTGATGCCATTGCTCCTGTAGTAAATGAAGTGAAAGCTGCAGCCGTTGCCGTCGCTACATCTTCTATATCAGCGGTCGTAGTGACCATGCCAAAAATGAGTGATACCATGCAGGAAGGAACTATTTCCTCTTGGTTGAAAAAAGTTGGAGATTCTGTTAAGTCGGGAGAAATCATCGCTGAAGTTGAGACTGACAAGGCCACCATGGAGTTGGAGTCTTACGAAGATGGAGTACTGCTTTACCTTGGCGTAGAAGCAGGAGGAAGTGTACCTGTGGATGGTGTTATTGCAGTGATTGGAGAAAAGGGTGCTGATTTTCAAAGTTTTTTGGCGGCACACCAGGGTGGAGCATCGATCGCTGCTTCAGTTGAAGTAGCAAGTCCTGCATCATCTGTGGCTGTTGCACCACCTCCAGTAGTAGTTAAAGCAGCAGTTACTAGTTCAAATGGAAATGATCGACTTAAGGCCTCTCCATTAGCAAAAAAGATAGCCAGTGAAAAGGGAGTAGATATTCGTCAGGTGGCGGGTAGTGGAGAAGGAGGACGGATTGTCAAAAAAGATATTGAAACCTTTGTACCTGCTGCAGCAATAAGTAGCTCGTCAGTAGCAGCTCCTCAAGTAACTGTAAACCTTGTTTTAGGGCAAGAGAGCTTCAGAGAAGAAAATGTTTCTCAAATGCGTAAAATAATTGCCAAACGATTGGCAGAAAGTAAGTATTCGGCTCCCCACTTCTACTTAACTATGGAAATCAACATGGATAAGGCCATCGAGGCGAGAAAGAGCATGAATGAATTTGGTACTGCAAAAATTTCTTTCAACGATTTGGTCATCAAAGCAGCAGCAGCTGCCTTGCGTCAAAATCCAAAAGTGAATTCGAGTTGGCTAGGAGATAAGATTCGCTACAACGACCACATCCATATCGGGATGGCTGTAGCTTTGGAGGAAGGGTTACTAGTTCCTGTGATCCGCTTTGCGGATCAGCTGTCGCTCAGCCAGATTTCTAACCAAGCCAAATCTTTGGGACAGCGTGCCAAAAATAAGGAATTGCAGCCTAAAGATTGGGAAGGAAATACCTTCACCATCTCTAATTTGGGCATGTTTGGCATCGATGAATTTACCGCCATCATCAATCCCCCAGATGCCTGTATCCTTGCAGTGGGAGGAATCAAGGAAACTGTCATCATCAAGGATGGGCAAATTAAAATTGGCAATGTGATGAAGGTGACGCTCTCTTGTGACCACCGCGTGGTCGATGGAGCGTTGGGCTCTGCTTTCCTTTTAACCCTGAAGGGTTTGCTAGAAGACCCGGTACGCATATTAATTTAAAGGTATCTGCCAAAAAGTCCTTTTCAACAGGGACTTTTTACTTTTGTATGGTTTTTGAAACGATTCTCATGAAATGGGATTCTTAAAATAGCATCCCAAAAACTTAAATTTTCCATGGAAAAAATTAAATCTACCACCGTGGTGGCAATTCGGCATAATGGAGAGGTTGTAATCGGTGCCGACGGACAGGCGACCTTAGGCAATACAGTGGCAAAGAGCACCGTGAAGAAGATAAGAGTACTTCAAGGAGGCAAAATTGTCACGGGATTTGCAGGCTCTACCGCAGATGCCTTCACTTTATTGGACAAGTTTGAGGAAAAGTTAGACGCCTATGGCAACAACATGAAGCGCGCGGCCGTGGAGCTTGCCAAGGAATGGCGCATGGATCGTATGCTAAGTCGCCTTGAAGCCATGATGATCGTGGCAGACAAAGACGATATTTTAATTATCTCTGGAAATGGGGATGTGATTGAGCCCGATATGGAGATTGCTACCATCGGCTCGGGCAGTGTATTCGCACAGTCCGCCGCTCGGGCTATGAAGAAGTTTGCTCCACAACTATCTGCTGAGGAGATGGTGCGGGAAAGCCTACATATTGCAGCAGATGTTTGCATCTACACCAACCATAATTTGGTGGTAGAAAAGGTTATCCCGTAACCAAAGCAGTTCGAGATGGAAAAGGAGGAAAGAAAATTTCAATTTTTTTATGTTTCCTGCAAACCTGAATCCCTTCTTATGTGTTACTAATGAGTACGTAAAGAATCCAAATGGACAGAGTAATAGCAAAAAAGACAGTAAAAAAAGATCACCGTCAATTGATTTTGAAAGGTTTTGTTTCGCATGTTCTTGAGCATGGCAAAGAACCTGCTTCCATTTTCAAGTTTGCCAAAGATTTAAAAATCAAAGAAGAAGAGTTTTACAACTACTTCACCTCCTTTGATGCCATTAAATCGGCAATTTGGGTCGTGTTTTTTGAAGAAACTCACCGTCAATTGGAGGAGCAGGAGGTATACAAGGAATATGCGGTACGCGAGAAATTTCTCTCTTTTCTCTTTACTTGGGTGGAGGAGCTTAAGAAAAATAGGTCCTACCTCCTTTCACTTTATGCAAATAAGGTAATGACCTTCAAAAATCTCCCTGCAGATACCCGAGAATTCAAGGAGAAATTTTCAGATTTTGCTACTGAATTGATCCTAGAGGGTAAAGAAACCCAGGAGATTGCTTCCAGACCTTTGATTACGGAAAAGTATGACGAGGCACTTTGGCTTCAGGTAGGCTTTGTATTTCGCTACTGGTTGAAAGATCGTAGTCCACGATTTGAGAAGACAGATGCCGCCATCGAAAAGTCGGTCAATTTTGCCTTCGACCTGATGGGAAAAAGTGCGCTAGACTCTTTTTTAGACTTGGCCAAGTTTCTATACCAAAGCAAATAAGTAATGTCTGACCAAATAAAAGAGCAGGGATCTATTCCTGTTTCTAAAGTGCAGCGAGCGGCCAAATTTATTTTCACGGGAGCAAAGGTAGGGGGGAATTACTTCAAGCATTACGCCAAAAAGATGGTCAATTCCTCGCTCAACCGAGAGGAGTTGCATCAAAACAATGCCACAGACATCTATAACTCCCTCAGTCAGCTGAAGGGCTCGGCCTTGAAGGTAGCTCAAATGATGTCCATGGACAAAAATCTACTTCCACGAGCCTACCAAGACAAGTTTACCATGGCCCAGTATTCTGCGCCACCGCTATCCTATCCACTCGTAGTAAAGACCTTTCAAAAATACTTCCAGCAAACTCCGGAACAGGTATTCGATACCTTTACCCGATCTGCTGTCAATGCGGCTTCCATTGGCCAGGTGCATCAAGCGACCAAAGGAGAAAAAACCTTGGCGGTAAAGATTCAGTATCCAGGGATTGCTGACTCGGTAAGTTCCGATCTGAGATTGGTACGCCCTTTTGCCTTGCGCCTGCTCAACATGAATGAAAAAGAGTTGGACAATTACATGGGAGAGGTGGAGGAGCGGCTCATTGAAGAAACCGATTACCAATTGGAGGTTGCTCGCTCTCGAGAGATCTCCGAAGCATGCAGCCACATTCCGAACCTCCGGTTTCCCAGTTACTACGACCTGTGGAGCTCAGAGCGGATCATCACCATGGATTGGATTTCAGGAAAGCATATCAAGGAATGGATGGATACCCGACCGAGCCAAGCAGTTAGAAATCAGGTAGGTCAGGCCTTATGGGATTTTTACCACCACCAGGTCCATAACTTGAAGCAGGTGCATGCGGATCCACATCCAGGCAATTTTATTATTCAGGAGGATGGGACGCTAGGCATTATTGATTTTGGTTGCGTGAAGGTGATTCCAGAAGATTTTTACCAGGGGTACTTTGCTTTGATCAAGCGGGAGTTGGTCTTGAATGCGGTAGAATTAGATCAAATTTTCTATGACTTGGAGTTTATTTCAGATTTGGATACGGAAGAAGAGAAAATCTATTTCAAGTCAGCATTCAAGGATTTGATATTTTTGTTAGGACAGCCCTTTCATGTAAATCGCTTTGATTTTGCCGATGACCGATACTTTGAACAAATCTTTCAGTTGGGGGATCGGATCTCCAATGATAAAATGTTTAAGAGCTCTCGGCAGGCCCGAGGTTCCAAACACGGATTGTACATCAACCGTACCTATTTTGGACTTTACAACCTGCTCAACCAGCTCCAAGCGGAGGTAGATACCACAAAGCCAGATTGGCTGAAATAAGAAAAAGCTGTCGATAGGCTGTCTTCAACGAAGAAAAGCCGTGAAGCCATAGCTAGTTGTCTCCAAAAATACCACCCTGATCAACCAGGGTTTCGGTCAAGGGAAGAATCCGTCATTTAAATCGATTCCTACGATTTAGGTGTATAGCTCAAGCGGTAAATGCAGTTGGCTACATCGTCGGAGATTAGTAGGCTGCCATCCGCAAGTTGCTGCACATCTACTGGTCTTCCCCATGCCTCTTGGGTAGCTTGGTCAAGCCATCCAGATACTAGAACCTCTTGGCCAAGGGCAGTTCCTGTACTGTCTAATTTTACGACGACCAATTCGTAACCAGATTTTTTGGTTCGATTCCAGCTGCCGTGTTTGGCGATGATGAGTTGATTTTTATAAGAAGCAGGGAATTGATCTCCTGTATAAAATCTTAAGCCTAGCGGTGCGGTATGAGCCCCTAGTTTAGCTACTGGAGGGACGTAGAAGGAGGCCTCTTGCCCTTCAGTCCCAAATTCAGGATCTTGGACTGTACCCGCATGCCAGAAAGGATAGCCGAAATCCTGCCCAATTTCTTGAGCCCTATTGAGCTCGCAATCTGGAACATCATCTCCCATCATGTCTCTTCCATTATCGGTAAACCACAGTTCCTTGGTCTCTGGATGCCAGGTCATTCCTACCGAATTCCGCACACCATGCGCATAGATTTCTGGTTTTGAACCCAGCTTGTTTACATCCAATCGAGTAATGCTTGCAAAAATAAAGTCCTCCGAAATGCAGATGTTGCAAGGAGCTCCCACAGGAACGTAGAGTAAGCCATCGGGTCCAAAGGCGATGAATTTCCATCCATGGTGCGCTTCGTCGGGGTAGCCATCGTAGACCACCTCGTAGGTAGGGTTTGTCAGGTTGTTTTCAATATCCTTGAATCGAAGAATCCGTGATACTTCTGCCACATACAGGTCTCCGTCTTTTATGGCAACTCCATTAGGCATGCGTAGGTCATTGGCCAAAACATACTTGCTATCTGCCTTACCATCTCCATTTTCATCTACCAATGCATACACATTTTTTTCCTGCCGATTGCCGACAAAGACGATTCCAGTTTCAGAAAGGGCCATGGAGCGCGCATTAGGTACTTCCGCCGCCCAAACCTCAATGGTAAACCCTTCAGGAAGCTGGAGTTTGTCCAACTGAACATCTGCTTTTGCATCCGTAATGGAAATTTTTTGACCGAGTAGACCGCTAGTAGCTGCTGCTTTTTCCTCTTTGCAAGCGGATAGGCTAAGAAGGAAAACTGCTAAAAGGGTAGGGTAGAAACGAAGTAGAGAAGTCATGTCCTTGTATTTTGGGTAAATTTAATCGAATACTTCAGAGAATGATTCAGATTAAAGGTCAGTATTGGTTATTTTTGCGCCATGTTATCGATTAGTAACCTCTCTTATTTTATTGGCGGACGTGCCTTATACGAAAATGCCAACTTACACATCAAGCCTAAAGACAAAATTGGTCTAGTGGGTCAAAACGGTACCGGCAAATCCACCTTACTTAAAATTATCAACGGAGACTACCTTCCGTCTTCTGGAGATGTACAAAAAGCAAAAGACTGCACCCTTGGATTTTTAAATCAGGATTTGCTTTCCTACCAATCTGACGATAGCATTTTGAATGTAGCTTTGGCGGCATTTAAAGAAACTTTGGCCATTCAAGACGAAATCGAAAAGATATTAAAATTGATGGAAACCGATTATTCGGACGAAGTGATCAACAAACTGGCTTTTTTGCAGGACCGATTTGAGTCCAACGAGGGTTATACTATCAAAGCCAAGGCAGAAGAAGTGCTGGAAGGGATCGGTTTTCAAACTAGCGACCTTCAAAAGCCACTTCGGCAATTTTCTGGGGGATGGAGAATGCGGGTCATGCTTGCCAAGTTGCTCCTGGAAAAGCCCTCCCTTCTCATGCTAGATGAGCCCACCAACCACCTTGACCTTCCTTCAATCCAATGGGTGGAGAACTACTTGAAAAATTACGAGGGAGCTGTTGTGGTCATTTCTCACGATCAGACTTTTTTGGATAATTGCATCATTACCACGGTGGAAGTGGCCAACGAGACCTTAACGACCTATGCGGGTAACTATACCTACTACAAGGAGGAGAAAAAACTCCGCATGGAGCTACAGCAAAATGCCTTTGAAAACCAGCAGCAACTGATCAAGCAGACGGAGCGCTTTATTGAGCGCTTCCGTGCCAAAGCTACCAAATCCAACCAGGTTCAATCCCGCATCAAAGCCTTGGATAGGCTGGATCGGGTCCATGAAGTGGTCAATGACGAGGCTTTTGTGAATTTTAAATTTAAGTTTTCACAAAAATCCGGTCGAGATGTAGTCACCTTGGATCGGGTATCCAAGGCTTATGGGGACTTGACTATTCTGAAAAACACCACAGCACGCATTGATCGCGGGGATAAAATTGCTTTGATTGGTGCCAATGGAAAGGGAAAATCTACCTTGCTCCGAATTATTGCAGGCACCGAAGTACTTCAAGGATCTAGGCAGGAGGGTCACAATGTGATCAAATCCTTTTTTGCGCAGCACCAGCTGGAAGCATTGACTCTAGACAATGAGATCATTCAAGAAATGTCGCAGGCGGGGAGCGGCAAGACAGAGATGGAGTTGAGAGGAGTTTTGGGATGTTTTCTGTTCTCCAACGAGGAGGTATACAAGAAAATTAAGGTGCTGTCTGGAGGAGAGAAGTCACGCGTAGCCTTGGCAAAAACGCTAATCTCCGAGGCTAATTTTTTATTGCTCGATGAACCGACCAACCACTTGGATTTTCAATCGGTCAATATCCTAATTCAGGCACTTCAGCAGTATGAAGGCACGTTTATCACTGTTTCCCACGATCGACATTTTATCAAAGGCGTAGCAAACAAGATCTGGTATATCGAGCAGCATGAAATCAAGGAATATCCAGGAACCTATGAGGAGTATGAGTTTTGGCGCAGTCAGCAGGTTGAGGTCAACTCTCCAGAACCTATGCAAAAGCCAATTAAGGCGGAAGTGGCTACCCCAAAAAGTAAGGAGGATTCCCAGCAGGCCAAGCGGGAACTAAAAAAATTGGAAGAGCAGTTGCAGCTGATCGAAAAGGAAATCAGCCAGTTGGAGGTCAAAAAGAAAGAGCTAGAGGATAAATTGGTAGATCCATCCTTGTATTTGGATGAGGTTCAGACCCGAAAAATTCAAGCTAGCTACCAACAGGTGGATGAATCTCTAGAGGCTTCAAATACGTCTTGGGAGAACTTAGTAGATCAAATCTCCCAGCTTCATCAGCAAGTTTCAACTGCTTAAAAAACGATGTCACTATGAAATTACTGCTACTGTTTATCCTCTTTATATCCCTATCACAAGTGATCAATGGGCAGGTTTTAGAAGACAAGGTATTCGTAGATCATATCTTGTCTGTTCGGATGTTTCCCCAAGGTTCAGGTACAGAAAATCAGCTGCTTTCGCCTGTGATCTCCTTGACAGATTCAAAGTCCTTGGTGGTGTTGTTTGATGATTTGTCTTATGATCCCGAGTTGTATACTGCCAAACTGGTGCACTGTGATGCGGATTGGAAAAAATCAGCCTTGAAGGATACTGATTTTTCGTTGGCATTTAACGAATACAATGTGATGGATTATGCCTATTCTGTGAACACAAGAATGCCCTACATTCGGTATTCGTTTACCCTTCCCCGTGTAAGTAAATCCGGAAATTACCTGCTGAAAGTGTACAAGAATCGAGATGAAAATGCGGTCATCTTCACGCGAAGGTTTATGATAGTAGAAAATTTAGCTGCTGTGGGCGCCCAATTGGTACCTCCAGTACAAACTGAAGACCGGCGTGCGCTGCAGCAAATCAATGCAACCGTGAATTATAGCAAGCTTGAGGTGATTGATCCTCTCGCCCAGGTCAAGGTGTACATGCGTCAAAATCAACGCTGGGATAATGTTAAAATCTTGACTAAACCTACCTTTTTGAATCAAAATTCCAAGCTGATTCGCTACGAACCATTTGAGGGGGAGAGTACCTTCAGAGCGGGCAATGAATTTCGATTTATAGACCTCCGGTTTATCCGAGCCACAGGCGTCAATATAGCCTCGGTAAAAGTAGAGGAATCGCTAATTTCCGCAGAGGTAAGGGTAGATCTACCTCGGCCTGGCGGCGTTTATGCGCAATATTTGGACCTAAATGGGCAATATATGATTCAAACGAGCGATCGACCAGGGGGTGATCCTGAAGTGGAGAGTGAATACATTTACACCACTTTTTACTTGAATGATGTGCCAGGAAAAACCATTAAGCTCATAGGGGCCCTCAGTCAATGGGGGAAAGCACTTGAAGCAACATTAGTTTACGACGCCAAGAAGCGGATATATACCACATCTTTACTATTGAAGCAAGGAGGGGATGACTACCACTATGCATCGGATCGGGGGGATGGACTTTTTGATTCTGAATCCTTAGAGGGGAGTCATTTTCAAACTGAAAATGAATACGAGGTGTTGGTTTATTACCGAGCCCTCGGGTCTCGCTACGACCAGTTGGTAGGATATGTGTACCTGCAACCCAATAAGCGAAGGCTTTGAATATTTTTTAAAAAAAATAACCCCCAAAAAAGCAGAAAGTATTTTTTGGGCTTGTATTTTTAAGCTAGGAGTTGATTAAAATTCCTGAGGGGAAGCCTCAGTTTCTTCTTCCGTAGGGGCTACATTTTGTCTAGCTCGATCGGCGCTGGTTTTATAAGTAACAAATCCCTCTCTTTTAAATTTGTAAGGGCTAGTCTTATTATCAGCAGGGTGTATTGCCAAGTCCATCATACCGAAACCCTTGTGGGTGAAGGCACCTAATCCACACTTAAAGACGAAATCTTGAACCTCCGGAGCAGCATAGAGTGTGAAGGGAAGTGTGTAACCTCTCACTTCATATTTCACATCAAGGTCATAGACCGCATAGATCCGAGCAAATTTCTTCTGTTGATCTTTGAGTTTGTTAACATAAACCATGTCTGGCACCACTTGAAACTTGAAGAAAGACTCCATTTGTTCTGGGGTATACCATCCTGATTTCTCCATTCTAGTGAGTGTAGATTCATAGAGTAAATCAGAAAACTCGTCGCTGTCTGGGTTGATGAACCGCTTTCCAGCTTCTTCATTAAAAGCAGGCGTGATCAATACCAAGGGAGAGATGCAAATAAATTTATTTGAAACCTCCAAAATAGGTTCTGTTTCAAGTTCTGTATACTCTGGAGAGAGGATTAAATTGCCAAGCTCGATTTTTGGAGCTTCAAAAACTTGTTCCAACAAGTAATCTATAAATTCCTCACTTTGAGAAGAAAGCACGAGCGTTACAAGACTGGAGTAATAGTGTAGTCCACTACGACTGATCTTGGTTTGTCCCTTCAATCCCGAGAAATTAAAGAAATTATAGTTGTAAAACTCTTCTTTACCTCCTTTGACAATCAGTCCCTTAAGAAATTGAGCTAGGATATACTGATGATGGAAAGGCAAAAAAGAGCCTTTGTTTTTTAGGGAAAATATCAGACGTACTCTCACGATTATAAAAATAAAACAATAATAATCTTAGCAGCTCTAATTCTTTGAATTTAAGATTGAGTTTGCAAATCTAAACTTATTTTTTATTTTAACTCAAACATTGAACCTAAAATGCATAATATCACCATCTTGGACTATATATTCCTTGCCCTCTATGGATATTTTGCCGCTATCTCTACAACCCACTTCCGTTTTAAATTGTTTATAGTCGGCGATGCGAATTACTTCTGCTTTGATAAATCCCCTTTCGAAGTCGGTGTGAATCACACCAGCAGCCTGAGGGGCCTTCCATCCTTTTCGAATGGTCCAAGCACGAACCTCTTGTACACCAGCAGTAAAGTAAGTAATTAGATTAAGTAGGGTGTATGCTCCATAAATCAAACGGTTCAGTCCACTTTCTTTGAGTCCATACTCTACTAAAAATAGTTCTTTTTCTTCAGGGTCTTCAAATTCAGCGATTTGAGATTCGATGGCGGCGCAGAGTACAATGACATCTGCTTGTTCCTCCTTCACTTTTTCACGTAAGCGGTCTACAAAGGCATTGCCTATATGTATACTTGCCTCATCCACATTGGCAACATAAAGAACAGGCTTTATAGTGAGTAAATAAAGGTCCCTTACGGCCTCTAAATCTTCTTTTTCCACTTCAATGGCGCGTGCATTAAGGCCTGAGGTAAGCCCTTCTTTAAATTGGAGTAAAGTTTCCAATTCTCTTTTTGCTTTGGCATCTCCGGACCTGGCCATTTTTTCGCTTCGCTGAATCTTTTTTTCTACCGACTCCAGATCCTTAAGTTGAAGTTCAGTGTCGATGACCTCCTTGTCAAATAGGGGATCTACTCCACCAGCAACATGAACAATGTTGTTGTCTTCAAAGCAGCGGATTACATGAATAATGGCATCCACCTCGCGTATGTTGGCAAGAAACTTATTGCCTAATCCTTCTCCTTTGGAAGCGCCTTTCACTAGTCCTGCAATATCTACAAACTCGATGATGGTAGGGACTACCCGCTGAGGATTTACGAGTTCCTCTAGTTCTTGAAGTCTAGAATCAGGAACCGATATCACCCCTAAATTGGGTTCTATGGTACAAAAAGGGAAGTTAGCTGCTTCTGCTTTAGCGCTTGAAAGCGCATTAAACAAGGTAGATTTGCCCACATTGGGGAGACCTACTATGCCACATTGTAATGCCATTAATTCGTTACTTTAATTTTAAATATTTTGTAGGACTTGTACCCACTATAAAATTCCAATACCGATACTCTGAAAATGGTGTATACGGGTATTGCAAATATCATCCCTAGGATTCCTGCGATTTTTGCTCCGGCAAAGATAATAACAAATATTTCAAGGGGATGTGCTTTTACTGATTTGGAAAAAATAAGTGGCTGCAGCAGAACATTGTCTGTGATTTGAACCGCTGCAAACACAGAAATAATTTTAAAAAGAAAAAAGCTGTAGTCGCTGTCTATCGTAAAATCCTCGGTAGTAATTCCAACCAAAATACCAAAAATGATCCCTAAAATCGGACCTGCATAGGGAATAAGGTTGGCGATGGCCGCAAACAACGCGATTGTCAATGCATATTCTACACCTGATAGGCTAAGGCCGAAAGCGGCAAGGAGAAAAATAGCCAAAACCTGAAGTAGTAATCCAAAAAGGTAATTCGAAAGTAATTTTTCAACTTTGGTAAAGGTGGCTACCGATAGCTCGAAGTAGGCGTTTGGAATAAGATTTAAAAGATTTCTACGAAGCAAGCCATTTTCGAATAGTAGGAAAAAGCAGATGAAGGCTACTGCCAAGGTGCCAATAAATATATTGCTGGTTATTGAAATTGCGCCTGTAATAAATCCACCAATATTAAACTTCTTCAGAGGTTCTTGAATAGAAAACCGCAGTTCTTCAATTAAAATACCTTGTTTGTTATCAATGAGTTGGTACTTCAATAAAAACCGTTCAAGCTTTTCCAATGGAACTTCAAGTTGGAGGTAAATGCTTTCCAAATCCAGATCGCTCAATACTATAACTTGGCGATTGATTAATGGGAAAAAGAGTAGACCAAGTAAAAAGACGGTAGAAACCATAGTAGCATAAGACGCTAGAATGGCAATCCCTCGAGGGATGTGCTGGCCTAAGATATGCACTTCATTGATCTTATTGGTGAGTGGCCTTAGTAATGCAGCTAAGATTAGCGAGGTGACTAAATACAGGGAAATAGCAGAAAAATACGAACCAAATACCAGGAAAGTGACTAAGGAAAGAATCAGGTATACGAAAAACCGCTGCATAGACGCAAAAGAAAAGGAGGCAAAAGCTTCCTCAAATATATTGGAATAAGGTGTGTAACCCTAATGCTCTTTTATTGGATTATTCCCAACGAAGGTCATTATTAACTTCGTTTTCAGAATCTTCGTTTTCAAATTGCTCAAAATTGAAATCAGGAAGCAAATCGGTTTTCACATGATCAACCGCTTCATTCAATGCATTCACAAATTTGAAGAAATCTTCTTTGTACAAAAAGATTTTGTGCTTTTCATAACTGCAGTTATCTCCATCTATTCTTCGTTTACTTTCAGTGATGGTCAAGTAATAATCGTTTCCCCGGGTTGCCTTAATGTCAAAAAAATAGGTTCGCTTACCTGCTTTTACTTTTTTTGAGAAAATTTCTTCTCTATCGTATCCTCGGTGATCTTCCAATGTTCTAGGGATTAATGGTTGGGATGTTAAAATATTAAATGTAAGATAAGTTAAAAGCAACTTAGAATTCAAAATCCAGGACTGCTTTTTTAAAAAAATCTGTCAATAATAGAGTACAAGTTGTTTTAAATCTGTTATAAACCTTAAAAGGTTAAACAATTGTATAAGTAATAAATGGAAGGATTCTCGAAGATTAAGTAAACTATTCTTTTGATTTTTAGGAGAGTAGCTTTTGAAAAAATGCGATCGAGGAGAATTAAAAATAAGTCTGAATATGGGCTAGCATTCTTAGATGAGTATGAAAAAAAGGGCTGATTCTATTCAGAATCGGCCCAACTCAATTATCTTATAAAATTATTCGTCGTGTAAGAATGCTTTTCTAGCAAGCAATATTTCTTCGCTCTCTCGGTGGTCAGGATCATCTACACAGCAGTCTACCGGACATACTGCAGCACACTGCGGCTCCTCATGAAAACCGTTACACTCGGTGCACTTCTCAGATACGATGTAATAGAATTCATCAGAAACAGGAGTTTGCCTGGACGAACCGGCTATAACGTCACCGTCTGGGAGGGATACTTCTTTTAGATTGGTGCCTCCAGCCCACGTCCATTCTACTCCTCCTTCATAAATTGCCGTATTTGGGCATTCAGGTTCGCAGGCACCGCAATTGATGCATTCGTCTGTAATCATTATTGCCATAAGTAGTCAAATTTGATTTCAAAGTTACAATCTCCTCAACACCTTCGCAATAAAAATGTTGTCACACTAATTAATTTTAATTTTATCCGTGGGCTTTTTTTTGGATACCTTTGTAAAATGAACTCAGATTTCACACTTTCTGATCGAATTTCAGCGTTTAATCAACTAGGTATTCGTCTTTCCAACTTATCGGAAGATGAAAAAATAACACTCTTTCAACAGGCAGAAAATCAGAATCCTTGGTTTATCCACCGCTTTTTAGAGCAAGCAATACAAGGGATTCGAGTCCTGCTAGATGCCAAAGCTTTGGAAAAATGGGTAGCACCCTACGAAATAAAAGACCCACATACCCCCAATCAGGTGGGGTTGATGCTTGCAGGCAATATACCAGCTGTGGGCTTTCATGATATTCTTTCAGTTTTAATTTCTGGACATTGTGCTTGTATCAAGCTGAGCTCTCAGGATACAGCTTTTCCTTTATGGATGATTCACCAATTGAAATTGATTGAGCCACGTTTTTCAGATCGAATACAAATCGAAGATATGTTGAAAAACAAGCAGGCATATATCGCAACAGGTAGTAACAACTCAGCACGGTATTTCAATTATTACTTTTGGAAGTATCCTCACCTCATTCGTGCGAACCGAAGTTCTGTGGCTATTCTTCAAGGGGATGAGTCCAAAGTGGATTTAGAGGCTTTGGGAAACGATATTTTTGATTACTTCGGGCTAGGCTGTAGAAATGTATCCAAGGTGTTTGTCAAAAATCTAGCACAATTAACCCACTTGTTGGAGGCACTTGAATCCTTTGCATGGGTAGCTAATCACCATAAGTACTTCAATAATTACGAATACAATAAATCAATTTATTTGGTCAATCGAACGCCACATTTAGACAATGGGTTTCTATTGCTAAAGGAATCTAGTGATTTGGTTTCGCCGATAGGCGTGCTTTTTTATGAAATTTATTCTGACGATCAAGAGCTAAAAACCAAGTTGCAAGACCTGAATTCCAAGATTCAATGTGTGGTAGGTAGTCCGGCGCTGGATATAACGGGAATTATTTCCTTTGGTCAAACGCAATGTCCGCTACCTTGGGACTATGCGGATGGGGTGGATACCCTTCACTTCCTTGGTACTTTGGGTAATTGAAATAGGGAGGCAATAACTTGATTCCTTTCGATCCAATTTTATTTATTTTAAGGGGATCTGGCTTGGCAAAGTTTAGTATACTGCTTTCTTAGAGTAACCCTTTAAGCGGTATTTTCGTTACCTTTTTTGATGCTTTTCCCTATATTCGCAGTCGGAAATTTGAATCATTTAATCCATAAACTATACAAAACAATGGCTTTTGATATCGAAATGATCAAAGAGGTTTATGCACAAACGCTTGGTCGTATTGCAGCGGCAAGAAAGGTTGTGGGCAAACCGCTTACATTGACTGAAAAAATTCTTTACGCTCACTTGAGTGAAGGGACTGCTAGTCAGGTATTTAAAAGAGGAACCTCCTATGTAGATTTTCAACCCGATCGAGTAGCTATGCAAGATGCCACCGCACAGATGGCCTTGTTGCAATTTATGCAGGCCGGTCGCTCTCAGGTTGCAGTACCTTCTACTGTTCACTGTGATCACTTGATTCAAGCTGAAATTGGTGCAGACAAAGACTTGAGCAAAGCAAAAGACAAAAATAAAGAGGTGTATGATTTTCTTGCCTCTGTATCAAATAAGTATGGCATTGGTTTTTGGAAGCCAGGGGCTGGGATTATCCACCAGGTGGTATTGGAAAACTATGCATTCCCAGGGGGAATGATGATTGGTACTGATTCCCATACTCCGAATGCAGGTGGTTTGGGTATGATTGCAATCGGCGTGGGTGGTGCAGATGCCTGTGACGTGATGGCTGGTTTGCCATGGGAACTAAAGTTTCCAAAATTGATTGGCGTAAAGTTAACTGGCAAGCTATCCGGTTGGACGGCCGCAAAAGATGTGATCTTGAAAGTAGCTGGAATCCTTACCGTAAAAGGTGGAACAGGCGCTATTGTAGAATATTTTGGAGAAGGAGCTCGTTCCCTATCTGCCACTGGGAAAGGAACAATCTGTAACATGGGTGCCGAGATTGGTGCTACCACTTCAATTTTTGGTTACGACGAAAAATCTGCAGCCTACTTATCGGGCACAGGCCGTTCTGATATTGCAGCGTTAGCAAATAACATCGCAGAACACCTAACTGGTGACCCAGAAGTATATGCCCAACCAGAACTTTACTTCGATCAGGTGATTGAAATTAATCTTTCTGAACTAGAACCCCATGTAAATGGTCCATTTACACCGGATTTGGCCTGGCCAATTTCTAAATTCGCTGCTGCCGTCAGAGAAAACGGTTGGCCAGCAAAATTGGATGTGGGCCTCATCGGCTCATGTACCAACTCCTCTTATGAAGATATCTCTAGAGCTGCTTCCTTGGCGCAGCAGGCAGTAGATAAAAAATTGATTGCCAAATCTGAGTACACCATTACTCCAGGATCTGAACAAGTTCGCTTTACTGTAGCCCGAGATGGGTTTTTGGATACCTTCGACAAGATGGGCGGGGTGGTGCTTGCCAATGCCTGTGGACCTTGTATTGGACAGTGGGCGAGACATGGAGCTGAAAAACAAGAAAAGAACTCCATTATCACTTCATTCAACCGAAATTTTGCGAAGCGAGCAGATGGTAATCCCAACACGCATGCCTTTGTAGCGTCACCCGAAATTGTAACTGCTTTAGCTATTGCCGGTGACCTGACTTTTAACCCACTTACAGACACGCTTACCAATGCAGAGGGTAATCAAGTACGATTGGAAGAGCCTAAAGGATTGGAACTGCCAACCAAAGGGTTTGCTGTTGAAGATGCTGGCTATCAGGCTCCTGCAGCAGATGGATCTAGGGTACAAGTATTGGTATCGCCTACATCTGATCGATTGCAGCTTTTGGATTCATTTGTTGCTTGGGAGGGTGCGGACCTTAAAGGGTTAAAATTATTAATCAAAGCCAAAGGGAAATGTACTACGGACCACATTTCAATGGCAGGCCCGTGGTTGAAGTACCGAGGCCATTTGGATAATATTTCCAATAACATGCTAATAGGAGCTATAAATGCGTTCAATGAAGCTACTAACTTGGTTAAAAATCAACTTACTGGTGCTTATGGTGAGGTACCTGCAACCCAACGTGCTTACAAGGCTGAAGGAATTGGTTCTATTGTCGTTGGCGATGAAAACTATGGAGAAGGATCTTCCCGAGAGCATGCCGCTATGGAACCAAGGTTCCTTGGAGTAAGAGCTATTCTAGTAAAGTCCTTTGCTCGAATTCATGAAACCAATTTGAAAAAGCAAGGAATGCTGGCGCTAACTTTCGCTAATCCCTCAGACTATGACTTGATTCAGGAAAACGATGTGATCGAAATCAACGGGTTGACGAGTTTTGCTCCTGCCAAGCCTTTGGAATTGATCTTCCATCATTTCGATGGTAGCAGTGATAAAGTTGTGGCCAACCATACCTACAATAAAGGACAAATCGAATGGTTTAAGGCTGGAAGTGCTTTAAATTTGATCAAGGTAAAAGTTTAACTAAACCAAATTCAAGTAAAGCCGTAATGAGAAATTCGTTATGGCTTTTTTTTTGTAAAAAAGCTTGAGTGTGCCCTCCATTATTCTCTGATTATTTCAAAACAAGCTATTCGTTCCTTGAAGATGTAGCAAGAGGAGACTACTTTCGGACACACACACGATGTGCGTGGATATTGGGTCATGCTATGAGGAAATTTCGGCTATTCTTGGGCCAATGGGAACAGCCAATTAAATCAAATGACAAATTCCTGATTCGGGCTTTTTTAGGTTAAATTTGGGATATAAAGAGGTGATTTTAGCCCTCAAATTCTTACAAAGACTTGGCTTTGGCAAGGTATTCGTTGACTAAGTCCAAACCGGGATGGCTAATTGCCAATTCCTCCAAATAACTTAAGGCGCTTACTTTATCTCCACGGAGGGTGTAATAGATGCCTTTGTTTCGAAGTGCAAATGGGTTTTTGGAATCCATTGCCAAACTTTGATTGATTAAAGTAAGTCCTTCTTCCAATTGACTTAGATAGAGCAGATATAAACCGTGATTGTTATAAAAATAGGCCTGTCGATTGTCCAAAGTGATGGCTTTTTCTACTGCCTGAACTGCCCCTTTGTAATTTTTCTCTTCAAAATAAATCATGGACCTCAAGTTGTGTAAGTTAGGCTCGAGTGGATTGATTTCCTCAGCATTTACTAACAGGGACTTTGCTTCCTCATACTCCTTTTGGTAGTAGCGAACGGTCGCTTGGTTCACCAAAAGGTCCGAATTTTCAGGAGCTAGTTCAGAAGCTTTTTGAAAGGATTGGAGTGCTTCCGGATAGTTTTTAAGTTTCTCTTCGGTGAGGCCTACCAAAAAATAGGATCTCCAATCGGATGGGCTTTGCGACACCATACGGTTTGCATCCTCTTTTGCATTGTAATTGGCACCTAAATCTAGGTAAGCGAGACCTCGCTGAAATACCGCATCTACATAGGTTGGATTTTTTTGAATCGCTTTGCTGAAATCTTGAATGGCTTCCTCAAGTTGATTTAATCGGAGGTGGGCCATCCCTTTATTGTAGTAGGCATCACTAAAATTGGAATCCAATGCAATTGCTTCTTCATAAAATCCAAGGGCAGTTTTTGGATCATTTTCTTCCATTTTCTCATTGCCTTTGAGAAGGAATCTGCCTTTTTTATCTTCTAAACTGTCGCAACTCACCCATAGGAAAGAGAGAAAAACGACAATACTAATTTGGTTTTTTATCATCAGAAAAAGGCTAGGTAAATTTGCTCAATAATTCTTTTCCAAAAGTAAGGTAAAAGGCTTGGTGAAGGCAGATAATTTGAAAAGTTCTCTAAAGAGGCCCAAAAAATAAGATTCTTGGTTCAGATCTTATTTGGTACTCTAAATTAAATCTAACAGAAAGAATTAGCCTAGAAATGAGGCTAATTATATTTCCTAGCTTTAAAATGAATCACGCTTCCATCAACAAGATGCGTTAGAAAGAAATAGTTCTTGAATAAGTAAGGTGATGCTTTACTAACATTCGCTATTATCCGGGTAACTGGATTTTTCAAGCTTAATTTACTTGGATACGAGTCCATTACGCTTCAGTAGCGCATCAGGTTTTGGAGCTCGTCCTCTAAATCTAGCATACAAAAGGGAAGGATGTTCGCTACCTCCCGCGGAAAGAATATTCCGTTCAAAGGAAATGGCAGTTGTGGGATCAAATACACCCTTCTCTTGAAATAATTCAAAGGCATCTGCATCCAGGACCTCTGCCCATTTGTAGCTGTAATACCCTGCAGCATAACCGCCTTGAAAAATATGGGAGAAACTGGTGCTTATTCGAGTAGTTTCTACTGAAGGAAGTAATTCGGTTTCCTTTAAAGTTTCATTTTCAAAGGCTTTGATGTCTCTAATTTGGTTGGGACTTTGGCTATGGTAGGCCATGTCTAGCAATGCAAAGCTTAGCTGCCGTAGGGTCATGTAACCCTGCTGAAAATTTGCAGCTTTCTTTATTTTTTCTACGAGCTCAGCCGGTATAGCTTCTCCAGTTTGGTAATGTCGCGCAAAAAGATCTAGGCACTCTTTTTCATAACACCAGTTTTCAAAGATTTGAGAAGGCAGTTCCACAAAATCCCAATACACGCTTGTGCCCGATAAGCTTTCGTAAACTCCCCTTGCCAGCATGCCATGCAATGCATGTCCAAATTCATGGAAAAGGGTTGTCACCTCATTGAAGGTGAGTAAGCTTGGACTGGTTTTGGTAGGCTTGGTGAAGTTACAGACGATTGAGATATGTGGTCGGTGGTCCACATTTTCTTCCTTAAATTGTCCTCGGTAGGAGGTCATCCAAGCTCCATTTCGTTTTCCAGGTCTTGGGAAAAAGTCTGCATAAAAAACAGATAGAAAGAGATTTTCTCGGTCGTATACCTCATACGTAGTAACCTCAGGATGGTAGACTGGGATGGCTAAATTTTTGACAAAGCGAAGGCCAAATAGGCGTGAAGCTGTTTCAAATACGCCTGAAATCACATTTTCTAAACTGAAATATGGACGAAGTACTTCTTCATCGAGTGCATACTTTTCTTTCTTCAGTAATTCGGAATAGTAAGCAAAATCCCATTTTTCAAGTACCTCCAACTGCTCATGATTTTTTGCCAATGCAGCGACTTCTTTTACTTCGAGTTGCGCTTTGGGTTTGGCCTTTTCCAAAAGTGATTGGAGAAACTCCATAACAGTATCTGAACTTTTAGCCATTCGTTCTTCCAAGGTAAAGTGGGCATGGCTTTCGTATCCCAAAAGATTAGCGCGCTGCTGCTTAAGGGTCACAAGTTGCCGAATAATCTCCTGGTTGTCTAAGGCATCGCCTTTTGCGCACTTGGTATTGAAGGCCATAAATAGCGTCTTACGGAGACTTCGATTTTTGGCATAAGTCATCACGGGGATGTAGGATGGGTAGTCCAAGGTAAAAGCCCAACGGGCCAAATGCCCCTTTTCTTCTGCGAGTTGCGCTGCAGCTTCCAATGCTCCCTGAGGAAGACCCTCGAGTTCGCTCAAATTATCCACTAGGTGGACAAATCGATTGGTTTCCGCCAATACATGCTCTCCAAATTGAAGACTAAGTTGGGCAAGTTCCTGGTCAATTTCCCGAAGCTTGGTAGCATCAGTTTCTCCCAACTGGGCACCATTCCGTACAAAGGACTTGTAGGTTTTTTCTAGGAGAGTAGTTTGTTCAGTAGTAAGGGAAAGATGCTCCTTTTGCTCAAAAACCTCTTCAATACGTTGAAATAACTTTTGATCCAATAAAATATCATTGGCATGGGTTGTTAGGAGGGGAGAGATTTCCCGAGCTAATTTTTGGATGTCCTCGTTGGTTTCAGCTGAATTCAGATTGAAAAAAATAGAGGAAATCACTCCAAGGTGCTTCCCGCTTTTTTCCAATGCCTCTACCGTATTTTCGAAGTTAGGTAGTGTCACCGCTTTGATTGCTTCAATTTCTTTTTTTGTCTCTGCTATAGCCTCAATAAATGCAGGTTGAAAGTGGCTGGGTGAAATATCTGAAAATGGAGCTGTAGAAAAGGGGGTGTTGAATGCAGAAAGTAAGGGATTGCTCATGAATTCGAAGGAGGTAATCAATTAATTTATACGAAATACAATCCCAAAATTAGCTATTTTAGGGGATTTTTACCCAAATTTTAGGCATTTTCCCCAGCTCCTGCTATAAAAAAGCTAAGGCCAGGAATTCCTGGCCTTAATTGTCATTATTGAAAGTCACAAGTCATACTTTCCATGCCAATAGGAGCACCGTCTGGGATGGCGAGGAGCTGCTGAGGGGTTAGTTCCTCCGGTAAACTGAGATAGGTATCTATTTTTTGTCGTAGGTAATCCCGGTGAGCTTGCAAAAGACTGGAGGAAAGATTGGCAGAAGAATTAAGCCGACGAAGTTCTTGACGAACTAGTGCACGGACAGTCTGTGAAGTAGAACCATTTTTCGATAGAGCAATCAAGTGATCCACCAGTTTCGCTTCAGTCATGAGTTTAATCTCAGCTCCCAGACCAACTGGCATTGTATTGCTGAATACCTGTGTACGCACCTTGGTGAGTACGGCTTCCAATCCAGGTAAGGAGGTATTTTGGAGCTGCTGCAAGTAAATTCGATTTACTCTTCCTGATTCAAAAAGAAAGGAGAAGGTGGCATCTACGACATTTTCTGCTGGAGCGATCGGGTCAAAAATAGGCCCTGTACGAGAAGGAAAGGTTTCTCTGTTTTTATTATACCCATAAGGTCGTGGGGGAATTAATGCCAAAATAGAGGCAGGAACTTCCAATTGCGCAGGGCTAATAGAAAGCAAGAGCGCATCCAATGCCTCAATTTGATTCTTTGAAGATATCCACTGTTGATTCGATTGATTATCTCCTTTGATTTTGTAGGTATAGTCGAGCCCACCTACCAACTTGCTGGTTGCCTCTAGCTGGTACCGGTGCATGAGATAAAGCGGAACAAATACCTCTTCCAAGACTGCTTGTGGTTCTCCTGTTTTAATGGCATTAAGACCAAAGGTTTTCATTCGTTTTTCGCGTAAGCTTAACATCCGTTTCAGTTCTTCTGGAGCAGAAGCACCATTGTCCCAGAGGTGTGAGCGAGGATGTACACCACTTGGGTTTCTTGAATCTAAATCGGTAATAAATTCATATCCTGCCGCATAGGTCGCTTGGAGTGTTTTTTCTAAAAACTCCTGTTCACTTTGGTTTGCAGCCGGTTGTCCATAGCCGTAGGTAATGGCCAACTTATCCCATTCTCCAATTTTTAGGTCATAAGCATTCTCAAAGTCAAGTTCCCCCTTTTCATTTTCTTTAATCAGTGGGTGAGGATAATCCATGACAGAAGATCGACCTGTAGCAGAGGTTGCATAGCTATGTGCCAATCCGATGGTGTGACCAATTTCATGTGCAGAAAGTTGCTTGAGGCGATTTAATGCAAACTCCATCAATTTTGGATCTGCCGTATTTCCTTTCTCAAAAGGCTGTAACAAACCTTGGGCGATGAGGTAATCCTGCCGTACACGTAGTGAACCGAGTGATACCTGCCCCTTGATGATTTCGCCTGTACGCGGGTCTTGGATGCTAGACCCATAGGACCAGCCTCGGGTAGAGCGATGGATCCATTGGATTACATTATAGCGTACATCGCTTAGGTCCATACCCTCTGGGGCAAGTTCTACCCGGAATGCATTTTTAAACCCGGCGGCTTCGAAGGCTTGCGCCCACCAATTTCCCCCTTCAATCAGAGCACTTGCCACGGGCTCTGGAGTGCCACGATCTAGATAGTATACTATGGGTTCCACCACCTCAGAAACGGCTGCATTGGGATTCTTTTTCTCCAATCGGTGTCTAGAGATAAAACGCTTAACCAAAGGTTGATCAATGGGGGTGGTATAATCTTGGTAGCTGATAAAGAAATAGCCAGCTCTAGGATCAAATTCACGCGTTGCATACAATGGGGGCAACTCAATAAAAGAATGCCTCATTCGTACGGATACTGCATCCGGACTGGGAGTCACCGAACGTAAATTTGCTCCTGCACCAGTTCCTGTCAGGGTGATGCTGGCTTCAACTTCCGTGTTTTTAGGGAAGTTTTTGGTAGTGGGATAATATAATCCAGAGCGACTTGGATCGACTTTGTAGTTGCCTTGCCGTGTTCTTGCAAGTGTTTCACTGACCCCATGTGCATCTTGTAGGAAGAAGTTTGTCGCGTCCACAAGGTAGGTACTACCTTCGGCTTTCACCACTTCAAATCCCCATAGGGCGGACTCTGAAAAAGCATCTTGGATGGATTTGGCTTCATATGCGTTTTTGGTATAGGCTCTGTAATCGTAATTTTTGTGCACCATTAGGATTTTAGTTCCTGTCTTACGAAATTCTACCACCCGCGTATCCCCGAGTTGC
>JAQCJI010000018.1 GCA_027593175.1 Bacteroidota bacterium | reverse complement strand
ATCTGCCGTTTATAAAAGAATCCCCCTCTCCCCCTTTCAAGGGGGAATTGCATCCTGCTATCCAAAAAATTGGAGTAGAAATTGAAAAATTAAAGCATCCTTTCCAACCTAATTTTTGAGGAGCAATTTGGAGGACTCCCCCTTTAAAAAGGGGTTAAGGGCGATTTTTAGGTCTAGGAATGGTATGAGCCTGGAGTTTACTAGAATTTACTTCTTCTTCGCTGCAAACCGCCCTTTTTTCTTATTGGTATCGGATTGGGATTCGATGATGTCGAGCGTCTCAGCATAGGTCAGGTCTGAGGCTTCCTTGCCTTTCGGGATTTTGTAATTATTTTTCCCCATCTTGATATATGGGCCCCAGCGTCCGTTCAACAACTGGATCTCTGGATTTTCCACAAAAATTTTGATCTGCTTATTTGCATCAGACTCCCGCTTAGCCAAAATTAATTGGATGCCTTCCTCCTCGGTAATGACCATGGGGTCTTGTTCCTTTTGCAAGGAATAGAAAGCCGATTCGTGCTTGATGTAGGGGCCAAATCTTCCTAAAGCAGCGATCATCTTTTTATCCTCAAATACGCCGACCTCTCGTGGAAGCTTAAATAATTCCAAGGCATCGGCTAGGCTGAGGTTTTCAATAAACTGTCCTTTCTTCAAGCTAGCAAACTGCTTTTCTTCGTCGTCATTATCACCAATCTGTACCAAAGGTCCAAATTTACCCAATCGTGCAAAAATTGGTTTACCCGATACGGGATGTATCCCTAAGCTTCGGCTCGTATTGATATCTTGACGAGATACTTGCTGGGTTTTTTCCACACTGTGATGAAACTTACCGTAAAACGCGTCAATCATGTCTTGCCAATCTTGGCCTCCAGATGCAATCTCATCAAACTCCTTCTCTACCTTGGCGGTAAAGTGGAAGTCGATCACATTTGGAAAATGCTCAACTAAAAAGTCATTGACGACCATGGCTATATTGGTAGGGAAGAGCTTATTTTTCTCCGCTCCCGTAATTTCTGATTTGCGTGCCTCTTTAAATTCCCCACCCGAAATAACCATTTCCACGTAGCCACGAGAAATACCTTCTCGAGCTTCTTTATTTACGTAGTCGCGCTTTTGGATGGTGGAAATGGTGGGGGCGTAGGTAGAAGGTCGGCCGATGCCTAACTCTTCCAACTTTTTCACCAAAGAAGCTTCCGTGTAGCGTGGGGCAGGTCGGGTGAAGGTTTCGCGACCTTTCATTTCTTTCAAGCGCAATTCCTGTCCCACTTTCATTGGAGGGAGCAGGGAAGTATTACCACTTTCCTCATCTTCCGGTTCCTCATCCGTATCTTCCAAGTACACCTTCAAAAATCCATCGAAGGTGATCACTTCCCCAGTCACTTGCAGTTGCAAGGGGGAATTGGAAATGCCTACGGTGATGGTGGTGCGTTCCAAGGCCGCATCGCTCATCTGGGAGGCAATGGCTCGCTTCCAGATTAACTCGTATAAGCGCTGCTCGTTGCGGTCTCCGGAAACCTGGGGAACAGAAAAATCGGTGGGGCGAATCGCTTCGTGTGCTTCTTGGGCACTTTCGTTTTTGGTAGCGAACTTTCGCTGGGTATGGTAGCTGGCTCCAAAAGCCTGTTCGATGGCAGACTTGGCTGCGGCCAAGGCATCCTGAGACAAGTTGGTGCTGTCGGTACGCATGTAGCTAATCTTTCCCGCTTCGTACAATTTCTGTGCTACAGACATGGTCTGTGCCACAGAGAAATAGAGTTTGCGGGAAGCCTCCTGCTGTAGCGTAGAAGTAGTAAATGGAGCTGCAGGGCTCTTTTTGGCTGGCTTTTTCTCTAGGTTGGCTACGGAGAAACTCGCCTCCAAGCAATTTTTGAGAAAAGCCTCGGCTTCGGCCTTGGTTTCAAATTTCTTAGGCAACTCGGCCTGGAAGGACTTGCCTTCCACCTCAAAGCGCGCGGTGATCCGGAAAGCAGATTTGGAATTGTGCGCTTCAATCTCCCGCTCGCGCTCCACAATCAAGCGAACCGCCACAGACTGTACGCGTCCTGCAGAAAGTCCAGTCTTTATTTTTTTCCAAAGAATGGGTGAAAGTTCAAAGCCCACCAATCGGTCTAAGATGCGTCTTGCCTGTTGGGCATTCACGAGGTCGTAGTCGATGCCGCGTGGATTTTCGATGGCTTTGATTATTGCATTTTTGGTGATCTCCCGAAAGACGATGCGCTTGCAATTCTGCTCCTCCAACTTCAAAACTTCTTTTAAGTGCCAGGAAATGGCTTCTCCTTCGCGGTCATCGTCACTGGCTAGATAGACCATTTCGGCATCCTTCACCAAAGACTTTAGGTTTTTGATCACCTCTTTTTTATCTGCCGTAACCTCGTAGGTAGGTTTGAATCGATTTTTGACATCGATCGCCTTGTCACCTTTGGGAAGATCCCTCACGTGGCCGTAGCTGGAGGCAACCTTAAAGTCCTTTCCCAGGTAACCTTCAATGGTTTTTGCTTTGGCGGGGGATTCTACAATGACAAGATTTTTTGACATAAAAGTGAGGTTTAGGGAAACGGTACCCTAAATGAAGGGCTAAAAATAGAGGGCATTGGCTTCTCCTCCAAATTAATAAATCTGAAGGGAGATATTATTTACTGGGGAAGGTAGGTAATTGTTCAAGCAATTTTAAAATAATTACCGTATCTCCCTTAGCACATCCTCCTCCGAATACCTTGGTGCTCCACCTTTTTGAGTAGCGACATAGCCACCTAGCTTGCAGGCAAAATCGATGATTTCCTCTGGGGATTTTTCTTCCAGGTAGGTTTTGATAAATCCACTCAAAAATGCATCTCCCGCACCGATCGAATCTTGGAGGGCTACTTTATACCCTGGGTGTACCACAATCGATCCTTTTTGGTAGATGGCGGCACCTTTTGATCCACGGGTGATGCAGATGATGGAAATGGGGTACTGCTGATCCAAATAGCCACAGAGGCCAGGAATGGTGGCTTCGGTGCCAAAGTGCGCTGCAAACACTTCCAACTCGTCTTCGTTGATTTTGAGGATGTCTGTGTAGCCCAGCAGCGTCTCAATTACGTCAAAAGAATAGTGTGGAGGCCTCAGGTTGGCATCAAAAATTCGAAGGGTAGGGTGGCGGAGCAACTTGAGCAGCGTGGCCAAACTTTCGGGGTGACGTGCGCCCAGCGTACCGAATAAAAAGGCATCTGCCTCGGCTACGATTTGGTCTTGCTCGGGGGACCATGTCAAAAAGTCCCAAGCCACAGGAGCAAGGATATCGTAGCGAATATTTTCTATATTACTGCTGTCTACCACTACCTTAGAAGTAGCCTGTTTCTCCAGAACTTGAACCAAATCCAAGGGGAGGTTAAAGGAACGCAGGAAGTCTAGCAGTTTTTCCCCATCGCCATCTTTTCCCACGGCAGAGATCAATCGGGTAGGAAGACCCAATTGGTGCAAGTGTAATGCTACATTCATGGGCGCGCCACCCGGGACTGCTCCTGTAGGAAGGCAGTCCCAAAGCATTTCTCCGAAGAGTACGACGGGTTCAGACATTGTTTTTTTGTAATGCTTGTTGAATTTCTTCCAGGGATCTCCCCTTCGTTTCAGGCATGGCAAACCGGACCCATGCCAGTTGCACTACCATCATTAGGCAGAAAAATGCGAAGATGTAGCCTGGACCAAATTGATTAGCAAAGAAGGGGAATACATTTGCAATCACAGCTGCCAAGATCCAGTGGGTAAAGGAACCCAGGGATTGGCCATAAGCTCGGAGTTCGTTGGGGAACATTTCGGAGATAAATACCCAGATTACCGAACCCTGACCCACGGCATGGGAGGCGATAAATCCAAAAACGAAGATGGGCAACCAAAAGCTTGGGATACCTGGGCCAAGAAAATTATAAGCCATTAGGGTAAGGGAGATGATGTATCCGAAGGAACCGATGTACATCAATTTTTTACGACCGATTCGGTCGATGAGGTATAGTCCAAAGAAGGTGGCAAACAGGTTGACTAAGCCGATGCCGATGGTGGAGATCAAGGCGTTTTCAGTAGAAATTCCCGCCATTTCAAAAACTCGAGGGGCAAAATAGATAATTGCATTGATACCAGAGACTTGGTTGAAAAAAGCAATGGCGATGGCTAGCAGCGTACAGGATAAGTACTGTGGGCGAAAAAGGATGCCAAATCCAGAGGAATTCTTGGCTTGGGCGGATTGACTCTCGGCCAATGCCAATCGTAGTGTTTCTTCCACGCCTTCTGGATCGGTTCGGGTTAGGATGGCTCGAGCCTTGGTCAGATCATTGAATTTGGTGATCAACCAGCGTGGGCTTTCTGGAATTCGGATAATTAATACCGTGTATAGAATAGCCGGTATCGCTTCCACACCAAGCATCCATCTCCAGTCTTCTGGTATGCCAGCGGTACCAATCCAATAGTTGGATACGTAGGCCATCACGATGCCAAACACAATGTTAAATTGATACAGAGCTACGAGTAGACCGCGGCTTTTGGCCGGAGCGATCTCGGAAATGTACATGGGAGCCACTACAGAGGAGGCACCTACTCCCAAGCCCCCTAAAAATCGGAAGAAGGTGAATGAATTTACATCCCAGGCTATCCCAGAGCCTACGGCAGAGATAAAATAGAAGAGTCCAATCCAGAGAAGGCTCTTTTTCCTACCCATCTTTTCGGCGGGGATGCCACCTAGCAGGGCGCCGATTACCGTGCCGTATAGGGCTGAAGCAATGGCCAAGCCGTGTACCCAGTCGTTTAATTTCCAGACTTCTTGGATGGCTCGCTCGGCACCCGAAATGACGGCAGTGTCAAAGCCAAACAAAAAGCCACCTAGGGCGGCAGTGAGAGAGATAAAGAAGGCGTAGGTTTTAGAGGACATGGCTTGGGCAGGAGATATTAATCCACTAAACTAAGGAGAAGGGCTAGATTTCAAAATAGAAGCAGAAATTTTACCTCTTTTAAAACGTGGTAAACCTCAGTCCTGGAATTCTGGGTTATGTTTTTAACCAAATAAAATTTTGTAAATCCAAATAAAATAAGGAGAGCTCCAGCTAGTTTTTCCTATATTTAAACACAGAAAAAGTGCAGAATTTGAACCTGAATTGTGCTTTTTGCTAGAAGTGAACCCAAAAACATGACTTTACCTACTGAGAATTATCTTCCCAAGCACCATATCCGAATTGTCACGGCGGCCTCCCTCTTTGACGGCCACGATGTCGCCATCAATATCATGCGTCGCATCATCCAATCCACGGGCTGTGAGGTGATCCACCTGGGGCACAATCGCTCCGTTCAAGAAATTGTAGACTGTGCCATCCAAGAAGATGTGCAGGCCATTGCCATCACCTCCTACCAAGGGGGGCATGTGGAATTTTTCAAATACATGTACGACCTACTTCAAGAAAAAGGGGGTTCTTCTATTAAAATTTTTGGAGGAGGAGGGGGGACCATCTTACCAGAAGAAATTACCCTTCTCCATGACTATGGTATCACACGCATCTATTCCCCAGACGATGGGCGTGCGTTGGGACTGCAGGGCATGATCAACCACCTGGTGGAGGCCTGCGATTTCCCACTAGGAGGAGATTTGGATGTCGAAAAGGAGCTTTCTATCAAGGAAACAGGACAAGTGGCTCGTGTGATCTCGGCATTTGAAAACTTTCCGGAACGATCCGCTCCGCTCTTGGAAAAAATTAGAAAAGCCAGTCAAAAGGTCATTGTACCTGTACTGGGGATCACAGGTACTGGTGGAGCGGGAAAATCCTCCTTGGTAGACGAATTGGTACGTCGATTCTTGATGGATTTTGAAGATAAGCGGGTTGCCATCATCTCCGTAGATCCTTCCAAAAGAAAGACGGGCGGAGCCTTGCTTGGTGACCGTATTCGCATGAATGCCATACACCATCCGCGCGTCTACATGCGCTCCTTGGCTACCCGGCAGTCCAATCTCGCCCTTTCCAAATACGTGCAGGATGCAGTAGATACGGTCAAGGCGGCAGGCTACGATTTGGTCATCCTGGAAACCTCTGGCATCGGGCAATCCGACACCGAGATCATCGAGCATTCTGACCTTTCGCTCTACGTGATGACGCCAGAGTATGGGGCAGCCTCTCAACTGGAGAAAATCGACATGCTCGATTTTGCGGACCTGATTGCTCTCAATAAATTTGACAAGCGCGGTGCACTTGATGCGCTTCGTGACGTGCGCAAGCAATACAAACGCAATCACAACCTCTGGGAAACGGAAGACGAAGACTTGCCCGTAGTAGGGACCATGGCTTCCCAATTCAACGATCCGGGTATGAACCGACTCTATGCCTTGGTGGTCGCCGGTCTTGGTCAAAAATTTGAAAATTGGAAAAGTAACTTTCAGGGGGCTATGGGTACCTCTGAAAAGGTGTACATCATTCCTCCTGCACGC
Source organism: Bacteroidota bacterium (assembly GCA_027593175.1). Taxonomy (GTDB): domain Bacteria; phylum Bacteroidota; class Bacteroidia; order Cytophagales; family Cyclobacteriaceae; genus Algoriphagus. The sequence continues at coordinate 31,650 of JAQCJI010000018.1, read as the reverse complement.
ATGCGCTACCTGAGCGAGATCACCGAAGTGAACCGGAAGTACGACCGCTGGGTGGAGGAGCAGGGAGAGGTGGCTCAGCAGCTGTATTCCATCCAAAAGTCCATGGAGGTCATTGCCACTGCGCAGGTTTCAGATCGAGATCGACTCCTCAAGGAACTTCAGGAGGTGTACACGCAAGTAGCCTTGCATCTGGATCCTAAAAACAAGAAATGGCTTGAAGAGTGGCCTGCTGAGGCAGCGAGATATAGAGGCGAGCACTACACCTACCTCGTTCGGGGCAAAGAGATTCAAGTGAAAACCTACCACAGCTCCCTTTCGGATTCCCGCATTTCCAAAGTGGCCCTACCTACCTATCAGGCTTGGGGAGAGCTCCTAAAATGGGGACTACGCGAGAATCTGCCGGGCAAGTTCCCCTACACCGCGGGTGTATTCCCTTTCAAGCGGGAAGGTGAAGATCCTACCCGCATGTTTGCGGGAGAGGGTGGACCCGAGCGCACCAACAAGCGCTTCCACTACCTTTCCAAGGGTATGCCGGCCAAGCGCCTGTCCACTGCCTTTGACTCGGTGACACTTTACGGAGAAGACCCGGACTACCGCCCCGATATTTATGGTAAAATCGGAAACGCAGGAGTCAATATTTGTTGCCTCGACGATGCGAAGAAACTCTATTCTGGTTTCAATCTCATTCATCCCATGACTTCCGTGTCGATGACCATTAATGGACCTGCTGCTACAATGACTGCCTTCTTTATGAATGCAGCGATCGATCAGCAATGTGAGGTATACATTAAAGAGAAAGGCCTAGAAAAACAGGTTAATGCGCAGATTGATGCGATTTATGCCAAAAAAGGACTTCCAAGACCTACCTACCGAGGAGCCCTTCCGGAAGGAAATAATGGGCTAGGGCTGATGCTCCTGGGGGTGACTGGTGATCAGGTGCTCCCTCAAGAAGTCTATGCACAGATCAAGAAAGATACTCTCTCCAAGGCTCGTGGTACCGTGCAGGCGGATATTTTGAAGGAAGACCAGGCACAGAATACCTGTATTTTTTCCACCGAATTTTCCCTGCGCCTTATGGGTGATGTACAGCAGTACTTTAATAACCATCAGATACGGAATTTTTACTCCGTATCCATCTCAGGCTACCACATCGCTGAGGCGGGCGCCAACCCGATTACCCAGCTTGCACTGACGCTCTCCAATGGCTTCACCTATTTGGAATATTACCTCTCCGGAGGGATGGCCATCAATGAATTTGCACCCAATCTCTCCTTCTTCTTTTCCAATGGGATTGATCCAGAATATGCAGTGATCGGTAGAGTCGCCCGCCGAATCTGGGCCAAGGCACTCAAGCTCAAGTATGGTGCTAATGATCGGGCGCAGCAACTCAAATACCACATCCAAACCTCCGGGCGATCTCTGCACGCGCAGGAAATCGACTTTAACGATATCCGTACCACATTACAGGCATTATATGCGATCTATGACAACTGCAACTCCCTACACACAAATGCCTATGACGAAGCCATTACTACCCCTACTGAAGGGTCTGTACGGCGCGCCATAGCCATTCAGTTAATTATCAATAAGGAGCTGGGGCTTTCTAAAAATGAAAATCCCCTTCAAGGGTCGTTCATCATCGATGAGTTGACCGATTTGGTGGAAGAGGCGGTTTACCAAGAATTTGACTCTATTACCGAACGTGGTGGTGTCCTCGGTGCGATGGAAACAATGTACCAGCGGGGCAAAATTCAAGAGGAAAGTTTACACTACGAAATGCTTAAGCACACTGGGGAGTATCCTATCATCGGGGTCAACACCTTTTTATCCAGTGAAGGGTCTCCAACCCTGATCCCAGGAGAGGTGATCCGCGCAACGGCCGAGGAGAAGGAAGGGCAGATCCAAACCTTGGTTCTTCTCCATCAGGCATTTCCTGATCAGGTCAGTGAGCAACTCAAAAGGGTGAAAAAAGCAGCGATTTCGAATGAAAATGTATTTGACTGCTTGATGGAAGCATCAAAATATTGTTCTTTGGGTCAACTTACCCAAGCCCTCTACGAAGTAGGCGGGCAATATAGACGAAATATGTAACCCTTAGTTTTTCAAAAAAACCTTTATCCCATGGCAAACACCCGTAGCGTAACCGTTCGCATGACTTCGGATCTAACCTTTTCCGCGCAAAATCCACAAGGTCACACGGTATATATTGATATGAATGATCCTGAGCTGAAGCAAGGGCAGTCACCGATGGAGTTACTCCTCTCCGCTTTAGGGGGCTGTGCTTCTGTGGATGCAGTGTTAATGATGAAAAAGAAAAGACGGGAGCTCCTCGATTTTTTTGTGGAGGTTGAAGGCCGTCGAAACGAGGGGGTGCCGGGCTACTACACTGACATAAAACTTCATTTTGTCTTGGTTTCTCCGGATGCTACGAAGGAAGAGCTTGAAAAAGTAGTGGCCCTATCTGTAGAAAAATACTGTTCAGTGGCTTCTTCCTTGTCCTCCAAAATAAGCTTCACTTCAGAGGTAAGGCGAACCGCATGAGAGTAGTTAAAGAAATAGTGCGGGATGAAATACGGGTGAGTATTTTTTCATGGAACTCCAAGTATATCTTCAAATACGAGTTGGGACCGATGGAGCAAACCTTCAAGGTTAGTGAAACGGAGATCTTAGAAGAGTCGGAATTGGAGGGGTTCTTAGAAGGGGAGTTTTTGGAAGAAGTCAAACAAAGATTTAAAGAAATGGGCCAATCGCTACTTAGGAAATTAGAAAATAGTTAATTTCCTAAAAATCTGAGATGCCTATGAAATTTTTATCCTCTGTTCTGTTTCTATTTTTTGGTTTATTTTTTACAGCCAGCCAACCTGGAATTAGTCCTCCGGAAGCAACGGATTTTGATAAGTTACAAGGGCTGTTAAGTCAGATTGAGGCACAAATGCAAATTTTAGCTGCTGAGCTAGAGGATATCACGAACTATGACGGACTCCTCTTGCAACACCGAGATTCAATTCTTGCTACTCCTATGCCATTCAAATACACGATGGATGGGTATTTTGTGTTGGTGAATGGCAATATCATTGGAGGCAAATCTGAAGACATAGAATTGTCGGGGATGCCTTTGCTGAAAAACCACGTATAACAAGAAACGATACAGATGGATAACTTCAGAGGAGCAGATTTTAACCTTTCGAGAGGCAAGAATGGGGAAGTGCGCAAGATGGCTCAATCTATTCTAGAAGATAAAAACACCCATTTTGATTTTGTAGAAGATGCTCGCATATCCCGAGTTTTAGGCCGTTCTTTTTCTCAGGTGGACTGGTATCTCTTGGAAATTATATTCCCCAATTGAAAATGAAGAAGGGTTTTTCCAACAGAAGCTTTAAGTTTTCACTTGCCCTTGGACTATTCCTAATTGTATTAGTAGGAGTTGTGGGTATTAGCTTTTTTTTGGTGATATATTCTTTACAGCTGGAGGGAAGGAAAGATTTTTTGGGACAGCAGACGGATCTTGCGGGTAGGGGCTTAGAAAATGAGCTGGACCGATTTGAAGAGGAATCCAAGGTATTTTTATCAGATCTTGAAGAGCTTGCAGACAAGGGTAGGCAGGCTGAGGCAGGAAAATTCGCCAGAAAGGTGCTTACTGCATTCCCTAGCTTGGTTGATACCTTATGGATAGCCGATTCCCAACAGCTGGTTATGCGCTATGTGTATACCCAGCGGAATGATTTCATTGCACTGCCTGCCATTCAATTTCCACAGGATAGTCTCCAAACTCAACTGCTTTTGGAAGGAAAATCGGGGTACCGCGTACTCTTTTCGATTACAGTTCGTCGCTTTGCTCAGGAATATATGGAAAACTTCTACCAGGTACAGGGTGGGGGAAGTTTCCTATTTATTGGAGACAGTCTAGTAGATATTGGTTCTACCAGTCTTCCACATCTAAAGGAAGTGGAAATTGAGGAGTTTGAAAGGGTTCAAAAGGACATTTCCCAGGGACTTAAGGGTTTATATCCCATTTCTTGGGAGAAAGATGGAACTCTAGTCGATGGGGTGTTGGTCCATTACCCTCTTTCTTTTGGTAATCTCGTCAACCAAATGGGCTTAGTAATCGTTCTGCCGCTTGATGACCTGCGCTCGGGGGTTTACCGCACTTATTTTTTATTATTTGTAGGGATGATCATTATCATGATTATCCTACTATCCATTTTCGTGATTTCGGTCAAAAATCACCTGGACTACACCAAAAATAGGGAGGAAAGTTACAAGGAGGTGAGTGAACTTTTTGATCAGCAAAATATGCTACTCAAAGAACTTCGTGGCTTTGTTTTCTTTCACAACTACAAGGGAGAGATAATTCGGACGAGTGATCAGGTAGAAGAAGTATTGGGCTATTCCGAGCATGAATTTATGAAAGTTTTCAACGGTGGGTCGACAGTCCCCTTAGTATTAAAAGTAAGAAGAGAGATAAGACAAGCGTACCTAGATAAAAGAGAATATTTAGATTTGGAATACGATATTTTTAGAAAAGACGGTAAAAAAATACGGATCCGGATTTTTGAAAAAATCATTTTAGATAAGAATGGTCTTTTTGACATAGGACTTGGGATTTGTACCGACATCTCTGAATCCTATCAAGTAAAAATGGAGATTGTTCAAAGTGAAACCCGGCTTCGCTCCCTACTTAACAACCTACCCGATGAAATCTTTGTCTACGACAATTCCGGTAAAATATTAGATTTCCATGTACAGCCGCGAGGGAATTACCTCGAGCTTACCCAGGCGCAGGTAGGTAAAACGCTTAAAAAAATTATTCCTTCGGACCAAACAGCTGCCTCAGAGGCGGCATTTTCCGAGGCAAGAAATTCTGGGACCATTCAGACGGTGAATGTAAGTTGGGCCGAAGCAGGCACAGATAGGAAGCGTTACTATGAAATGCGCTTTTTCCCCTTGGATGCCCAGCAGATGATTTCTATTTCCAAGGATATCACGATCCAGAAGATTTGGGAGAAAGGCTTGATTGAGTCTATGCAGGCAGCTGATCAGGCTAATCGATTTAAATCAGAATTTCTGGCTAACATGAGTCATGAAATCCGAACGCCACTGAATGGACTTTTGGGAATCATTGACCTACTTGAAAGTACCCAATTGGATCAGGTACAATTGCAGTACTTAGAAATCATCAAAAATTCAGGCAGCTCCCTATTGACCATCATCCGAGATATTTTGGATTACTCCAAGATTGAAGCAGGGGAATTGGATATTCATGTAAGCACCTTTGCTCCAGTACAGGAGGCACAAGCCGAACTGGAGATCTTGGGTGCTTTGGCTCAAAAAAAGGGCATTTCTCTGCAGCTACAAGAGGAAATAGGTTCTCAACTTGTCGTAGAGGCAGACCGAGATAAAATCAACCAAATTTTATTGAATTTAGTAGGCAATGCACTCAAGTTTACACCCGATGGAGGTGTGGTGAAAGTATCCCTCAGCCAAGAGGTACTCACGGAAGAGTTGCTAATGCTCCACTACAGCGTAACCGACACGGGTATAGGTATTTCTCAAGAAAATTTACTTCGCCTGTCTCAGCCCTTTTTTCAAGTGGAGAGGTCCGCTACCCGATCCTATCAAGGAACTGGTCTAGGTTTGGCCATTACCAAGAAGATGGTTAAACTTTTAGGAGGGGAATTGGAAGTAGTCAGTGAGCCCGGTCAAGGGGCCATCTTTCGATTTTCTGTCTTGGCAAAGCGTATTTTAGATCCGCTGATCCCTGTATCGAAGGATGACTCTGCTTTGGAGATCAAGAGGGATTTGGGAGAGACTTTTCCACTACGAATTTTGATCGCCGAGGATAATGAGCTTAACCTACAACTCATGGGACTCATGTTTAAGCAGTTGGGTTTTGCCTTTGAGGTAGCTAAAAATGGGCAGGAAGCAGTAGAAAAAGTGCGTGAACAGGATTTTGATCTAGTCTTTATGGATCTGCAGATGCCGGTGATGAATGGGATGGATGCCACGGAGGAAATTCGGAAAATGGCCAATAGAGAGTCGCTTATCATCATTGGTCTCTCCGCCAATGCATTTGAGGATGATCAGAAGAAGGCGCTGGAGATGGGGATGAACGATTACCTCACCAAGCCAATTCGTCTTTCGGTCTTAGCTGGAAAATTGGAGTTCTATTATCGGAAACTCAAACTACGGAGTTCGCCCAATAATTTTTAAATTTGCTTGTAGGTACTACATAAAAATTCCCCCAACTTTTTGGGGGCAAATCAATATTATTTCAGGGTATTTATTTCCTAAAAGGAAGTATTTATAAGGAAGTTTCTAAGTCGAATTCCTCCAAATAATCCGCTACACGGCGTACAAACATGCCTCCAAGAGAGCCGTCCACTACGCGGTGATCGTAGGTGTGGGAAAGGAACATTTTGTGGCGGATGGCGATAACATCTCCAGTAGGTGTCTCCACCACAGCAGGTTTTTTCACAATCGCGCCAATGGCAAGAATGGCCACCTGAGGCTGGGGAATGATTGGAGTGCCCATAATGTTACCAAAAGACCCCACGTTAGAAACCGTGTAGGTGCCTCCTGTGACATCGTCAGCAGTTAACTTATTGTTTCGGGCACGGTTGGCCAAGTCGTTGACCTTTTTAGAAATCCCTACGATATTGAGCTGGTCTACGTTTTTAATAACCGGCACAATTAGGTTGCCAGATTCTAAGGCTACGGCCATACCGATGTTAATGTTCTTTTTCTTTAAAATATGGTCTCCTTCTACGGAGATGTTAATCATTGGAAAGTCGCCGATTGCTTTGGCGACGGCATCGATAAAGAAAGGAGTAAAGGTGATTCCTTCCCCGTATTTGACCTTATAGGCCTCCTTGTTTTTCTCTCTCCAAAGGACAATATTGGTCATATCTGTCTCGACAAAGGAAGTGACATGGGCAGAAATACGCTTCGATTCCACCATTCGGGTGGCAATCATTTTGCGCAAGCGGTCCATTTCAATAAGTTCATCTCCCCCACTGATGCTCACAGGAGACTTGGGATGAGAAATAGAAGGGGCTTGGTTAAAGGTATTCTTTTTGCCAGCAGTGCTGGACCGGGATGCCAGGTAATCCAATATGTCCTGCTTGGTTAATCGGCCTTCTGCTCCTGATCCTACGATGCTAGAAAGTGCCTCAAAGGAAATGCCCTCCTCTTTAGCGATACTTCTGACGAGGGGAGAATAAAACCGTCCATCCGACTTGACCTCTTCGTGTATAGATTTAGTAGTTGTAATCAAGCTGGCAGTTAGTGCCGGGGCGGCTTGCACCACTTCTTCTTTTGGAGTGGCGGGGGCCGCTGGAGCATCGGTGGATGCTACTTCGCTGGTTTCGATAATTGCAATGGCTGTTCCAACCGCAACGACATCGCCCTCCTTAGCTAAAATTTTCTTTAAAATACCTCCATGCATGGCAGGAACCTCGGTATCTACCTTATCTGTAGCTACCTCCAACACAGACTCATCTGCTTCTATGGAATCTCCTTCCTTCTTGAGCCAAGAAAGGATGGTGCCTTCAATGATACTTTCGCCCATCTTGGGCATGAGCATTTCTACACTTGCCATGTTGATCTTTATAATTTAATTGGGTTTATTTTCAAGTTTTAAAATTAAATTTTATTAAAATGCTTCCCAAATCCTATTTATAAAATTTTATTTATTGCTAGGGTGAAAGCAGATTCTAAATAAATTCAACACTGCGACGCCTGTCAATTGAATGTTGAGCATTCGGTCTTGGGTCAACTGCAACTTTCTCGTCTCCACTCCCTCTGGACCAGCACAGGCAATCCAGACGGTTCCCACAGGCTTATCTGCTGTTCCTCCATCGGGTCCTGCGATACCGCTACTCGCCAAGCCGTAGTTTGCCCCAAATAACTCCCGAACTCCTGTCGCCATCTCCGCCACGGTTTCTTCACTCACCGCCCCGTGGGTAGTTAGGGTCTCCACTTTAACTCCCAAGATACGCTCCTTGAAGGCATTGTGGTAGGGCACCACCGCCCCTTGGAAGTAGTCAGAGCTGCCAGGTACGGTGGTGATCAGGTGGGAGACGTATCCTCCCGAGCAACTTTCAGCTAAAGCTATAGTTTTCCCCGCGTTCTTCAAAAGTTTGCCTAGCGCAGTTTCCAAGGTTTCTTCGTCGTAGCCATAGACATATTTATCTATCTGAGGTAGCAGGGCTTTGATTTGAGCCGCAACTTCTTCGCAGAGCTGCTCCTTGTCATTGCCAAAAGCGGTAAGACGCAGTTTGACATGTCCTAGGGAGGGTAAATAAGCCAATCGAATGTGTACCGGAAGTGCATTTTCCCAGTCTTTGATAAGGTCAGCCAACCAGGATTCTCCAATTCCTGCAGTTTTGATGAGCTTGTGGTAGATTACTGGGAGCTCAAATATTTCGGCAAGCTTGGGCAGTACAAAGTCATTTACAAGCTTTTTCATCTCGTATGGTACTCCTGGCATGGACATCCAGTAGGCTCCTTTTCCTTCAAACCACATTCCTGGTGCAGTACCTACCTCGTTGGGAACATAGGTACAGCAAGTGGGGAGGTGTCCCTGCAGGATATTTAGGGGAGTCATTTCTCGACCTCTACGCTTGAAGTAGGCAGATACAGCCTCTACGGCTTCGGGCACTTCGACGATCTCGCAACCAAAGTACTCGGCCAATAAGGGTTTGGTGAGGTCGTCTTGGGTTGGTCCTAGGCCTCCAGTAATCAGCACCAGGTCGGTACGGGTGGAAGCTTCTGCAAATGCAGTCAAAATATCGATCCGGTTGTCTCCGACGGTTGTTTTGCGGACTACCCGAACGCCAACGGCATCTAGCTGTTGGCTGATCCAATGGGAATTCGTATCCATGATTTGCCCATAGAGCAGCTCGTCTCCAATGGCAATGATTTCTGCGTTTACTGCTTGCATTTGAGATTATCTAACTTTTGCTTTTCGAAGGATTTTGGAAAATAAGCCAGGAAGGAAGCGCTTGAGGTATACGGCCAAGGTTTCCTTGCCGCCAATATAAACCTCTTCCTTTTTGCCTTGGACGGCCCGGTACAACTGGTTTGCACAGGCTTCTGGGGACATCCCTTGGCCCTGCGCTTGGTCCATCTCGCCAAGTGGGCTGCCATCTCCTGTGACGGCGTTGATGGAAACTTGCGTGTGGATAAATCCAGGACAGATCAAGGTGACCGAGATGCCGTCCTGATAGTGTTCCGCCCGTAAGGTGTCAAAAAAACCATGCAAGGCATGTTTGGCTCCTGAGTATGAGGAGCGGTAGGGGGATCCAAATTTACCAACTAAGGAAGTGACTACCCCGAAAGATCCTTGCTTTCTTTCTATAAAATGGGGGAGAATTGCTTTGGTCAAGGCGACGGTTCCGAAGTAATTGACCTCCATCAGTTTGCGGTCTACTTCCAGTTGCGTGTCCTTGATTAGGGATCGCTGGCTGATACCTCCGTTGTGAAGGATGATATCTACCTGTCCAAAAAAGGAAACGGCGGTAGCTACTTTCTCTGGAAAATTTACCGAGTTGGTTAGATCTAAAGGAAGAATCTGACAAGCATCAGGAAATGCACAGGTACCTTTGACTCGCTCGAGTTCCTGCATGTTGCGAGAGGAGAGGATGAGGGCATATCCTTCTTTAGAAAATTTTTTGGCGGATGCCTCACCAATGCCGGAGGAAGCACCCGTGATCCAGATGACGGGTTTGGCCATGGTTTATCTTTTTTCGTAGGTCACAAAGGAGTAAGAATACTCGTTGTTTTCGTCAGCGGGAAAGGACTCTCGCTCTTTTTCTTTCCAATGCTGGGTATCAAGTTCTGGAAAAAATGTATCTCCTTCAGGACTCGCCTCCACTTCCGTAATTTCAAGGATATCGCAGAGTGGAAGGCTGGCCTTATAGATTTCCCCTCCACCAATGACAAATACCCTGTCCAGCTGGAGGTTGGTACAAAAGATAATGGCTTCTTCTACCGAGTGGAAGGAATGGTGACCTTCGGGAGCCACAAAATCTGGATTTCTTGTGATGATCAGGTGCGTACGGTTAGGTAGGGGCCTTCCTAAGGATTCATAGGTCTTTCTTCCCATCAAGAGATAATGTCCGGTGGTTAGGTTTTTGAATCGTTTGAGGTCGGCAGATAACTTCCAGATAAGCTGTTTATCTTTTCCGATGACCTGGTTCTTTGCTTTTGCTACGAGGAGTATGATTTTCACACGTGTGGATTTGAGTTCGAATTTACCTCCTTTATCGTAGTTCTTGTAACTAAAACCCGAAAAATACCTCGGTAGTTTTTAGATTGAATTCATTTTTATTTTTTTAGCATTGGAAATGACTCAAGGCGAATTTGGCCTGCCTTTATCCTTTCCATCCCCTCAGAAATTCATCCACTTTCATCCGCTTTTTACCTTCCAACTGTAGGTCAAGGATTGTTAGGTGTCCCTCTCCGCACTGAAAGCGAAGAAAGGTTTTGAAGTCAGAAATCCATTCGCCAGGAGCTTTTCTAGGCAAGTTTTGGTCGCTTGGAGAGGAGATAAATATTTTGCAGGTTTTGCTTTGAATTTCTGTCCAGGCTCCTGGGATGGGTGATAGGCCACGGACTAAGTTGTGGATAGCAGTTGACGAGGAGTTCCAGTCGATTTTACCCATTTCCTTGAAAATTTTAGGTGCGGTACGGATGGTATGACTTTCTTCCTGAGGCTGGGGATTAATGTTCTTGGAGGCAATAGCTTCCACAGTTTTCACGACCAGATCAGCTCCTAGACTCATGAGTTTGTCGTAGAGGCTACCTAAGTTATCCTCTGGAAGGATAGTTACTTTCTCTTGAAAAAGGATATTTCCAGTGTCGATTTCATGCTGGAGAAAAAAGGTGGTGACCCCGGTTTCCTTTTCTCCATGGATTAACGCCCAGTTGATCGGGGCGGCACCTCGGTAATTTGGTAGCAGGGAGGCGTGGAGGTTGAAGGTGCCCATGGGGGGCATGTTCCAAACGGCTTCGGGAAGCATTCGAAAGGCTACGACAATCTGTAGGTCTGCAGCAAGTACCTCAAGTTCCTGCTGGAAAGTGGCATCCTTGAGGTTGGTGGGTTGCAATACAGCTATTCCCAGGGTCTCGGCTGCCTCTTTGACGGGAGAACTAACCAATTTCTGTCCTCGGCCCTGGGGTTTATCTGGGGCAGTGATGACGGCCACCACGTTCCAGCCTGCAGCAACCAATTTTTCCAAAGCAGGCACAGCAAATTCCGGGGTACCCATGTAAATGATTCGTAAGGAGGGTTTTATAGGAGGGGGATGCATGTGCAGAGAGGTGTGTTAATCGGAAAGATTTAAGGATATACTAGGTAAGTTTTTCGCAGTTGGGCATAGTCTTGAAGACCTTGTTTCCAGGTAGCACGAATCTCCGCTTCTGTTTTTCCAGCCAGAATTTGCTTTTTAAGCTCGTCTGTACCTACAAGGGTATTGAAATAGCCATTGAAGAATTTCTCTTTCATCCCGGAGCGCTGGTAAGCTTCCAGCAGATAGTTCAGCGTGAAGGGCTGTTTTAGGGATTCAGAGCGAAGGTCTCTCCCATAACACAAGGTATTTTGATGCGGAGGGGTTTTGGACATGCCGTCAATCGCCACAGGGGTGAAGGTAAATTCTCCGAATCGGGCATCTGGGTAGCCATATACTTGAAAAGGAAAGTAGGTGCCGCGACCTAGGGAAACTACCGTTCCTTCAAACAGGCAGGTGCTGGGATATAAGCGGATCGAAAGTGCATTGGGCAAGTTGGGAGAGGGCTTTACCGGAAGTTCGTAGGACATTTCGTGTGTCCAATTCGCTACTAGGATAACAGTGAGATTGACCTTTACGCCTCCTTTCAGCCATTTTTCCCCATTGATCATCCCTGCAAGTTCACCAATACTCAGGCCATGAACGATTGGGATTGGATGCATGCCTACAAAAGAATCAAAGCCTTTTTTCAGCATAGGGCCATCTACATCCCCTCCGTTGGGGTTGGGCCGATCGAGTAGGATAAGTGGCTTCTCTTGCTCAGCACAGGCCTCCATCACGTAGTGTAGCGTGCTGATGTAGGTAAAAAACCGGACGCCCACATCTTGCAGGTCAAAGACAAGTACATCAAGGTCTTTGAGCTGCTCTGCACTAGGCTTCTTATTGGCTCCATACAAGGAGACGATAGGCAGGCCTGTTTTGGTATCTATGGAGTTGTTGATTTTTTCTCCTGCGTCAGCGGTGCCTCGGAAACCATGTTCGGGCACGAAAACTTTCACCACCTGAATTTTATTTTCTAAAAGAAAGTCTACCAGGTGTTTCTGATTGGATTGGGGAAGCATGCTTGTTTGGTTACCAACCACCCCTACTTTTTTTCCTTGAAGCTGTGGCAGGTACAACTGCGTTTGTTCTGCACCAACTAAAATTTGTTGCGTATACGCATCGACAATGCTGGTTAAATACAAGCAGATGGTCAAAATGTAGATCAAAGGTAAATTTTTCGCTTGCTTCATGCTATTTTGCGGAGAGTTGCAAGCAAATTTAACCCAGTCCGTTGAACCTTTCCTATTTCCTAGCTAAAAGAATCAGTTTTCAGCATGCCGGTGGCTTTTCTGGAATCATCCATCGCATCGCGGTGGCCAGCCTGGCGGTGGGTTTGGGTGTAGCTATCCTATCCATCATGGTTCTTGGGGGATTTCAAAAAACGGTTTCTAGTCGGGTGTATGGGTTTACGGGTCACTTCCAGGTGCAGAAATTCCAGATGAGCAGTTCCTTTGAGGAGCAGCCATTTTCAATGAATGGTGAGTTTTTAAAGAACCGAGGGAAGTTTCCCTTTCTTAGCAAAGTACAATCCTATGCGCATAAGGCGGCCTTGCTGAAAGGAGCAGCTGAAGTGGAGGGGATACTACTAAAGGGAGTTGGAAAAGATTTTGACAGCTTGGGTTTTGCGCAGTACCTGGTGGAGGGTAAGATGTTACATCTTCCTGACTCAGGCGTAAGCAATGAGGTGCTGCTCTCAAAATTGGTAGCCAACAAACTAAACATCAGTTTGGGGGACAAGGTCACACTTTACTTTGTGCAGCAGCCCCCTCGTTATCGCCGGGTGCAGGTGGTAGGAATTTTTGAGACCTATCTCGAAAACTTTGATGAGCAAGTAGTTATTGGGGAGCTGCAGACCATTCGAAATTTGAATGGATGGACTAACGATCAGGTAGGTGGATTGGAATTGCATGTAGCTGATCCTGCGCAATTGGATGTTTATGTGCCTTTATTGGAGGAAGAGCTGGACTTTGATCTTCGGTTAATGGATAGTCGAGCTCGCTTCTTGGATATTTTTGATTGGCTGAAGTTGCTAGACACCAATGTGGTGGTTTTTATTTCTTTGATTGGGTTTGTAGCCATTTTCAATATGGGAGCGATCTTATTTCTTCTCATTATGGAACGGACGCAGATGATTGGACTGCTCAAGGCCATGGGTGCTAAAAATGCTCAAATCCAATCTCTATTTTTCTGGAATGGTATCCATATTTTGGGCAAGGGACTTCTATATGGCAACATCTTTGCTTTGGTATTGGGAGGATTACAGGATTATTTTCAGTTGATCCCGCTGGATCCGGTAAGCTACTACATGAGCTATGTTCCCATCGATTGGAATTGGATGGCTTTTCTCCTGCTCAACTTAGGCGTTACAGTTTTGACGGCTTTGGTTTTGTGGATTCCTGTTCGGATTATTTCACGGGTTGACCCGATCAAATCCCTTCGCTTTAACTAAGCGGTAGGGCGAAAACAAACTTTTCAGTTTCATCCAAATCACACCCAATACTGCCTCCTTGAAGATTTTTTGGCTCATCTTGGATTCCCCTCTGCTGCGGTCCGTGAAGATGATGGGTACCTCTAATAGTTTGTAGCCTAGTTTCCAGGCGGTAAATTTCATTTCGATTTGGAAGGCATAGCCAATAAACTGGATGGTATCAAGTTCAATGCCTTCCAGCACGCTGCGGTGGTAGCATTTGAATCCTGCCGTAGCATCTTTAATGGGTAGACCAGTGATGAAACGCACATACTTGCTCGCAAAATAGGAGATAAGCACCCGGCCCATGGGCCAGTTGACCACGTTGACACCCGTGATGTACCTAGAGCCAATAGCCAAATCGTAGTCTCGGCTTTTGATTGCATCGTAGAGGCGGATAAGATCCTTGGGATTGTGGGAAAAATCACAGTCCATTTCAAAAATAAAGTCGTAGTTGGCGGCTAAAGCCCACTGAAAGCCAGAGATATAAGCCGTTCCCAATCCCTGCTTGCTGGCACGCTCCATCAAATGCAAACGGCCTTCATAGCTACTCTGTAAGGATTTTACCACCAATGCAGTTCCATCTGGAGATCCATCGTCAATCACCAAGAGCTCAAAATTTCCCTCCAGCTCCATCAAGGTAGGTACCATGTCGCTGATATTTTCCAGCTCATTGTAGGTGGGGATAATGACGAGTTTACGGTGGCTCATGATAGATTCAATATCCAAAATTAAGGTTTCACTTGGATTTTTGTGGAAAAGGCACTGCTAAAAAAAGGAAATGCTAGTTTTGCACAAAAAAAAGTATGTCGCTACACGTCGCCATTGCCACCTATGTATCTACCGGAGCCTACGATGCCAATACCATAGATGAGGATGCCTTGCTCTCCAAGTTGCTGGAAGAATTAGGTATATCGCATCAGCTATTAGCTTGGTCAGACCCTGATGTGGACTGGAGTCGCTTTACCCATGTGCTGATCAAATCTACCTGGGATTATTTTGATTATTATCCCGAATTTTTAGCTTGGCTAAACCAGTTGGAGTTCTTTGGAATTCCCATCCTCAACAACGTGGATACGCTTCGGTGGAATTCCTCTAAAAAATATTTATTGGAAGTAAAGTCCAAAGGATATCCTTGTTTGGCAGGGAAAATCCTACCCAAAGGAACGGTAACTTCGCTGGAGGAGCTGCATGATGCACTTCAGTCCGACACTTTGGTAGTGAAGCCTTTGATTAGCGGAGGCGCGAAGAATACGGTAAAAATTTCCAGAGGAGCAGGCAAAGAGCTGGAACAAAAAATTGCTAGTTTGCTGGAGGAAGAAGCTTTTCTAGTGCAGCCATACATTCCAGAAATTGTGGAGGTGGGCGAGTATTCGCTTATTTATTTTAATGTAGTATTTTCCCATGCTGTGCTCAAGTCTCCGGCAGCGGACGATTTTAGGGTGCAGCATTACTATGGGGGAACGATTCAAGAGATCCAACCGGATTCAAAAATGCTTGCTGCTGCTCAGGCCCTAGTAGATGCTTTTGCGAAGGACAGCCTCTATACTCGGGTGGATGGAGTGGTCATTGATGGGGTGTTTCACCTAATGGAACTTGAACTCATTGAGCCCTACCTCTTTTTGGGACTTTCGGATAAAGCGATTCCCAATTACAAAGCTGCTCTGAGAAAGCGGCTTTTGGGGAGCTAAAATGATTGGGTTTAGGTAGAGGATGTATGCTCCTATGGAGCTATCCTTTTTAAATTACCCATTTATCAAAGCATCCCTTTGGTAGAAGGGAGCTGCTTTAAATTGCGCTCCTCACGGAGCACAGCCATCTTGATCGCTCGAGCCAATCCTTTGAAAGCGGCTTCGATCTTGTGGTGCTCGTTGTCACCCGTAAGACAAATGTTTAGATTGCACTTCGCGGCATCCGAAAAGGACTTGAAGAAATGAAAAAATAGCTCTGTGGGCATGTCGCCTACTTTTTCTCGAGAGAATTGGGCATCCCATTCCAACCAGGGCCTGCCTCCGAAGTCTAGGGCCACCTGGGCCAGTGAATCGTCCATGGGGAGGAGAAATCCATAGCGGTAAATTCCCTTTTTATCCCCCAGGGCCTTTGCATAAGCTTCTCCCAATGCAAGGGCGGTATCCTCGATGGTGTGGTGCTCGTCGATATGGAGGTCCCCTTTAACCTGAATACGCAAGTCTGTACTGCCATGCTTGCCTAGTTGCTCCAGCATGTGGTCAAAAAAGTGTAGACCTGTGGAGATGTCGCAAGCACCTGTTCCATCCAGATTGAGTTTGATGTAAATGTCAGTTTCTGCCGTTTTTCGATTTACCTCTGATTGACGGGGAGGGAGAGCTAGGAAGGTGTAGATTTCGTCCCAGTCTTTGCAGCAGAATGTTGCCTCAGAGTGTGATTCACCGAAGAAAATCGATTTCGTTCCCAAATTCTGCGCGAGCTGTATATCGGTAGCGCGGTCTCCGATCACAAAGGACTGGCTTAGGTCATAGTCTTCGGAAAAATAAGAGGTTAGCATCCCTATTCTAGGCTTTCGTGTCGGCGCCTGCTCCTCCTCAAAACTGCGGTCGATGTGGATTGCTGCAAATTGGATATTTTCCTGTTCGAGCGTTTTCAACATCTTGTATTGTGCTGGCCAGAAGTCTTTTTCTGGAAAGGAATCGGTTCCCAAGCCATCCTGATTTGTCACCATCACCAATTCGTAGTCGCAATTTTCGGTTAGCTTCCGGAGGTTGGAGATCGCTTTGGGTATAAATTCCAACTTCTCCAAGCTATCGACTTGAAAATCTGTGGGGGGTTCCTTGATGATGGTGCCATCTCGGTCTATAAATAACACTTTCTTTTTCATGGAAGTAGGAGGAAATGGTTCTAAAATTGGAATTTTTGAATTAAGGTTAAGAGTGCGCCACTTTTTCGAAAGCTTGGAGTAAGGCATGGGTTTCTTCCCGCGTTCCTACCGTAATCCTCAGACAGCCTTCGCAGTGCAGGACCGTAGAGCGGTTGCGCACGATTACTTTTTCCTCAATCAAGCCTTTGTAGAAGCGATTTGCATCTGGTACCTGGACTAAGAGGAAGTTGGCATCCGAGGGATGAATGTGCAAAATGTAAGGCATCTTTTCGAGTTCCTGATGCAGGAAGGTACGTTCCTCCAGAATTTTTTGGATAAACTTCTCCACCTTCCCCTTGTTTGGCAGGGCTGCAAGAACCGTGTCTTGGGTCAATCCTGAAATGTTGTAGGGTGGTTTGATTTGATTGAGTATACCAATCAGTTCGGGACTACTGAAAGCCATCCCTAAGCGAAGGGAGGCCAATCCCCAGGCTTTGGAGAAAGTTTGCATTACCAGCAAGTTGGGGTACTTGTCTAGCGCTTGGATAAGGCTTGGTTCTGAGCTAAAATCGATGTAGGCTTCGTCTACCACCACAATACCCGGAAAGCGGTCCAAAAGAAAATAGATATCGTCTCGCTTCATCTGGTTTCCAGATGGATTATTAGGGGAGCAGACAAATAAAATTTTAGACTGGCCATCTGCTGCTGCAAGGATTTTTTCTGGTTCCAACTGGAAGGAAGGGGTGAGGGGGATATTTCGAACCTCCACATCGTTGCTGGAGGCGCTCACCTCGTACATACCGTAAGTGGGAGGTAGAAGAATTACATTGTCCTTCCCCGGATTGCAGAAGGCACGAAAGAGCAGGTCAATGGCCTCATCCGATCCATTACCTAAGAAAATCTGGGAGGGATTACAACCTTTAATCTTTGCAATTCCCTCTTTCAAGACACTTTGGTAAGGGTCAGGGTAGCGGTTGTGGTCCTCTTGGGTGATGGAGCCAAAAGGGTTTTCGTTGGCATCTAAAAACACCCCTTCCGAACCGCTATATTCATCGCGGGCAGAGGTATACGGCTTCAGCTTCAGTAGGTGAGGACGGAGGAGAGAAGCTAGGTCAACCTTCATTTTTTCTTGGTTTTTAGATAGTTGAGTCGGAGGGTGACCGCCTGCTTGTGTGCGTCCAACTGCTCGTTGGCGGCCATGATCTCTACTGCAGGACCTAGGGCTTTAAGACCTTTAGGTGTAATCTTTTGGTAGGTGATTTTTTTCACAAAACTGTCCAAGGATACCCCACTGTAGTTGCGAGCATAGCCATAGGTGGGAAGGGTATGGTTGGTACCAGAGGCATAATCTCCTGCGGCTTCAGGAGTAAAGTTGCCGATAAAAACCGAACCTACATTGTAAATCTTGTCCAGAATCTCTTCCTCTTTGGCTGCAGCAAGGATAAGGTGCTCGGGAGCATAATCGTTGATCAAGTCCAGTACAATGTCGGTATCCTCTAGGATTACTGCACAGGAGTTTTGGAGCGCTTTGGTAGCAATATTCTTCCGAGGAAGGCTTTCCAACTGTAGGTCGATTTCGACTAAAACTTTTTTAGCGAAATCTTCTGAAGGAGAAACCAATATCACCTGAGAATCCACCCCATGCTCTGCTTGGGAGAGAAGGTCGGCGGCAACGAAGGCAGGGATAGCTGTTTCGTCGGCATAGACGAGCACTTCTGAGGGACCTGCGGGCATATCGATGGCAACACCGTACTTGGTAGCTAACTGCTTTGCTGCGGTCACATACTGGTTGCCAGGACCAAAGATTTTATCTACTTGTGGGACAGACTCTGTTCCAAAGGTAAGGGCAGCAATGGCTTGTGCACCTCCTACTTTGACTATTTTAGTAATGCCGATCAATTGGGCAGTGTAGAGGATGGCTGGGTGAATGTTCCCCTCTCGGTTGGTAGGGCTACAGAGTACGATTTCCTTGCAGCCGGCTAGGACAGCTGGTACACCCAGCATCAAAACTGTACTAAAGAGGGGCGCCGTTCCTCCGGGGATGTACAACCCTATGCGTCGGATGGGTACACTTTTTCTACTGCAGGTGACACCAGGCATCACTTCGACGATCAGTTCTGGATTAGCCTGAGCAGCGTGAAATTTTTCAATATTTGACTTGGCTATAGCGATGGCTTTTTTCAAGTCCTCAGGTACCAGAAGAATAGCAGCCTGAATTTCTTCGGAGCTGATCAAGAGGCTATCCAAGTGGACCTGATCGAATTTTTTGGCAAATTTTTTCAGCGCTTTGTCTCCACTTGTCTCCACTTTTTCGAAGATGGGTTTGACGATTTGATTGATTTTTTTGAACTCCAACACTGGGCGAGCCAAGTGTTTTTTCCATTTTTCAGGACTGGGGTTAACGAGTAGTCTCATGTCTTAGGGATCATTATTAAATAACCATTTTCTCTATAGGAACGACTAGGATTCCCTCGGCGCCAGCAGCGCGGAGTTCGTCCATATTCTCCCAAAATTGATCTTCGCTCAATACAGAGTGTACCGAGGACCAGCCTTCTTCGGCTAAGGGGAGGATGGTAGGGCTACGCATACCAGGAATTAGGGATATGATCTTGGGCAGCGCAGCATTGGGCACATTCATGAGTACATATTTATTACTCTTGCCCATTTGCACGGCATTGATTCGGAAGAGTAGCTTATCTACGATGCTTTTTTTCCACTCGCTCAACTGGGGATGGCCAATCAGGACTGCTTCGGAGGCAAATACCTCCTCTACCTCCTTAAGTCCATTCATCATCAGGGTAGATCCCGAGCTGACGATATCACAAATTCCCTCGGCAAGGCCAATGCTGGGAGCGATCTCAACGGAGCCGCTGATCTCGTGAATATCGGCGTTGATCTGATGGGTGTGAAGGTAGACTTTCAGAATTTTTGGATAGGAAGTGGCGATGCTTTTTCCTTCAAAATAGCGAAGTCCTTCGTAGGGAGTTCCTTTGGGTATAGCAAGTGCAAGACGACATTTGGAAAAGCCAAGTTTCTTGAGCACAAGCACTTCTTTATCTTTTTCGGCCACCTCATTTTGCCCCACGATACCTAGATCTGCCACCCCATCAGCTACATATCCAGGGATATCATCGTCTCGAAGAAATAGGAATTCTACTGGGAAGTTAGTGGAGGTAGACTTGAGCTTACCTGTTCCGTTGTAAAATTTGATACCACATTCCTTGATTAGGCTGAGTGAGTCATCGGAGAGTCTTCCGCTTTTCTGAACGGCAATACGTACAATCTGTTCCATAAGGACACTTTGAATGGGATGGTAAACGATTTGATTGAAGGGGGGGTGAATGGCCAAATACCTATCATCAGCCTCACCGGGAGGGCTGTATAGTTTTTCCTCTCAAGAGGAATGATGGAAATGATGCAGCAGATGGATCTCCTGTGCAGGCAGAGAAAAAGTAAGAATTGCTGCGTTATTTTTCATTTCGATAACAAAGATAGGGTATGGCTGCTAAAAAGCAAGGCTTGTACCAAGTACAATGTATCAAGAGCAAAGTAATTAGAATTCTACTCCCTACTTTGTATTATGATTCTTTCCCAAACTTCATGCTCAACGAATTAATGCAATACCGAATGCCGCCCTTATCCGAAGGTCCATCGGGGAAACGATGTCCCAGATGCCCTCCACAGGAAGCACAAAGAATCTCCTCGCGGATCATCAGGTGGCTATAGTCCATTTGAACTTCTATGGCCTCAGGATGGATTGGATGGGTAAAGCTAGGCCAACCGCAGCCACTATCGTATTTGAAGTTAGAGTGGAAAATTGGGATGCCACAGCCCTTGCAAGAATAAACCCCCGTTTCCTTATTAAGCGTATAGGGGCCTGTAAATGGGCTTTCCGTCCCTTTTTTGCGCAAGACCTGATAGGATTGCTGGTCCAATTGATCCTGCCATTCTTCTTCAGACTTTTGGATAGGATAGGGTTTTTTACTCATAAAATAGTTTGAAATATTAAGTATGGGATTCAGGTAATTGTATGTTTTTCTATTGCTTAATTCAATATAAAGCGTCTAGAGTTCAACATTTGTCTCAAGTCCGTATTTCGTATTTATTATTTTGTGTCTCCTACTTTGTACCTGCTACTTGGTTTATTGTACTTTTTCGTGTTAAATAAGATTAACTTACCTTATTAGCAAATGGTTTTAGGTGCTTTATTTTTTTATCCACCCTGGTGCAGAAACTAAATAAGGGGAAGCAAGAAGTGCGATCCTAATAATTTCTTAGCTATTGCTTTTTAAAGCACCTTTTACTTTGTTCGAGGTACGAATTACAGTATTTAACTTCATGTCGAATACCTAACGCTGATTGCTGGATTTCGAAGTTTGAAGTTGGAAATCGTGCAATCCTTGCTACTATTTTTTTGGTACTAGTTTAAGCGTTCCCTTTGCATCTTCCAAAATTTCTTCCTTGTTCATTAGCTGAGGGCGGTATTTTCCTTCTACAAAGAGGTCTTTCTGGTCGGAATAGTGCTTGCTAAAACGGTTGCCAGAGTTTCCAGTAGGTAAAACTGACACCGACTTCTCCACATTTTCAAAGTCCAAGAGGATACGCATGGCAGGGCCAGAGGTGACCTTGTAGATTCCGCTGCCATTCAATTTGAAAGCCAGTTTATTGACCGATTCCTCGTTAGCCTCGACAGCTTCTGTTCGAACATTGAATAGTTTATCCAATGGATTTTTAGCACCTAGAGGATGTGGATGCTCTACTGAGATTGCTTTTTTCCACTCCCAATCGCTTTGATCTTCTCCAAACTGCTGGGTGAGTTCGTCCAAGCTGGTACGAAGTGCTTCGCTAATTATTTCTGCCCGCTTTTCTTTGGTTTTGGTATTTTTCTTATCCCACCATAGGTTTTGCTCGTGATTCAAGAAATGAGCCGTGCTTCGGATCATCATAAAGGTTTGTAGATAGCTTTCAAACCCTTCTTTACCCAATTCATCTTCCATGGCGAGTCGCAGGGTATGGTAGAGCCACTTGTAAAAAAGCGTAGGAGCAGTATGCTTTAGGTCATGGTCTCCTTCCCATTGACCTAGCTCTTCCAAGATTTCCGTATACTTTTCAAAATTTCCCTGTTCCACTTGAGTGAGTAGGAAGGCTGCGGTTTTGATGGACTGTTCATTGACGGTTTCAAGCTGAAGCGCCTGCATGGATTCTTGGTCCCAGTCTTTTTTTGCGGTTACAGTCTTGGCAATACGGTTCCAACGCTCACCTGGGTAGTAGTATCCAGGGAAAAATAGGCCACTTCTCGTACTGTCAGGCTGGTTGTTGGCCGAGGCAATAAATCCAGATTCAGGGTTGATGCTTTGTGGATTTTCGGTAAATGGGTACCACCCTTGGGGCTGTGCAGCCAGGTCTGAGCCATCGGCAAAGATTTTGGAGTGTACAGCAGCGCCACGAATGGGTAGTTTAGCTGCCGCCCACCAGGCAATATTTCCCTTGTCATCGCCATACATGATATTCAGTCCAGGAGCATGAATTAGTGAAGAGGCATCGGCTACATCTTGCATTGTGGAGGCATGATTGAGTTGGTAAACGGCTTCTAGGGCGCGTGTAGGTTCTAATAGATAGACCCACCAGGAGGTTACCGGATTGGAGGTCAGCGCTCTGATTTCCTTGACCACGGGGTTGATGACAGGACCATGAATGGTTTCTTTGATTTCGAAGGCGATTGAAGGCTGGCCTTTTACTTGAATCACTTCAGTTCGAGAGGTGATGGGATAGATGGAATCACCGACGAGAATTTCATTGGAATTGGTAGGATTTAATTTCTCCTCAAAAAAATCTTGGTCATCGTTTTCAAACATGGTTAGTCCCACGCTATGGTGACGGCTATGACCTACTAAGCCAAAAGGAATACCTGCCAGGTGATTGCCATAAAAGCTATAGCCTGGGTATTCGATATGTGCTTCAAACCAGATGGAAGGGGAGGCAAAGTCAATATGGGTATCATTGGCAAAAAGCACCTTTCCTGATTTGGTTCGGCTACCTGAGATCACCCAGGCATTGGATCCTTCCAGAAGTGGCGTAGGTAGTTTTTCCAATAAAGCGGTTAGCTTGGAATTTACGATGCTCCCTACTGCTACCAAAGAGTCAGGATAGTTAACAGGGATCACATGGTGGGAAGGTAGCGACTGTACCGATAGTGATGCGAGGTAATCAGATCCCCATTTCCGGGCGATCTGGGTTACCAGTGGGTCGGTCTTTAATCCCATAGCAAAGGAGAAAGACATGTAGCCCAAGACTGAGTGCATGTCATCTAAGGTATAGACTCGGGGCTTTTCACCCAGTAGTAGGTACTCTACTGGAAGTTGGCCTTGTTCAATAAATTGATTGACTCCTTCGATATACGCTTCCAATGCACTTTTCCAAGGGCTGTTCCCTTTGGCAAGGAGAGCTTTTGTACTCTCTTTGGCATGTTTAGGAATACCTAGGGTGTGGAAAAACTGATCTATTTCTACCACATCTGGCCCTAAAAGTTCCGCTAGGGTACCCGAACCCACTCTTCGCAGCATTTCTAACTGAAACAAGCGTTCTTGGGCATGTACATAGCCCAAGGCACGGTAGGCATCCGCTTCGTTTTGGGCATAGATATGTGGAACCCCATACTCGTCAAAGTGTGTGACTACTTCTTTGCTGAGTCCAGTAAGCGCCACCTCTCCATCGTATTGTGGACTATTCCAGTAAATAAAGCCTAGGAGAGCTGTTAAAAGAACAATCAATAGGATGCCAATAATGCGGATAACTAATTTCATAAGTGGGCTGATGTTATTGGGAATGGTGAAAATTAGAGTAAAAAATGGAATGGTTTAGGGAATATTTTTTGAGTAGACCCGATCAATTCCCATCAATAGCTTGGAGGATAAGTGCACAGCCTTCATGGATTTGGTCGATAGTTATGGTTAGTGGAGGTGCAATGCGCATGCTATCATCGCAGAAGAGAAACCAATCGGTAATTACCCCCAATTCAATGGCGCGGTCAATGATTGGTTTGAGTACGTCAAAAGAGTCAAACTCAAGCGCCATCATCAATCCCTGGTTGCGAATGGCTCGGATGCGGGTGTGTACGAGAAGGGACCTAAATAGGTTTACCTTGGCTTCTACCTGTTCGATCAGCTTTTCTTCTTGAAGGACTTTTAAGGTGGCTAGAGAGGCAGCTGAGGACACGGGGTGACCTCCAAAGGTAGTAATGTGGCCGAGCAGTGGATTGTTTTTGAATACCCCCATCAGGTCTTTATTGGCTATAAAGGCACCGATAGGCATGCCGCCCCCCATACCTTTTGCGCAGACGAGTATGTCTGGGACGACATTCATTTGTTCAAAAGCCCAGAAAGTGCCTGTTCTTCCAAATCCTGATTGGATCTCGTCCAAGATTAATAGGGTGCCGGTTTGGTCGCAGCGGGTTCGAAGTGCATTGAAGTACTCTTTGCAGGCTACACGGATGCCAGCTTCTCCTTGGATGGTTTCAATGACAACTGCAGCGGTATCAGTGCTAATTTTTTCCAAATCAGAAAAACTCCCATAAAAAATCTGAGAAGTACCCGGCAGAAGAGGGCGGTAGGCACGTTTAAATAGTTCATTTCCTCCCACGCTTAAGGCTCCGTGGCTACTGCCGTGGTAGGCATCTACGCAGGAGATGAGCTCTCGACGATTGGTGTATCTCTTGGCTAGTTTTAGAGCACCTTCAATGGCCTCTGAACCGCTATTGACCAAATATACATTATCCAATGAAGGAGGAAGAGTATCTATCAAGGCTTTTGCAAGAAGCGTCTGGGGCGATTGGATGTACTCTCCGTACACCATTAAGTGAAGGTAGGTATCCACTTGCTGGTGGATGGCCTCGGTCACTTTGGGATGACGATGTCCTACATTGCTTACGCCAATACCCGAGATAAGGTCCATGTAGCGCTCTCCGTTGGGGCCATAGAGGTATACTCCTTCGGCTTTTACAATCTCGATAGCAAGAGGAAAGTCTGTTGTTTGGGCTAAATGGGCCAAAAATAGGTTGCGGTTATTCATATTTGAATTAAGGTCAAAAACTTGAAAACCGATAGAAAACCCCCAGAGGAAGTTTCTTCCCTTGCGTTTCTTGCAGGTAAAGTTCCCCCTGCTCTGCATGCTGTACCACTCCAAAATTGGATTGGATCAAGTTGGCAGCGATGATGGAAGAAAAGCTCAAAGAATACATATTAAGCAGTAGGAGGTGATCTTTAGGGTTTAGAATCTCCTTACAGGTCTTGAGTAGTTCGTTGATTTGCTCTTCCAGGATCCATTTTTCCCCTTCAGGACCTCTTCCATAGGCGGGCGGGTCCAGGACAATAGCTTGGTAGGTATTTCCCCTTCTTGCTTCTCTTTTGATAAATTTCATGGCATCATCTACGATCCACCGGATGCCATCTAGGCCAGAAGACTCCATGTTGTGCTTGGTCCAGGTCACTACTTGCTTGACCGAATCCAGGTGGGAAACTTCTGCGCCAGCGGCTCTGGCGGCCACGCTAGCTGCTCCGGTATAACCAAAAAGATTAAGCAACTTTGGCTTTGGTGTTGGAAATGCTTTCAATTTTCGGTACAAATAATCCCAATTGACTGCCTGCTCCGGAAATACCCCAATGTGCTTGAAGGAGGTTTGAGAGAGGTTGAGGGCCATTTTCAAGCCTTCGGCATTGCTGTATGGAAGTTGCCAATGCGGAGGCATGGCCTTCAATTGCTGCCATTGCCCCTTTTCAGGATTGTTTTTTTCTTTGGTAAAGTGGGCGTGGGCCAACTTTTTCCAGTCTGAATCGGGCAGAGATTTGTCCCAGATTGCCTGAGGCTCAGGACGGCTCAGGATAAATTTTCCAAAGCGCTCCAATTTCTCGAAGCCTCCTGTATCAATCAATTCATAGTCTTTCCAAGGTCCTGGGGAAAGGGATAGGATCAAGTCTTTCATTGCTGCAAAACTACAGAATTTCGTGGGCTTCTTAGTTTTTAATCCCAACCGTGTTTTTCAATACGCGTTCAATTTCCTCTAAACTAAACTCCCAAAGTGCTTTTCCAAGTTTGGAATCCCTCGCAAGGGTGGAGGTACTGCTTAATTTTTTATTCTTGTAGTAGCCCCCATTTTTAAGGTTTGCCTTAAGTGTGGTAGCTAAAAAAATCGTGGTGGAGGCACCTGCCATTGGAGAGATAAAAAAGTGTTTGGTAAAGGCAATTATTCCCTTGGCCCAAGGAGGTGCTTCTAAGCCAAAGGCCGTTCTCACAGCACCTGGGTGGAGGGCATATGCAATTAATCCTTCACTTGCATACTTGTTTTTTATTTCATTTGTAAACAGTATGTTATACAATTTAACTTTTGCATAGGAAGAAACTGTATTGGAGGATTTGCGTAAGGAAAAATCTCGCTCTGGAGGCCCTGCGATGCGGTGGGCCTCTGAACTTACTTGGATGATTTTGGCTTGGCCTTTGATCAAGGCAGGTAGCAATTCTTGAAACAAGAGAAAATGTCCAAGATGGTTGCTGCTGAAACTGAGATCGAGCCCTTCGGTGCTTCTTTTTCCTGCAGGGTACATTCCGCCTGCATTGTTGATCAACACATGAATTTCATCTACTTGCTGTAATAGTTCCGCTGCCCCTTGCTTGACCGAAGCGAGCATGCTCAGGTCTAGGTAAATCAAACCTATTTTTTCTTTTTGTGGAAGGCGTTGAATCAGCGTCTCTGCTTTGGTAAGGTTTCTAACGGGTAGGTATACCTTCTCAAACTGGGGTAGAAGTGCGAGGAGGGTTTCCCATCCGATTCCGGAGGTGCTGCCAGTAAGAACTAAGTTCATTTTTTGGAGGTCAATTTTAAATCAAGGTACTTGGTTTTCAGTAAACTAGAAAACCAGGGGCTTGTTCGGCTTTTGCATCCTAGAATTTTTTCTATTTTTGGCTAGCGACCCAGATTATGGGTTGCTGAGGAATTCAAAACCCCTTGGATAAAATTGGGCCATGTTTCAGAAATTTATTGATATTGAAAAAGCAATAGCCTTGAAAAACCCAAGCCTTTTGAGGTGGATGCCGGGTTTTTTGCTTCGTTATGTGAAGCGGGTGATGCACGAAGAATGGCTCAATTCGGTCTTGAATAAGCATCTTACCAAAAAAGGCTTGGACTTTGCCAACGCGTTGATTGAAGAATTTGAGATGGATGTCACGGTAAGTGGGGCAGAAGCTATTCCGACCACAGGAGGCGTAATTTTAGCCTCCAACCATCCCCTTGGAGGTATGGATGGGATCGCCTTTGTGCAGGCCATTGGCAAAATACGTCCAGATGTGCGCATTCTAGTGAATGATCTCCTCATGACCTTCAATAATTTTGAACCTCTTTTTGTGCCAGTCAATAAGTTTGGGAAAAACTCATCCGAAGCCAACCAGCGCATTGAAGAAGTATATTCCAAGGGACATGTGGTACTTATTTTTCCTGCAGGGTTAGTTTCGCGTAAGCAGGAGGAAGGGATCAAAGATTTACTCTGGAAAAAGAGCTTTGTTGTCAAGGCAAAACAATACCAATTACCGGTTATTCCTACTCATATTTCGGGTAGAAATTCTTCGTTTTTTTACAATTTGGCCAACTTTAGAAAAAAAATTGGAGTGAAGGCTAATTTGGAAATGTTTTGGTTGGTGGATGAAATGTACAGACAGCGCGGGAGTAAAATCGTGATTACACTTGGAAAACCAATTTCCTATAATTATTTTGATAGCAGCAAATCCGATGCCTATTGGGCAGATGACATGAAATCAAAAGTTTATAAACTTGGTAAATCGAATGACTAAGGTTGCCCAACTTATTCCACCAGTAGATAGGGAGTTACTCAAGGCTGAACTTACACCGGAACGATTTCTTCGCTATACCAATAACGGGGATAACTTCGTTTATCTGGTCAATTACCACAATGCCCCTAATGTAGTACGAGAAATTGGTAGACTCAGAGAGATCACTTATAGGGTTGCGGGTGGCGGTACAGGCATGGAAATGGACCTAGATGAGAACGATACCAGCGACAGCTGCTACCAGCAGCTTATTACCTGGAACGAAGCCGATGAAGAAATTGTAGCGGGTTACCGCCTTATTTCCTGCAAGGATGCCCTTAGTCCAGATGGCTCCATACGCCTATCTACCTCCCATCTTTTTGACTTTTCAGAATCCTTTGTTCAAGACTATCTACCCTACACCCTCGAGCTAGGGAGGTCTTTTGTACAGCCCAACTACCAGCCAAGCCTAGACAACCGTAAGGGGATATTCAGTTTGGATAATCTCTGGGATGGACTAGGTGCCGTGGTGCTTCTTCAGCCCAACATCAAGTATCTCTTTGGAAAGGTGACCATGTACCCTCATTTCAATCGGGAGGGTCGGGATTTATTGCTTTACTTTATGAATCAGTATTTTCCTGATCATCAAATGTTAGTACGTCCTAAGAAAAAACTACGCTTGAGCTATGAAACCGATATTCTCTCTCAGCCAAATTCCTTTGAGGGATTGGAATTTAAGGAAGGATACAAGATTTTGAATGGACAGATTCGAGCTTTGGGAGAGAATATTCCTCCCCTAATCAATACCTATATGAACCTTTCGCCTACTATGAAAACTTTCGGTATGGCGCTTAATGATGAGTTTGGCAAGGTGGAGGAAGCAGGCATTCTCATTACCCTTTCCGACATTTATGAAAGTAAAAAACATCGCCACATGGATACCTTTGAGCGGGACCGGCATTATGGACAACGAGCTAAATAATTCCAAATTGACTTTGGTGGTAGGTGCCACCAACAATCCAGAACGCTATGCTTACAAAGCAGCGGAACTGCTACAAAGCAAAGGATTCGATTTTTTGCCTATTGGGATAAAAAAGGGAATGGTTTTGGGCAAAGAAATTCTCGACCTGCATCAACTTCCTTCTTTGACGGGAATTCATACGCTTACGCTGTATTTAGGTCCTGAGAATCAGTCTGAATGGATTGATTACCTGATCGGCATAAAACCTGTCCGTGTTCTCTTTAATCCTGGAACCGAAAATCCTTTATTTTTTCAAAAAGCCCGTGAAGCTGGTATTGATGTACAAAATGTATGCACTCTTGTAATATTGACTACAGGTCAATTTTGAAATTTTTCCTTCAAAAAAGTATCCATATATAGGATATGGGGCAAGGAAATAAGCGAAATCATCACAAAAAAGAGGAGGTATAGTTGGTTAGAATCTAGGAATTCCATGCCAAAATAAAAGATAGCTCCTATACCTAACAGGCTAATTGCTGAAAAGGGGAGTAGCTGTCTGCCAAATTTTAGCGGGGAATTGAAGGCAGGGAGTTTCTGAAGGTAGCTATACTCTGCTAGCATGCTAGGTAGGGAGTGCCAAAATCCAAAATAGACACTAAAACTGATTAGTAGTGGGCTAAAGTATAGCATCGGGACGAGCACCAAGTAATCTAATCCATCCCCTAAGCCAAAAGTCTTTTCCGTGAAACCTTGAACAACCAAAGAGCTTACCATCAAGATGCCCACAATGGCTAGCCTTAAATCTTCATCAATTTGAAGATTAACAATTGAACTCAATATCTCTTGGGTCATCTTCCAATCTCCAAATAGGATTACAGCTAGAAAGAAAGCCCCTTTGAGTAGGTAAAGCCAGCCCTCTTTATTTTGAAGCTTACCCTGTTCCAAGAAATGGGACTGTCCAAAATGATACGCTGATAACCCCAAAAAGGCAATTAATGCTGCCAATGGGAGCAGCCACCAGAGGAGACCATAGCCCAGCATAAGTAAGAGGTAGCGTAGGATGAAGTGAAAGAGCCCTTTTGGTCGAATTTCGGGATTGTGGATGAGGTGATCAATCCCGCCATGCGGAATACCCACAAGAAGCAAAATCACGCTAAAAATTAAAAACTGAATCTCTTGGGGTAGATTAGGAAACAGGAGGAATAGCAGGGTAATTCCTAATCCAAGTGCCTTGAAGAGGTATTCAATACGTGCCATACCGCGAAAGGCCTTTCAGAAAAATCCCAAACTTCAAGCGGGATAAGAGCTTAAGTTCCTCCCAAAAGCTCGTTTTCTCCGCCAAAAATCGAAAGACCAAGTCTGGGGGTGAAGTCGAAAAAAGATTGATAAAAACATCTGGAAGGCGCTTTGGCCAATGATGTGCGATGCTAAGAAGAATATTATCGTAAAAAATAAATCGTTTTTTTCTAGGGAAATTCAATCCATTAAGAATTCCTCTTTCGAGACAATCTACTAGAGCAGAACAATTTTCCTGAATAGGGGCAAAGGTATAGCCAGTTGAAGGCTTGGTCCAGCCAGCAGCCGTTCCAATAGGGATATGTCTAGGGCTCACTGAGGTGGAAAACTGCCGGGTGCTCATTGGGATTTTGCCAGATTCCTGAAACTTTATGTCGTAGGCTATTGAGCCATATTTTTGAAGTAGAAACTGTTGAAGTTCTTCCAGAAGTTCTCCCTCACTGCGTTCTTCTTTTGTGTAAGTAGTGTACTCAATTAGAGCTTCATCGGTAGAGAAGGGTAGCGTGTAGATGAAATCAAATCCTTTGGAGGGGCGGGTTTCAAAATCCATTAATCCCCACTTTTTAGGATCAAAAATGGGTTCCGAAACCTTAATTCGTATTCCAATAAATACTTGATTTAATATCGATTCGTTTGTTTCAGATAATTTTATTCGGGAATCAAATACAAAGGAAGCACTAAAAGTAGCTGCTTTTGTGGCTACCTGTATTTTGGTACCTGTTGGGATAAGTTCCAGAACCTCTTCTTTTAAAAAATGAACATTGGGAAACTGCCCAATTTTCTCAAGCACATGAGCATAAAAGTCATGTGAGTTGAGATGATGGTAAGACAATTCATTTAATGGTTGCGTAAGCTGCTGCTTTGCATCTTTAAGGTAAAACGAGTTCCAAGAGAAGCGGGCTGCTTTTGGATGAATTGGAAGTGATTCTTTGCTCCAGTAGCACCAAGTTTTGTTGGGAATTTCCCCCTGACTAGGATCAATGATAAGGATTTGAGAATCTTTCAAACTACTTTCTAGTAGATGATAGACCAGGCTTAAGCCTGCACATCCTCCTCCAGCTAGTATGTAGTCGTATTTTTTCATAGGTACAAAAAAACTGCCTGCACTTTCGTACAGGCAGCTTTTAGTTTATTTATTTCTTACCGCTTTCAGCAACTGCTACTGAGTATACTACCAAACCAAAACCGATTTTGTTGATGGCATCGGCCAAGTTGTAGAACAAGTCAATAGCCTTTGGATCAAATGTACCAGCAAGAAGGTTTCCCTCTTGAATCATGTAACCGATAGGGTAGATAGACCATCCCAAAGTGATAAAGATTTTCATTAAAAACATTGCACTTCCTAAAGATGGGCTATTTGAGCTCTTGGTCAATTTAGCGACGTCGCCAGCAAATACTTCATAAACGATGTACGCATAGCCTATTGTGGATATCCATCCCCACATAACATTATCGCCTTTGTACACACCTTCCCCAAGGTAACCTGCTACAAGCATCAATACAGAAGCTGCGATCAACTTGGTTAGGGTGGAACCTTTGGCACCGAAAGGCTTAGTCAATAGGTAAAACTCAACGCACATCAAAGGTACAGTCAAGGTCCAATCTATATAGCGGAAAGCTGTAGGGCTAGTTCCAGTTTCTAAATAGAAATCTCTCATGTAATAGTAATGTACTGCAGCAATACCCGTAATAAGTGCGGATACCAATAAGGAAAGCTTCCACTTTCCATCCACTGAGCTTCTTTCTGCAAAGAAAAAAACCGAAGAGGCAAGCATAGCCATGTACCCAATAAAGAAGGTAATGGCTACTGGATCTGAGTTGATGATCAGGTCATTATTTCTGACTTGATCAGCCAATAGCGTGTAATTCATAGTTTTTTTTTGTTTAGGTTGATGTTAACTAACATTTACAATAATATAAGGTTACGGAAAAAAAAAATACTTTTTTTAAA
>JAQCJI010000091.1 GCA_027593175.1 Bacteroidota bacterium | reverse complement strand
AATCTCCTTTGGCATGTGGCTATGGGCTTTTTCATTTAATCTCTTGGAATCATGATCAATCGACTAATCCGCTTTTTTCTAGAAAATAAGTTAGTTACACTACTCTCCTTACTACTCATCCTGGGCTGGGGATTGGCTACTGCTCCATTCAATTGGGACTTGGGAAGTTTCCCTCGTGACCCTGTGCCAGTAGATGCCATACCCGACATAGGGGAAAACCAACAAATTGTATTTACCGAGTGGATGGGACGCTCTCCCCAAGATGTGGAGAACCAGATCACCTATCCCTTGACCACTTCGCTCCTGGGGCTCCCCGGAGTTAAAAGTGTGCGATCCAACTCTGCCTTCGGATTTTCCAGCATCTACATCATTTTTGAAGAAGACGTGGAGTTCTACTGGAGTCGATCTAGAGTACTAGAGAAACTTAATTCTCTTCCCTCTGGACTACTTCCTGAGGGTGTTCAACCCAAGCTTGGCCCTGACGCGACTGCCTTGGGACAGGTATTTTGGTATACGCTAGAAGGTCGAGATGAAAAAGGGAACCCAAGTGGAGGATGGAACCCCGAAGAACTACGCAGTATTCAAGACTACTACATCCGCTATGCCCTTACCGCGGTAGAGGGAGTTGCTGAAGTAGCTTCAGTAGGTGGTTTTATAAAAGAATATCAAGTAGACATAGACCCAGCTGCATTGAAGGCTTATGGAGTAAGTTTGATGGAAGTAATGGATGCTGTTCGCAAATCCAACTTAGATGTATCTGCTAATTCCATTGAAATAAATAAAGTGGATTACTACATCCGTGGCTTGGGTTATATTGATGCACTAGCAGATTTGGACAAGGCCGTGGTCAAGGTTACAGACAATGTTCCTATCCGTATCCAAGACATCGCAAAAGTGAATTTTGGTCCACAACCAAGAAATATGTCCGGAATCTTGGATAAAGGGGGTGCTGAAGCTGTTGGAGGGGTAGTGATCGCACGCTATGGAGACAATCCCCTCCAGGTCATTGAGGGTATAAAAAAAGAAATAGAAAAACTAAGCCCAGGACTACCTAGCAAAACTCTCACAGATGGTACAGTTTCAAAACTCACCTTAGTTCCTTTTTATGACCGCTCTGGATTGATTTATGAGACCTTAGGTACCCTTTACGAAGCAATCAATTTGCAGATCCTAGTGACAATTCTAGTCATCTTGGTGATGGTAGCTAATTTAAGGGCCTCTCTTTTGATTTCTTCGCTCCTTCCACTTGCCGTGTTGATGTGCTTTATCTTCATGCGGTATTTTGGAGTGGATGCCAATATTATGGCACTCTCTGGCATCGCCATTGCCATAGGAACCTTGGTGGATTTGGGGATTATTTTGAATGAAAATATCCTGCGTCATTTAGAATTAGCACCGAAGGGCCAATCCAAACTGAAAACTATCTATGAGGCTTCGGCAGAGGTTTCAGGAGCAATTCTGACGGCTGTAGGCACGACCATCATCAGTTTTTTACCTGTATTTACCTTAGAGGCAGCCGAAGGAAAGTTATTTGGGCCTTTAGCCTACACAAAAACCTTTGTTTTAATAGCAGCAGTATTGATCACACTCTTTATTTTACCTGCATTCACACTTTGGATCGTAAGTTGGAGAAGCTTAAGCAAAAAAATAAGCAAATACCTCAATTATGGGCTGCTTGGACTAGGCCCTTTGATAGGCTTCTACCTGTGGGCCTGGGCTGGACTTTTGCTTTTTAGCTATGGAGTCATTCATAGTTTGGCAATCCATTATCCAGACAAATTTGAAAAATACAAAGCTAGAGGATTGATTGGAGCTACTCTTTTGGGTATAGCTTGGCTTCTTACAACCTTATGGATGCCTTTGGGAGTATCGGTGAGTACCTTCAGTAATTTTCTTTTTATCTCATCCCTTCTGCTTGGAGTACTTGGTGGATTTATTGGGTTTATCCAGCTCTATCCAAAGCTCCTCTCCTGGTGCTTAACTCATAAACGAGCTTTCCTTTTATTTCCAACCGGTATAATCCTGATAGGATCAATGATTTGGCTTGGCTTTGGACGGGTATTTGGGATTGTGCCGATTACCCTAGATGGAATAGGACTAAATATCCGAACCAATCCCATTTGGTCCGGCCTAACCCATAGTTTTCCCGGATTAGGGAAGGAATTTATGCCTTCGCTAAACGAAGGATCTTTTCTATTAATGCCTAGCAGCATGCCTCATTCTGGAATCCAAGAAAATAAGGAAGTTTTACAGAAATTAGATATGGGGGTAGCATCCATCCCAGAAGTTGAAATGGTTGTTGGAAAAGCAGGAAGAGCCGAAACAGCCATCGATCCTGCGCCCATTACCATGTATGAAAATACGATTAACTATAAGTCCGAGTATGCAACCGATACCCAAGGAAAACGACTTCGATTTAAAGTAAAAGATGGGAAATACGAATTAAAAAATGGTACATTCTTAGACCCAAAGGTAGACTCCCTCCAAAAGGTAAAGGTGGATGACCTGGTGCCTGATGCTTCCGGAGAATATTTCCGCCAATGGCGGGCACATATCCGAAATCCGGATGATATCTGGAACGAGATCCTAAAGGTGGTCAACCTGCCTGGAGTCACCAGCTCACCCAAGTTGCAACCTATAGAAACACGACTTGTCATGTTGCAAACGGGCATGCGTGCTCCTATGGGAATAAAAGTATATGGACCAGATTTAGAGACTATTGAGTCCTTTGGTTTAAAGCTTGAAAACTATCTAAAGGAAGTTCCATCAGTCAAAAAAGAAGCAGTTTTTGCAGATCGAATTGTTGGTAAACCCTACTTGGAATTGGCTATTGACCGTGAAAAAATTTCCCGCTATGGGTTGAATGTGATCGATGTTCAGGAATTTATTGAGACGGCAATTGGTGGGATGAAATTAAGTACGACTGTTGAAGGAAGGGAACGCTTCCCTATTCGCGTGCGCTATGCGCGTGAGTACAGAGATAATCCAGCGGCAATTGAAAATTTGCAAATTCCTACACCAACTGGAAATTACATACCACTCGGCCAATTGGTAAGCATACAGTACCGACCTGGTCCAGATATGATCCGAGGAGAAAATAGCTTTCTAGTTGGTTTTGTGCTGCTAGACAAAATGCCAGGGTTCTCCGAAGTCACCGTAGTGGAGCAGGCCAAGAGTTATTTA
Source organism: Bacteroidota bacterium (assembly GCA_027593175.1). Lineage (GTDB taxonomy): Bacteria > Bacteroidota > Bacteroidia > Cytophagales > Cyclobacteriaceae > Algoriphagus. The sequence continues at coordinate 3,856 of JAQCJI010000091.1, read as the reverse complement.
AAAGAAAAAATTGATACTGGCGAATTGGATGTCCCTGAAGGCGTACGCTTTGAATTTTCAGGTTCCTATGAAAATCAGGTGCGTGCCGAAAAACGACTGAGTTTTATCGTACCTCTTTGCTTTTTATTTATCTTCCTCTTGCTTTATTTTCAATTTAGAGCGGTTTCTACTACCCTATTTATATTCACAGGCATAGCAATGACCTTCTCTGGAGGATTTTTGATGCTCTGGCTATTTGGACAAGAAGGATTCTTGAATATCGAACTATGGGGCACTAACCTCCGCGACTTGTTTCAAATGAAGGCTTATAACCTGAGCGTAGCCGTTTGGGTAGGATTTATTGCCTTGTTTGGAATTGCTACCGATGATGGGGTAGTTGTAGCCACCTACTTAGATCAAAGTTTTGCCCGAGTAAAGCCAAGTACTGTCGATGAAATTAGAAATACAGTTATGGAGGCCGGTAAGCGTAGAGTGCTACCCTGTATGATGACGACGGCTACTACCTTATTGGCCTTGGTACCCATATTCACTTCTACAGGGAAAGGTTCCGATGTAATGATTCCAATGGCTATTCCTGCCTTGGGGGGAATGCTACTTGAAGTGATTACCGTATTTATAGTGCCCACCCTCTATTGCTGGTGGGCAGAACGCAAATTAAGACAAAGCTTAACTATTGACGATCATGTATTATCCAACTAACTATTTGAAAAATTGCAGTTTAGCTTCAGGTCTGCTGTTAACTAAACGAATAAACTTCAAGGTGGCCCTAGTAGCATTACTCAGCCTTTTGCTTGGAGTTACGCAAGCTGTACAGGCCCAATCTTTAGAAGATTACCTTCTGGATGCCGCAAAGAATAATCCAAGTCTCCAAGCAGCTTATGCAAAATACCAAGCAACTGAAGAACAAGTGAACCAGGTAAGCTTATCTAATCCTAAAATACAAACAGGTGTGTTTTTACGCCCTATGGAGCGATTTATGGGAAAACAATCCACAGAATCCCAACTGATGCAAGAATTTCCTTGGTTTGGTATGCTACGCACCCAAAAAGAGGAAGCCTATCAGATGGCCCAAGTGGAATACTACTTGTTTTTGGAGGAGAAAAACCAACTCCTACTTCAAGTAAGGTCTACCTGGCAAGAACTGATGCTGCTGCAAGGTCAAGAACAGCTGACACGAGCCAACTTGGATTATCTCAAAAAGTACGAGTCACTGGCACTCATGCAGTTCTCCGTTGGCAGCTCTCAGACAACCACCCCTTCACTCATTCTACCCCTAGCTAAAGGAACTAAAACTGCTTCAGCTTTAAATTCCCAGATGTCCCAAATGGGTGGAAGCAGTGGTAATAGTAGTTCCTCGTCAACGATGTCTGCTGTAATCCCAAGCATAAGTATGAATTCAAGCGCTTCAGGAATGGGTACTGTCCTCCAAATTCGGCTTCAAGTAAAAGAGTTAGAATCGAGACTAGCGCAATTCCAAAGTAATAGCGAACTACTTCGAATCCAGTTTAATCAACTTCTAAATCGGCCTGCAGCATCTGCGATAGCACTTCCAGTAACTTGGGATATTCCACAGTTGACGCTAGACAAACAGGAATATCTAGAAAAAATCCTGGAGACCCATCCCATGCTCGCCATGTACACTTCTGAAAAGCTAGCCTTTGACCAGCAAGCTAAAATGGCAAAATTAGAAGGAAAGCCCATGCTAGGTGCTGGAGTCAATTACATGACCTTTTCTCCTCGCTTGGAAAATGGAATGCCTATGGGGGGCGAAAACATGGTTATGCCGATGGTTTCACTCAGCCTACCCATTTACCGAAAGAAAATTGGATCAAAAATCAAGCAAGTCGAATTCCTTCAAGTTGCTACAGCACTGAAGCAGCAGCAAACTGAAAATAGCCTTGAACTCGCCTGGGCTACTGCTTTTCGGGATTGGGAGGATAGCAATCGCCAGCTCAATCTCTTCTCGGAACAGGTAGACCTCATCCAGCAACAAATCCAACTCCTAGAAACTTCCTTTAGTAGTGGCGGTGTGTCACTCCAAGAATTGCTCCAAACTCAACAACAACTTCTGGAGTACCGAGAAAAACAGCTCATTGCCCAATACCAAGGCCACCAAAGTTTGTCACGCTTGGAAGCCCTATTTAGTACAAACGCATTAAACTAGAATCCGATGAAAAAATTACTTGATTATAAACTAGCAATTCTACTAACCCTATTTCTTGGTGCTGCCTTGGGATGGAGTTTGAAGTCACTTAACTCCGAAGGATCGGAACATAGCCACGAAGTAAGCGAAGGCAAAGCGAGCCTTTGGACCTGTTCCATGCATCCCAATGTCAAGTTACCTGAGGCGGGTGCCTGTCCGATTTGTGGGATGGACTTGATCCCTGCCAATATAGGTCCTACCAGCGACGATAGCCCAATGGCGCTCCAAATGACTCCAGAAGCCCTTGCTATGGCACAAGTCCAAACGATAGTGGTCGGCGAAGGGAGCGCCACGAAAGACCTGACCCTCACGGGAAAAATACAAGCAGACGAGCGAGAAAATGCATCCATGACAGCAAAATTCCCAGGAAGAATCGAGAAACTTTATGTGACTTTTACCGGGGAACAGGTCAAAGCAGGGCAAAAATTAGCAACAGTCTATTCTCCCGAACTGATGACTGCTCAGAAAGAACTGCTTGAGGCTGCCAGAACAAAAGCAACATTTCCCCAACTCTATCAGGCAAGCAAGGAAAAACTAGCCCTCTGGAAACTTAGTTCTGCACAGGTCGCAGAAATTGAAAGGGCTGGAGTAGTCAAGGAAAAATGGGATATCCTGGCCGATCAATCGGGCGTGGTAGTACAAAAAAATGTAGCTGTGGGAGATTATGTATCCACCGGTTCGGTACTCTTTACCGTGACAAATTTGAACAAACTTTGGTTGCTGCTGGATGTCTACGAATCAGACCTTTCCTCTGTCTCCTTGGGAGATGAAATCCAGTATACCGTTGCCGGCAGACCCGGAGAACCCCTAATAGCCAAGGTTTCATTTATTAACCCACTCCTCAATTCGGAAACGCGTGCGGCTTCCCTGCGTGCAGAAATCCCAAATGTAGGAAATGCGCTGAAGCCAGAAATGTTTGTAACTGCTCGATTAAATAATAAAAATCCACAGTCCACCGCTGCATTGGTCGTACCACGAACAGCTGTACTATGGTCAGGAAAGCGCTCGGTAGTTTATGTGAAGGTTCCCAATTCTTCCGTGGCAGCGTTTGAAATGCGGGAAGTACAAGTGAGCCAACAGGGAGAAGACTACCGGATCGAATCTGGCCTATCTTCTGGAGAAGAAATCGCGAGTCAAGGGGTGTTTGCTATCGATGCCTCAGCGCAGTTGTCGGGCAAATCAAGCATGATGAGCCGTCCTGCTGCAAGCTACAGCAATGTAACAGCTGAATTTAGCGCACAAATCACTGAGGTAGTTACCCAGTATTTCAAACTGAAAAATGCCCTAGTGAAAGACCAGCTCGCTCCAGCAAAATCCGCTGGAAATGACCTGTTCCAAGTACTTGCTAAGGTCCAAAGCAGCAATCTTAAAGGTGCTGAAAAAACGGCCTTTGCAGCGCTCAATACCAAGCTTAGGAATGCCTCCTTTAAAATAAAGGATTCCAAGGATCTAACCGAACTTAGAAAGCAATTCGAACTACTATCTACGGAGGTGATTTTACTCACCGAGAGATTTGGCTTAAACCAAGATCTTGTGTATAAGGACTATTGTCCCATGGCGTTTAACAACAAAGGAGCCTATTGGCTAAGCGAAAGGAAGGAAATTACAAATCCCTACTTTGGAGCTTCCATGCTTACCTGTGGGGAGGTAAAG
>JAQCJI010000090.1 GCA_027593175.1 Bacteroidota bacterium | reverse complement strand
AGAATAATTTGAATGGATTTTACGGCAGCACTGGAGCTACCGAAAGGGACTCTTTCAGCTCTTTCTGCAAAAAAACCTATGAAGTTCCCTCTGTATTTACTTGTTTCGTGTTCTCAAACCTATCCCCAACTGTTTCCTTCCTTTACTGAGGATTGGTGACATGCTTTAGGAGAATGATTCGGGGGAAAAGAACCAACTAGAATGATACCACACATGGACTTAAAACCAATCATTGAACAGGCTTGGGACAACCGAGAATTGCTGAAAGAAGCGGCTACTCAAGCTGCCATTCGAAGCATCATTGCCGATTTGGATACCGGAAAGTTACGTGTTGCAAGCTCCTCTGTAGATGGTGAATGGATCGTAAATGACTGGATTAAAAAAGCAGTAATTCTTTATTTTCCCATCCAAAAAATGGAGACGATTGAAGTGGGGCCTTTTGAATTTCACGATAAAATGGCCCTAAAAAACAACTATGCTGCACAGGGTGTGCGGGTAGTTCCGCATGCAATAGCGCGTTTTGGAGCTTTCTTGGCCCCCGGCGTGGTGATGATGCCCAGTTATGTGAATATTGGGGCTTATGTAGATTCGGGAACCATGGTAGATACCTGGGCGACGGTAGGCTCCTGTGCTCAGATTGGTAAAAATGTGCACTTGAGCGGGGGAGTGGGCATCGGTGGGGTACTCGAACCCGTACAAGCTGCCCCAGTAATTATAGAAGATGGCGCCTTTATTGGAAGCCGCGTGATCATTGTCGAGGGAGTTCGCATCGGCAAAGAAGCAGTGATTGGCGCTGGAGTGACATTAACGGCCAGTTCCAAAATTATCGATGTGACGGGAACTACCCCTGTGGAATACAAGGGGTTTGTACCTCCTCGTTCGGTAGTAATTCCGGGAACCATCCCCAAGCAATTTCCTTCTGGAACGTATCAGGTGCCCTGTGCGCTGATTATCGGCCAGCGCAAAGCGTCTACAGACTTAAAAACTTCATTGAACGAGGCCCTGAGAGAGAATAATGTTGCGGTTTAAAATCACCATGAACCAAGGTATTTTCTACCTCTTCAGTCTGCTTATCGCGGCAACTATCCTGTCTTGTTCAAGTTCCTCAAGTAAGAATATTGGGAATGAGGCCTTTAAAAAAGGGGACTTCAGCAGTGCTATTATTGCTTACTCTGAATCCTTAAAAACGAATCCCAAGGATGTAAATCTGCTCTTTGGAAGAGGCAGGGCCTACCAAGAGTTGGAAAAATTTTTCGAAGCACAACAAGATTTTGAAAAGGCACTCAACCTGGAGCCTAAAAATTTTCAGATATTATTGAGTATTGCCTCAATACAATTGGATCAGAAGAATTATGCCAATGCATTGCTTTATGCTACTAAGGCTGAAGAGATTCCAGGCGCTCCAGCTGTTTCTTCCCTATTGAAGGGGAGAGCATTACATCTGCTGGGTATGCCTGAAGCTGCTTTAAAAGCATATGGCCATGCTATTCAGGTGGATAAAAATTTCGGGCAGGCCTACCTCCACAGAGGTCTGTTGAAAGTAGCCTTGAAAAGAAATAAGGAGGCTTGCGAGGACTTTAAACTGGCTACGGCATTGGATTATCCTAGAGGAAAGGAAATCTTGCAAAAATACTGTAAGTAGAAAAAATCTTACTTGTTACCAATTCCGGTGTGAACATGCTTCTCATGACTGCATAAGGTTTTAGAAGCGATTTTTCCTGAACCTTCACAGGTTTTACAGGCACTCACTTCTTTTCCACTTCCATCGCAGGTTGGGCAGCTAAGGCGGCCATTTCCCGCACAGCGTTCGCATTCAAAAAACTCGATAATGTTGAAGACATTTATTTTTTTAATCATGCCAGATGCTCCACACCGGCTGCAGCCAACTACCCCATTTGCTCTGCAATAGGCACAGGCCTGTTCAACCTGTTTATTTCCACCACAAAGGGAACAAGGGGTATAGCGGTATCCTCGGCGATCGCATAGTTCGCAGGCGATGATTTGAGCTAATGGACCCTTTAGCTTTTCCTTGAGCAGAACGGCATAGTCGTAGTTTTGACCTGTAAATCCAGTCAATTCCAGGTACTTATTCACAAAGTTTTGGCTGTTATCAAATTGCCCAAGTTGAAAAAGGGTTTCCGAAAAGTAATAGGGCATCTCTTCAGGAAGCGGCAGTCCCGAATCAATCAAATTCCGAAAGATGGAGTTGGCAGTTTGGTAGTCGCTCCGTTCCATCGCCGACAAAGCCCCTTTCATCCAACGGTCGGTTTGGCCAAGGTTAAGCTGAGCAGTAGCTACCAAAGGCGCCAAGGAGAAGAAACTCAGTAGAAGTGCTAGGGTAAGGAGTACGGGTCTCAAATGGTTGTAATTTGTGGCAATTACGCAACTAGAAGGTTGTCGGTCAAGAAAAAGTCGATTGATCTCTAAAAAGAGGCTTAATTTTTAATGAAAAGCTGGATTTTGGAAAGTGTCACAGCTTTTTATGCAAAAAAGTAGGTGGCCTAGAGCTAATTGCGAGAAAAGATGCTGAATTTTGTACCCTAATTAAAGTTGATCGGGTGAAAATTGCTGTCATTGGTGGGGGTGCTGCGGGCTATTTTGCTGCAATTCACGCAAGTGAACCTGGGACTCAGGTCTTACTTTTTGAAAAATCAGGAAAAGTCCTCTCGAAGGTGAGAATATCAGGCGGGGGCAGGTGTAATGTCACCCATCGCCCTATGGAAATTTCCAAACTGGTTAAAAACTACCCTCGAGGAGAGAAATTTTTAAAAAGGGGGTTTGCACACTTTTCCATTGAAGACACCTTCTCCTGGTTTGAATCTCGTGGAGTTCCCCTAAAAATAGAAGAAGATGGACGGGTATTTCCAAAAAGTAACAGTTCCCAAAGTATCGTGGATGTGCTCCAGCAAGAGGCGCATCAGCTCGGGGTTCAGCTTCAACTTTCAAATGGAATCAGGTTAATCCGAACCATTAACCCTGACTTTATTTTGCAAACCGATACGGGAGATGTATCCGTGTCCAAGGTGATTGTAGCTTCTGGAGGGCATCCAAATTTGACTGCGTATGATTTTCTTAAGTCATTGAACCATAAAATTATAAATCCTATTCCTTCACTCTTTACCTTCAATACACCACAGGAACCCATTCGCGAACTGATGGGTATTTCGATGGGGGATGCCTTGGTCAAATTGGAGGGAACGAAGTTGAGCTATCGCGGTCCGATACTGATTACTCATTGGGGAATTAGTGGGCCTGCAGTACTCAAACTCTCTTCATTCGGAGCAGACTGGCTGCATGAGAAGCAGTACACCGCCCGAGCGATCATCCATTGGAATGCGGATCTAGGGGAGCAGGACTACGTAGCGCAAATTACTAGCTATGCCAAAATCCAACCCAATCGGAAGGTGCTTTCTAGTCCCCTGTTTGGGGTTCCTTCGCGGTTATGGGAGCATTTCTGCACACAAGCAGCGATTCCTGAGGCCCAACTTTATGGACAACTTCCAAAGAAAATGCTCAACAAGCTGGTGCAATGTCTATTCTGCTATTCGGTAGGGATCCAAGGAAAAACTACTTTTAAGGAAGAGTTTGTTACTGCTGGAGGTCTGGTACTCGATGAAATCAATCCTGAAACCCTAGAGAGTAAGTTTCATCCTGGCCTCTATTTTGCAGGAGAGGTATTGAATTTGGATGGCATCACGGGCGGGTTCAATTTTCAAGCGGCTTGGACCACTGGATACCTGGCAGGTACTTCAGCTAAGGAAAGTTTAAAAATGTTATAAAACCCCTTTTTGGAGGGAATAGGGCATAAAAAAAGGCAACACGCATTGCCTTCTTTTTAAAATTCAAACCCCTTTAACTCTAAAATCCTATGAGTTCATTAATTGATTGAAAATTAGTTGATTACACTTGCTTCAAGGTTAATTAAAGATGAAATTGATTTGAAGTTTTCTCACGATTGCCATGCCTATACTTTCTTCTTCATACGCTAATCCTCCGTTTTTTTATCTAAACGGCCATTTTGAAACCATTTTGCCCAGTATTTGGCGTAAGGTGGAAGGAGTAAATTACGATCGGGAGAAAATCGATACGCCTGATGGGGACTTCTTGAATCTAGATTGGTCGAGGGTAGGGGCTATGGGCAAACTAAAGAAGAAGATGTAGGCTAAGGGGAAACAATTCCCTGGTTTACTGGATCTGGAGCGTTTGGAGCGAATAACTGATTTCGATCAATTTGATACCTATTTCACTGCCAAATTGCATGGATATAAAGATGCTACTGAATTTTATGAGCGGGCGAGTCCACATACTCGATTACAGGACATTAGGTTACCAACCTTAATTTTAAACGCAAAAAATGACCCCTCATTGGGTAAAGAATGTTACCCCACTGATTTTACACAGGCCAGTTCATCGATCCTTCTAGAGGTGCCCAAAAGGGGTGGCAACATGGGCTTTACCATTCCTGGCTCTGAATTTACCTATGCGGAATAACGGGTATTTAAATTTCTAACCCAGAATCCATAGGCTTGACTTCTGGAATTTTGATTCAGAAATAGGGAGTATGAGGATCAAAAGCGTTTGATGACCATTTCGGCAACTGTACCCCCAATGGAAAGGGAGCTAGTAGCAGCCGGAGAGGGGGCATTCAGCACATTGATAGCAAATTCGGATTCACGGATAGCAAAATCATCCAAGAGGCCCCCAGTACGGTCGCAAGCCTGTGCACGCACACCTGCACCACCTTCCACGAGATCCGACTCTTGAATTTCAGGGATTAACTCTTGTAAGGCTTTGGTAAATGCCGTCTTGGAAAAAGAGCGGTACAATTCTCCCAAGCCTGTTTTCCAGTATTTGGTTGCTACTTTTTGAAATCCTGGCCAAGCCAAAATTTCTGCCAGCTCCGCAAAATTCACCTGCGTTTTCTTGTAGCCTTCACGCTTGAATGCCAAAACGGCATTGGGTCCTGCCTCCACACCCCCTTTTTTCATACGGGTGAAGTGTACGCCAAGGAAAGGGAAATTTGGATCTGGAACTGGGTAGATCAGGTTTTTTACCAAATACTCTCGTTCCGCTTTGAGCTTGAAGTATTCGCCTCGGAAGGGGATGATCTTCACATCGTCGATGCTTTGGTCATTCATCCGAGCCACCTTGTCGGAGTACAAGCCCGCGCAGTTGACTACTAATTTTGCCTGGTAGGTTCCATTTGAAGTTTCAATATAATTAATTGAATCTTTTTGATTGATTTTTAATACTTTATGATCCAAAAAAATGCCACCACCTTTCTCCATAATCTTTCTTCCATAGGCCAGAGCTACTTGCAAGTAATCCACAATTCCCGTTTGGGGAACATGAAGAGCACCCACACCCGCACAGTGAGGTTCAAATTCTTTCAGTTCCTCTAAGGTAATTTTTCGTGTTCCAGTCAATCCATTCTCCAGGCCTCTTTCCAAAAGCATCGTCAAGAGTGGTTTCTCAGATTCATGCGTGGCAACTACCACCTTACCAGTGATTTCGTAGGGAATCTTTTCTTCCATACAGAAGGTGACGAGTTCGTGGTATCCCTTTATGCAATTAATTGCCTTGAGGGAGCCCGGCTTGTAGTACAAGCCGGAATGGATTACACCTGAGTTATTGGCTGTTTGGTGAAGGGCAAGCTGGCTTTCTTTCTCCAGTATGGCAATTTTTAAATCGGGACGAGCAGTGATCAGCTTGTAACCAGTAGCAAGGCCCACAATTCCACCCCCCACTAAAACAACGTCGTATAGCATCTTTGAAAAATTTGAAACAAATATAGGTTTTGAAGAAATAAGTATGCCGTTTGGTTCTAAAATTTGAACTATTTATCCTTAAAATCAGTCTTCATAACCTGTTAGCGTTTGTTTTGTTTGAAAAAAGAGCAGCTCAAAAATATCTCCTAACTTTGCAGTCTCAATTGGACGATCTGCTTTCCGACATATGCTTCGATTTTTATTTCTTTGTTTCTTTCTCTTTTTAGCTTCGATTTCTTACGGTCAATTTACCCTCAAGGGAAAGGTGACGGATGCGGAAACGGGAGATCCTATTCCCTTTGCTAGTTTATTTCAAAAAGGGAAAACGTCTGGAACCACAACAGATTTTGAAGGAAATTACTTGTTGAAAGTTGCTTCACTAGGGGATAGCCTGAGTGTCAGTTACCTGGGGTATTCCACGCAATCAAAAGTCTTGACCAAGGAGGCTATACAAACGCTCAATTTTCAACTTCGCCCTGTGGCTTTTGAGCTGGGTACTTTCGTCTTCGAATCGGGAGAAAACCCAGCCTTTGAAGTGATTCGCAAGGTGGTGGCTAAGCGGGAAGTATTTGACAAACGAAGCCTCGATGCCTACCAAACAAAAAATTACACCAAAATTGAAATTGATATCGACAACCTGTCGGAGGAATTTAATCAAAGGCGATCGTTACGGTCAGTGATGGCAGTTTTGGATAGCATTCGGCAACTCACCAATGAGGAGGGAGAAAAGATATTGCCTATGTTTTTCTCCGAGACGGTTTCTTCCTTTTACTACCGCAATAATCCAGAATTGCGCAAAGAGGTCATTGAAAAAACGAAAGTGACTGGTGTGGGTATTACCGATGGTTCAACGACCTCTCAGATCACAGGATTGGCATTTCAGGAGTATAATTTTTACAAAAATTGGTTGGTCATTCTCAACAAGGATTTTATATCTCCCATCGCAGACGGGTGGAAAACCTATTACGACTACGACTTGCTTGAGGATGTGCTCGTAGGACAGGATAGCTGCTTCAAGCTTCAGGTATATCCTCGTCGAGAGCAGGACCTCGCCTTCATGGGTACGATATGGATTCGAAAATCCGATTATTCTCTCAAACAGGTGGATGTGACCATTCCTAAGGCAGCAAACCTCAACTTTGTGGATCGCATTAAAATTCAACAAGAATTAGTTTCTACCCCTGCGGGCGCCTTGATGCCTTCAAAAACACGTGTTTTGATTAAAATTGGGCAAATCACTGGAAATACGGCAGGACTTTTAGCCAAGTTTTACACCGCAACAGATAGCATACTTGTTAATAATCCTCTGGAAACTTCCTTTTTTGATCAGGCGGTCATTTTAAAACCGGATTTCAATCAGGTCGGCGCTGATTATTGGAAAAATAGGCGTCCTGATCCTCTGAGCGAAAAGGAGTTGGCCGTCT
>JAQCJI010000089.1 GCA_027593175.1 Bacteroidota bacterium | reverse complement strand
CACTTTTTGGATCGCTTCCACCGTGCGTTTCACATTGGGGATGGTCACATCAATGTAGGATGGCGCGTAGCTCAACGGAATGTCCATGGAGTTGACACGAATGACAGGGGCATCCAAGTAGTCGAAAGCATGGCGCTGGAAGTGGTAGGTAAGTTCAGACGAAATACCAGCCAATGGATTCGCTTCTTCAACAATTACCACGCGGTTCGTCTTTTTTAATGATTCCACGCAAGTAGCATAGTCGATCGGACGAACAGTTCGCAGGTCAATCACCTCACAGGAAACTCCTGATTTCTCCATTTCTTCAGCGGCTTCTAGGGCTACTTTCATCATTTTACCAAAGGAAATCACAGTTACATCTGTGCCTTTTCGCTTGACATCTGCTACACCAATAGGAAGTAAATATTCCCCATCAGGCACCATTCCTTTGTCCGAATACATGACTTCAGATTCCATAAATATGACTGGATCTGGATCACGGATGGCAGATTTGAGCAAGCCTTTGGCATCGGAAGGATTGGAAGGAATAACTACTTTAAGGCCAGGAGTATTAGCAAACCAGTTTTCAAAGTTGGACGAGTGGGTAGCTCCCAACTGTCCTGCATTGCCCGTAGGACCACGAAATACGATCGGCACAGAATAAGCGCCTCCCGACATAGCATACATCTTGGCGGAAGAGTTGATGATCTGATCGATGGCAACCAAGGAAAAGTTGAAAGTCATGAATTCGATGATCGGCTTCAATCCATTCATCGCTGCACCGACACCTAGGCCCGCAAATCCAAGTTCAGAGATTGGAGTGTCATACACACGTTCAGGGCCAAATTCATCCAGCATCCCTTGGGATACCTTGTAAGCACCGTTGTATTCGGCAACTTCTTCACCCATTAAAAAGACGTTTTTGTCTCGTCTCATTTCCTCGGATATCGCCTCTCTCAAGGCTTCCCGAAATTGTAGTTCTCTCATTACTTAAGGACAATTTTTTAGCATGTAAAAATAGAAAGGAATCGGCCATTTGCAAAGCTTGGCTTTTCTTTGTCAAAGAGGGCGTTTTCCCGAGATAAACGGTTTATTAATTAACAAATTCTAGAATGCCCTGCTTGCGCAACTCTCGGCCAAGGACCGATTTTTTGATCCCACCAATGGAATCTACCGATCAAATCAAACTCATTTCACCACTTCTTTACCCACTTCTTTCCATGCATTGATCCCTCCTTCAAGCATGTACACGTGCTTGAACCCCATTTTTTGCATCGCGTCGGCAGCTTTTCGGGTACGGCTTCCTGACCTGCAGTACAGGAGATAAGTTTTGTTTTTGTTTAAGGCTTGTATTTCTGTGGCAAAGGCGGGGCTGAGAAAATTGACCGTAGTGGATCCCACCAAATGACCCTCAGCCACCTCCTCAGGGGTGCGTACATCTAAGACTTTAGTTTTTTTCTTGGCGGACATTTTTTCAAATTCTACCAGAGAAAGTACCCGAATGGAGTCTTTTTGGATCGTTTGGGCCTGGATTTCAGTCCAACATGCAAAAAAGGAGAGAAGAAAAATGAAGGCGTATTTCATGTGAAGGTTTGCTTTTTGAGTAAACAACTGCCTATTTGAGGGGGAAATTTACAGACTTTCTTGTCAATATGCCGCTAAAGATTGGATTGATTTCAGATAGCCACAGTTACTTAGATCACACCACCTGTGCGCACCTTTTAGAGGTGGATGAAATTTGGCATGCAGGAGACATAGGTGAGTCGACAATTCTTGATATGCTTCCGAAAGGAAAGCCTCTGCGGGCAGTTTTTGGTAATATTGACGACCAAGGCATACAGGACCAATTTCCAGAATGGCAGGAATTCGAGTTAGAGGGAGTGAAAATAGCCATAACCCACATTGGTGGGACACCCCCTCGCTACGCAAAAGGAGTAAAAGAGCGCCTTCTCAGCCTCCAATCTCAACTTTTTGTGTGTGGGCATTCTCATATTTGTAGGGTAGAGTTTGACCGAGAGCTACACTGCCTATACATGAATCCCGGTGCAGTAGGTCAGCATGGGTTTCACCAGATGCGGACCTTATTGCTCTTTGATTTAGATGCTGGAAAAATCACCAACTTGCGAGTTGTGGAATTGGGAAAAAGAGGTAAAATGAACCCCTAGGGCAAAAAAAAAGCGACAACAGCCGCTATTTTTTTTATCTTGGAAAAGATAAACTTATTTCTCAAAAGAAGCTTTAATCGCTTCTACGTCTACATTTTTGATCACAGGCTTTGCACACAATTGCTTGATTTTAATCACTCGTCCAGTTTGACCCTGTCTTTTTCTTTTCAGTTTTCTTTTAAGCGTAGTAACACCCATGATCGTATATGTTTAAATTTTTGAATTCGAAACGGATTGCAAAAGTATATAAACTTATCTTTTATGCCTACAAATCTTTTGATTTTATTCTTGCGTTTCGCGTACATCCTATCCGTGATTTTGGGAATTTTGGGTAAATTTGATTTCAATTTCAAGAAACCACCATGCAAAAGCCTAGTCTTCCCAAGGGTACCCGTGATTTTGGGCCTATTCAAATGGCTCGAAGAAACTATATCTTGGATGCAATCAAGGATACTTTTCAACTCTTTGGTTATCAGCAGATCGAGACTCCGGCGATGGAAAATTTGAGCACGCTCACTGGGAAATACGGAGAGGAAGGAGATCAGCTTTTATTTAAAATTTTAAATAGTGGAGACTTTTTAAAGGGTGTGGTGCCAGAAGATGTGGCTAAGGGATCGGTAGCAAACTTGTCCAAACTAGCTGAAAAGGGGCTCCGATACGACCTTACAGTGCCGTTTGCACGCTTTGTAGCTATGAATCGTAACGAGCTTTCTTTTCCTTTCAAGAGGTACCAAATCCAGCCTGTCTGGAGAGCGGATCGCCCTCAAAAAGGTAGATACCGAGAGTTTTACCAGTGTGATGCCGATGTAGTCGGGACAGATAGTTTGCTATGTGAAGCTGAAATTATTGGTATGATTCGGCAGGTATTTTCCAAATTGGGGTTAATCAATTACTCCATAAAAATCAACAACCGTAAAATTTTAACGGGCATTACTGAGGCCATTGGTGCGGAAGGAAAAGAAGGTCCTCTCTGTGTGGCCATAGACAAGTTGGACAAGATAGGCTGGGAAAAAGTCCAGGAAGAGCTCCAGCAGCGTGGCTTTGAAAAGTCATCACTTACCCGCTTAGCCCCTCTTGTGGATCTACAAGAAGGAGTAAAAGCTCGCATTAGCGTACTTGCTGAGTTCTTAAAAAATTCTCCAATAGGCCTTCAGGGTCTACAAGAGTTAGAGGAGGTTTTTCTTTTGCTTGAGCAGATGGGAAGTAATTTGGATCAGGTAGATTTTGATCCTATGCTTGCCAGAGGCTTGTCCTATTATACAGGAGCAATTTTTGAGGTCAAGGCGCATGAAGTAACTATCGGTTCAGTATGTGGAGGCGGTAGATACGACAACTTAACTGGAGTTTTTGGCTTACCAGGAGTGTCTGGGGTGGGTTTTTCTTTTGGGGTTGACCGATTGTATGATGTCTTGGAAGAGCTAAACCTTTTTCCAAGGCATCGCCTTGAGGGCACGCAACTATTATTGGTACATTTTGACCAAGCTGGATTTGGCTATGCCTTGCGATGTCTTACCGTCTTGCGGGAGGCAGGTATTCGAGCGGAACTCTATCCTGAGGTGACCAAACTAAAAAAGCAGCTTGAGTATGCTTCCAAAAAGGAGCTTCCTTATGTTGGGATTTGTGGTGATCAGGAAATTGCTACCGATACGCTAGCGGTAAAGGTCTTGGCAACAGGAGCACAAGAGAGCCTGACTTTGAATGAGGTGATTGCCAAGTTACAGGCTTCGATTTAGGAACCAAAGGAGTTGAACGGGAACAAGAAGTTTTCCAGCTAGTTAAAAGAAAAATTAATAGGAAGAGATATGTTTGATTTCATGGGCATGATGGGTAAGGTAAAAGAGGCCCAAGCCAAAATAAAGGAAGCACAGTCCAAGTTGGTGCACTTGAGAGCTGAAGGGGAGTCAGGAGCAGGATTGGTGAAAGTCGTAGTGAGTGGAGAGCGAAAGGTGCTGACGATGGAACTAGATGAATCCTTGCTAACCCCGCAGGATCGTGAGATGCTCAGTGATTTGATTGTGGCGGCTACCAATAGAGCAATGGAATCGATCGATGAAAAAATCAAGCATGAAATGAAGGCTGCGACGGAGGGAATGATTCCTTCTATTCCGGGGATGGATTTAGGCAATTTGTTTGGATGAAACCCTGTGCTATCGTTCTACTCAATTACAACGGGGAAGGGGTATTGCCCACTTTTCTCCCGTCTGTCGTTGAGCACAGTCGCTATGAGGTGTGGATGATTGACAATGCGAGTACGGATGGATCACTGACCTACGTAAAAGAGAATTTTCCAGAGCTTCCGCTGATTTCGTTAGACAGAAATTATGGATTTACTGGGGGCTATAATCTTGGTTTGGAGCAATTAAGAGGGCAATACGAGTATTTTATCCTGCTCAACACCGACGTAGAAGTGACTCCATTCTGGGACCAAAGTTTACTGGATTTTTTAGTAAATCACACGGAATATGCTGCCGTACAACCCAAAATTCTATCCTGGAAAGATCAAGCCTATTTTGACCATGCAGGGGCAGGAGGGGGATTTTTGGATGCTTTAGGCTACCCTTATTGCCGCGGTAGAATTTGGGATCATTTGGAGCAAGATATTGGACAATACGACGATAATATCCAAGTAGATTGGGCTTCAGGTGCCTGTTTTGCTATTACTGCCGCTGATTTTTATGCACATCAAGGCTTTGATGCCAGGTTTTTTGCACACATGGAGGAAATAGATCTGTGCTGGAGACTGCGCAAGTCAGGGAGGAAAATCGGATATTTGGGTTCGGCTGTAGTCTTTCACCAGGGTGGAGCTACCTTGGATCGAGCGAGTGCCAAAAAGCTCTATTTAAATTGTAGAAATAGCCTTTCCATGCTATATAAAAACATGGGATTACTTCGCTTTATAGCAATTTTCCTAACCAAAGGCTTTGTAGAAGGCTTGGCAGCAATCAACTACTTACGCAAGGGAGAGCCACAATTTTCAGAGGCCATACTTCGGGCATATTGTGATTTTTTTGGATCCAAAAAAAGTGTACCACTTGTCATTAAATCAAATTTACCGCAAGTGAGCGGTTCAGGACCAGTGCAGGTAATTTTTGCACATTTCATGCTACTAGGCAAGCGAAAATTTACCGATCTTTAATCGAATAAGACGGGGTGGTTTTTTTTTCGAAAATGGGTTCTAATTTTCAGCATCATCGCCATGGATACATACAAGACCACCGGCGAACCCATGGTGATAAAAGAGGTGTAAATGAAAAATAAGCGAATGCTGTCAATAGGGAAATTCAATTTTTCTCCAAGTTTGGAGCAAACGCCAAAAGCACGTTCTTCAAAAAATAATTTAAGTTTTTCCATGATTGGGGTAAGATTGATTTTTTCAAAGATATTAAAAAAAGTGAGCAATCGTCAAACCTACTTGGTAATCAGGCTGTTTTGTGTGTTCATATTATTTTTTTTCACCGACCAAAAGCTATTTGGGCAACAAGTGGCACTGAGGTATTTGAATCACGTTGAGCTCATTCCACAAAAACTGACTTTAGAGCGAGATTCGATAAAATTTCTGATTTCTGGAAAATTAACGACCGGGTTTGGTCTTCTTTCCAAACAACCCCAGCTGCGACTTCGGTTGCTTGCCAATCAGGATAGTCTGGATTTGGGGATCGTAGAACTCACCAATCAGGCTGGAATAGCGATCATTCAAAAAAAGGTAGCCCTTCCCTTCCTACCTTGGATGGAGGAAGCAAGTCTTGTCCTCGTTTTTTCTATAGGCAAAAACAAGCCTCCGCTGGAAACAAAAATTCTAGCGAAAGGGGTACATGCCCCTCAGCTCCTAGTTCTTCTGGGGCAATACCTTCCAGGTGAAGCGATGCCCGCAGTAGGCCGCTATGATTTCCCCGAAAAATCGATGCAGGTAAAGCCCCTAACCAAGTATGTTTTTTTCAAGTTTGAACCAGGAAAGTCAGACTGGGTGGTAAATCCGGAGAACCAAGAAGCCAAAAGGCAGCTCGCGATTTTTTTAGATCAAAACCTAGAGATCATCGCCTTAAAAATCACAGGACTGCAATCTCCCGAACAGGCAGAAGGGCGAACGAGTCAACTTGGCTACCGAAGGGCTGAAATGATCGGACAAAAGCTACAGGAGTTTTTCACTGGGATCTCCAAAGATCAAATCAACTATCAATCCAGGTGGAACGATTGGTTTGACTTTAGAGTGAACCTTGCCGATTATCCAGGAATTTCTGAAGAAACTAAGACGCGCTACTACGAGGAGCTGCAAGTAGAAGGGACTTATTTTGAAAAAGGGCTTCGATTGAAAGCATTACCAGACTTTGCTCGGGTAGCGGCACATATTTATCCGAAGCTGCGTACCGTGCATGTGGAACTTACCGCCAAGCCTTATATGGGCTTAGATAGGCAAAAGAGGATTCTTTTAAAAGAATCTCTGGTTCCTGGTGGTAAAAATAAGCTCTCCTTTAAAGATTGGGCGCTCGCTGCAGCAGCAACTCCTAGTTTAGATGAGAAGGCATTTTTATATGCCTCCATGATTAAATGGTTTGCAAGTCCGGCTCCCTTCATCAATTTGGCAGTAGTTCGGATTCGTCAAGGGCAGGAACTTGAGGATTATGAATCGAGAGCGATCTTGTGGGAGGAAGCAGCTCGATTATTAGAAGAGGCAAATAGGGTGGAAGTGCTTCCTTTAGCTTTGTATAATCAAGGGCAACTCAAAGTTCTTCAAGGCGAATTCTGGGAAGCCTACAAAATTCTTTCAGAAGCCACGGTGTTAGCCAAGGGAGATACATCACTTGTCACCGCCATTGAATCCTTGAGGGGAGCATTGGATGTTCGCCGTGGAGATTATAAGCTAGCACTTTTGCGGTTTGGCATTCCGATGGAAAAGGCAGAAGATCTTTTCAATAAAGGAATTGCATTCTATTTAGTGGGAGATTACTTAGGCGCTAATTCGGCCTTTGAGGCATCCGTACTTGCGCAACGGGATTTGGGGTATGGTTATTACGGGCTAGCGCTGGTGGCTATGGAATTAGGACAAGTGGAGTTGGTCAGCTTGTACTTGGAAAAAGCGGCTACATATAAAAGTG
>JAQCJI010000017.1 GCA_027593175.1 Bacteroidota bacterium | reverse complement strand
GAGATTTTTTGTCGGGTGGGGCCCTTTCCAGAAAACGGCGACTGGCCTCCACACCTGCACCTCCAGCTGATCTGGGACTTGGGTGGAAATTGGGGAGATTATCCCGGAGTGGCAGCAGAAAAAGAGTTGGTATTTTATGCTAAAAATTGCGCTGATCCATGTGTTTTTCTAGGATTAAATAGTGTCTCCCTTTGAAGGAGTTTTTCGGGAAGCCTATTCTCGGGGAAATTGGCGAATTCTGGTTGAGCTTTCAAAAATTATCCCCTGTTTCCGGCAGCTGAAAGAGGTATACCAGGCGCATTTGGATAGGCTTTACGAGGATCCAACCCGGAGAAGGCCAGAAAAAGTAATTCTACAAATTTTGGAGAGAGGTGCCCAAGATTTTGACAGGGTATTTTCCCTATTCATCGAAAGGGAAGGAATATATGGCTTTGGGGATATTCAGGTATGGGAGGGTTTGGATTTGCTTAAGCATGAAGTGAGTAGATAGCTTCGGAAGTAAATGGCCAATCATTAGGCCAAGTAAATTTTTCAATAATCAGCATTTCTAAATGGCTTTTCCTTGCTCACTTCCTTGGATGAAATTCTGTAAGCACCTGTCTAAGGTAATCTCGATCCAAATGGGTGTAGATCTCCGTGGTGGTGATGCTCTCATGGCCCAGCATTTCTTGTACAGCCCTTAAGTCTGCCCCTCCCTCAATGAGGTGGGTGGCAAAGGAATGCCGAAAGGTATGGGGACTTATATTTTTTTTAATCCCTGCTTTCTCGGCAGTTTTTTTGATGATCATAAACACCATCACCCGCGTCAATTTTTGTCCCCGACGGTTGAGAAATACGTATTCCTCCTGCCCCTTGGCGGGTACTTGCTGCGAACGCACATGTTCGTCATACAGCTTGAGGTAATGCAAGGCCACCCTGCCAACCGGTATAAGCCTTTCCTTATTACCTTTTCCTACCACCTTCAAAAACCCCACATCTGCAAAAATCAGGCTCTTTTTTAGCTCCACCAACTCGGTGACTCGCAAGCCTGAGCTGTACAGCATTTCGAGCATGGCCCGATTGCGATGCCCTCCTGCCTCACCAAGGGGAATAGCTGCAAGTAAGGTTTCTATTTCATCAAAACTAAGCGTATCGGGAAGCTTCCTCCCCAATTTAGGAGCTTCCAACAGTTGCGAAGGATCCTCACTAATTCTATCCTCATACATCAAAAAGCGGTAAAAGGCCTTTATCCCGGAGATGATTCGTGCTTGGGAATAGGGAGAGATCTCCAACTTTACTAAGGCAGTTACAAACTTCCTCAGGTGTTCGAGCTCGAGCTCAAGAGCGCTCTTGGATGGAAATTCTTTGCCTGCATAATCAGCCAACTTCTGCACATCTCTCGTATAGGCCTCAATGGAATTGATGCTCAACGAACGCTCAAGGGTGAGGTAATGACGAAATTGACGAATGAGGGGAATCCACATACCTAAAATAACTTAAAAACTAAAGGTATAAAGAAAGGCATAGATAAAAGTTTCAACAAGCAACAGCAGGGGGGAGATTAGTTTAAGAATTTCCAATTGGCTCGGTGGTCCTTGGAAAGCGCCTTTCCAGTTACCTTAGCCCGCAATATTTCTACTGGCATCGCGTTTTGGGTGAGGATAAGGTCATGAAAATCCTTTTCAGGCATTTTTCCCGAATCAACCATCTCTTTGCGCAAGGCATAAATTTCAAGCGCCCCTATCATATAAGCAATTTGGTACAAGGGGCCATAGCTTCCCTCGAAAGACCTACGAACCTCTGCTTCCGCATTGGCATATTCGTGGCCTACCCGAGACACCAGAAGATCGATACATTGCTGCGGGGTCATTTCCCCTAAATGGTAGTTAAGCGAAAAGATAATCCTTGCCGCACGGTGCATTCGCCAAAAAAGCATACCCACCTTGTCTTTGGCATCTCTTGGAAACTGACGGTCCCACAACACAAACTCCCAATACAAGGCCCAGCCCTCAGTCCAGAACGGCGTGCCAAAAGGTCTGCGGTGTGTCATGTAGCGCTGGTTCATAAACTGCTGCAGGTGGTGCCCAGGGATAAGTTCGTGCTGCACGGTTGCCCTAGAAAAGTGGGGATTGTTTCCGCGCATGGACATCATTTTTTCCTCGTGGCTCATCTCCGAGGTAGGGTATGCAATCTGGATCACTTCTCCCCCCAAGAAAAATGGGCTTATCCGCTGCCGCTCTGCTGAGATCATGCTCGTTCTCCAGGTTTCAATCGCTAGAGGCGGAACGGTCAACCAGTCGTTTTTCACCATCAGGTCAATGGCTTCCTCACCCAGGCGAACGACCTCCTGTGGCCAGGCACCAGCCGGGAGATAGGTGTTCTTGACCATTTCTAGGGCCGTCTTCCAATCGTTGCCAAAGCCAAGTTCATTCGATGCCTTGAGCATCTCCTTTTCGCACCAGGCAAACTGCTTTTCAGCTTCTGTTATCAATTCCTCTGGCGTGTAAGCAATCATTTCAAATGCCAGTTGCTTTTCAAGGGCCTCTCTTCCGATGGGCTTGCCGATGATGCCACTGCCATCGTCTTTCACGGAATTGGTATAATGGGCGCGCAAAGCTTTCGCATAGGCTTTCATGCCGGCGTCCAATTTTTCCCAAGGGGTAGGCATCCACCAGGTAAACGCGGGATCAAAGTCAAAATAAAAGTCATAGGACTCTTTGACCACTTTGGCCAAACTTTCCACCGCCAGAGCAGCCAATTCCGCTTTTTGCCAAGAATCATATTTGGAGCTAGTGGCAAGTGCCTTTTGCTGGGCGTCCAAAGCTTGGGCCACTTGATTCCATTGAGCAGCCAAGGCCTGTGCATCAGGCTGAACGGACCTGCGGCGGCCCACAACAAAGGCTTCCAAAGGCTTTCCAAAGGCGATTACCGATTGGATTTGCAGAAAATCACGCTCTTCCAAATCGAGTTTGGCCAATTGTTTTTCAAGGTAGTTTCTGAAAAGAACGTAATCGATCTTCCCGTCCTCAGAAAGCGCAGCATAGTTTTGGGCTTGTAGGGTCTTCAGATAGTCTCGATTGAAGGATACCATCCGAGCAAAGTACTCCGTCGAAAGTCGATGGGTGTACAAGCGGGTGAGGGCGCCTCGATCCGCTTGGTAGGTTTGTATCAAGTTAACAAGCTCTGTCGCCTGGGCTAGGAGGGAGAAGAGTGCGAAGGAAAGAAAAAGAACTAATTTTTTCATGGCTAGAGAATTTGGCTAGGAATTAAGTAATCCCCTTATTTTTTGGTTAATATAGTATCAAAATGAACTAATACAGGAATAGATTTTTTGTTTAATCTTTACTTATTTTTGAGAAGCAAAAGTTTCACCCTAGCCACCTCTGGCCCAAATCGAATCCATATGAACTGGAAAGGCGTATTTCCTGCAGTAACTACCAAATTTCATGCTGACGGCAGTCTAGACATGAACCTATTTTTTAAGAATATAGACTTCCAATTAGCCTGTGGCGTTCACGGCATTATTTTGGGTGGAACCTTGGGCGAAAGCTCTGTCCTCTCCCAAGAAGAAAAAATCACACTAACCCGAGAAACTGTAAATTACGTCAATGGTAGGGTGCCCGTGGTCCTTAACATTGCTGAAGGAGCAACCAAAGACGCACTTTTTTGGGCTAAAAAAGCGGAAGAGCTCGGTGCTTCTGGCTTGATGATTCTCCCTCCCATGCGCTATGGAGCAGACGCGCGTGAAGTAGTTGCCTACTTCAAAACAGTAGCGCAGTCCACCTCACTGCCCATGATGATCTACAACAACCCAGTGGATTATAAAACCCTCGTGACGATCGACATGTTTGCTGAATTGGCAGACTGTGCCAACATCCAAGCCATCAAAGAATCTACCCGCGACATTTCAAATGTCACCCGCATGATCAACCGATTTGGAGACCGCTTCCAAATTCTTTGCGGTGTAGATACCCTAGCGCTTGAAGAGTTGCTGATGGGTGCCGTAGGCTGGGTAGCAGGATTGGTTTGTGCGTTCCCGAAGGAAACTGTCGTGATTTACAACTTGGTTCAAGAGGGAAAAATTGAGGAGGCACGAAAGATTTACCGTTGGTTTTTGCCCCTGTTGGAACTCGACATCCACCCCAAACTGGTTCAATACATCAAATTGGCTGAGCAGCATTGCGGCATTGGATCCGAACATGTGCGCGCCCCACGACTAACTTTGATTGGCGAGGAACGCGTACGAATTGAAAAAATAATTACGGACGGCATTAAAAATCGGCCAATGCTTTAATGGAAATGTAAATTTAAATACAGTTGAAATAGACTACGCTTCACTCCGTTAAATAGGTTGAAATAGGAATTAAAATATCTATTTCACCGAGCTTTCTCAGTTAATTTCTATTGTATTTTAATAGTATTTCCATTTTATTTCCCCCTTATTCCAATCCCTCCCAAAAAAAATGAATATCAATTCCATTTTTCATGCAGCCCAAGCCGCTTTTCTAGTTTTTAAAAATTTATCTGGAAAGGAAAAAGGGCGTTTTTTAGATACCCTTGCTGAAATTTTGGAATCTAGCAGAGCAGCGATTGTTCCCCTTGCCGTACGGGAGTCCAACCTTCTGGAAGGACGTATCAACGGAGAGTTGGGTAGGACCACCGGGCAAATCCGGCTATTTGCCAATTTGGTGAAGGAAGGCTCCTGGGTAGAAGCCACCATCGATCCGGCAATGCCTGACCGAAGTCCCCTTCCTCGAGCTGATATTCGCCGTTTTCTGACCCCTCTCGGACCTGTGGTAGTATTTGGAGCCAGTAATTTTCCGCTTGCATTTTCTACCGCAGGCGGAGACACCATTTCAGCCTTGGCCGCTGGTTGCCCCGTGATTTACAAGGCACACCCTGCACATCCAGAAACTTCCAGAAAGGTCGCTGAATGCATCCATCAAACCCTTGCTGCCTGTGGGCTTCCTGTTGCCCTATTTACACACGTTGAAGGCGGAATTGAGGAAGGTCAGGAATTGGTCAAACACACCATGGCAAAAGCATTGGCATTTACGGGTTCCCATGCTGGGGGAATGGCACTATTCCACCTCGCCAACCAGCGTGAAGTGCCCATCCCTGTTTTTGCTGAAATGGGATCGGTTAACCCAATTTTCTGCTTCCCGCAAAAATTGGAAAAAGAAAATGATGCCTTGGCAAAAGCCTTTGTCGCTTCTCTGACCTTGGGGGCAGGACAATTCTGCACCAATCCCGGTCTGATCTTCGTTCCTGAAAAGCAAGTCCAAAACTTTGGAAAAGCGATTGCTACCGAACTAAAAGATATGGCCGCTGCACCCATGCTTCACCCGGGCATAGCAAAAGCCTATTACGACTCCATTCAGTCCCTAAAAGCTCGCAATGAACTCTGTTGGGTAAAAGTAGCCGACCCAAAGCACCTGATTAATGGAAGTCCTGCTTTGGCAGAAATCAAGGCTGCAGACTGGTTAAAAGATCGATTTTTCCACCAAGAAGTATTTGGAGCATTTGCACTACTAGTGATTTACCGCAATCAAGAAGAACTACTGGAAATCGCCCAGCAACTTCAAGGACAGCTGACAATCACGGTTTGGGCAGAAGAGGAAGAACTTGCAGATCAACTTTCCCTAGTCAATTTGCTCGAAGAAAAATGTGGGCGCTTAATCTTTAAAGGAGTGCCGACTGGGGTGGAAGTAGGACATGCCATGCAGCATGGAGGTCCTTTCCCCTCTACCACGGCAAGTCAAAGCACTTCTGTGGGCAGCCATGCCATCAAACGCTTTACTAGACCCATTGCCTTCCAAGATATGCCCCAAAAACTCCTCCCCGAGGCCCTGATGGATGCCAATCCACTTGGGATTTGGAGAACGGTAAATGGTATATTAACTAAATAACCAAATATAAAAATGGTAGAAATACAGTGGAAAGACGAGAGAAATAAACCAAGCGAAGCTCGGTGAAATAAGTAGTCAAATCCTATTTCACGAAGCGAAGCAAAGTATATTTCAACTTTATTTCAATTGCATTTTATCTCTTTTCAACCCCAACAAAAAAATGCCTTCTCGCCATACCTTCTCTTGCATCGATGCACACACCTGTGGCAATCCCGTACGGGTAGTTTCGGGCGGTGTTCCTTTTCTAAAAGGGAACAACATGCTAGAAAAAAGACAGTACTTTTTGGATCACCTAGATTGGATTCGAACAGGCTTGATGTTTGAACCGCGAGGTCACGACATGATGTCTGGCTCCATGCTCTTCCCTCCAAACGATCCAGAAAATGACTTTGCTGTCCTGTTCATCGAAACCTCTGGCTGCCTTCCCATGTGTGGACACGGCACCATTGGCACGATCACCATTGCGATCGAAGAAGGATTGATTCACCCGAAGACTCCTGGATTCTTGAGGATGGAAGCACCTGCGGGCCTTGTCCTGGTGGAATATACCCAAGTAGGCAAGAAGGTCACGTCCGTAAAGCTCACCAATGTCAAAAGCTTTTTGGCCGCAGAAGGCCTTGAAATCGAAACAGAGGAGCTGGGTAAACTTAACGTAGATGTGGCTTATGGAGGAAACTTTTACTGCATCGTCGATCCGCAGGAGAATTTTCCAGGCATCGAGAACTTCAAAGCGGAGCAACTCATCTCCATGGCCCGCAACTTGCGTCAGAAAATGAACGAAAAATACGAATTTGTCCACCCCGAACAGGAGCGAATTCGAGGGCTTTCTCATGTGTTGTGGACAGGAAAAACGCTTGACCCCAGCAGCACAGCACGGAATGCAGTGTTTTATGGCGAAAAAGCCATCGATCGCTCCCCTTGCGGCACGGGTACCTCGGCCAGAATGGCACAGTGGTATGCCAAAGGCTGGCTCAAGCCGGGAGATGAATTTGTTCACGAAAGTTTTATCGGCTCCAAATTTATTGGCAGAATCGAGGAAGTGACAGAAATCGCAGGCAAGCCTGCCATCATCCCCAGCATCGAAGGCTGGGCGAGAGTTTATGGCTACAACACCATCATCCTAGATGAGGACGATCCCTATGTCCATGGATTTCAAGTAATCTAAACCTTTGAGGTCTTCCAGACCTCAAAGGATCATCCAGAACCTTTAAGGTTTACAAAAACCTCGAAGGTTTACTACCTAAAATCAAAACCTTTGAGGTCCTCCAGACCTCAAAGGTTAAAAGCTTCTGTAATGAAACCAACCCTTATCATCGGAGGAGGCATCATTGGCCTATTTACCGCATATTACCTACAAAAAGAAGGCGTCGAGGTGACGGTCATCGACCGAACAGATCTCAGGGACAATTGCTCTACTGGAAATGCAGGCATGATTGTACCTAGCCATATCATCCCTCTAGCTGCACCTGGCATGATTTCCAAAGGGATCTCCTGGATGTTTTCCTCCAAAAGTCCCTTTTACATTCACCCTCGCCTAGATTTCAAGTTGGTCCAATGGTGCTTACTTTTCTTCAAAGCGGCCAACCCCAGTCAGGTAAGCAAAGCCATCCCCTACCTAAAAAACATCAGCCTCCTCAGCAAGGCCTTGTACCAGGAATTTCGGCAAGAACACCCGGATTCGTCCATGGCTTTGGTAGAAAAAGGACTTATGATGGCATACCAAACTGAATCCATGGAAAAAGAGGAGGTAGAATTTGCACATTTGGCTAGAAAGTATGGGCTAGAAGCAGAAATTTTAGGTCATGAAGATCTCAAAAAAGTGGAGCCAAATCTTCACCTCAAAGCCCGAGGAGCAGTTCTATTTCCAGGCGACGCCCACTTAGATCCAGGAGCACTATACGGTTTCTTGAAAAAATACTTGGAACAAAAAGAAGTCTCCTTTCTCACCGAAACCCAGGTACTGGGCTTTGAAAAAGAGGGAACAAAAGTGGTTGCCGTACTTACAGATAAAGGAAAATTGGAAGCTGAAAAGATCCTCCTTTGTGGGGGCTCCTGGTCCGGGGAGCTGGCACAAATGCTACACTTCACCCTACCGATGATGGGAGGAAAAGGCTATTCCTTCCTGCAAGCCAACCAGCCTGAAATACAGCAAGCCACCATTCTCACCGAACAAAAGGTAGCTGTAAGCCCTTATGGAGCTTCAGTACGCTTTGGAGGCACCATGGAAATCGCAGGCACCAATGAATCCATCAACAAGAATCGAGTGAAAGGGATTTTTGAGGCAATCAATCGCTACTACCCCGACTTTCAAGCCACCTTCCCCGAAGACAAGCAGATCTGGAAAGGCCTTCGACCCTGCTCCCCCGATGGACTCCCTTACATTGGATTTGCGCCGCGCTACACCAATGTGCTGGTGGGTAGCGGTCATTCCATGATAGGCATTTCCTTGGCTCCTGCCACAGGAAAAATCCTGTCAGAGCTACACCAACAAAAGGATAGTTCCATGGAAATCCAGGGATTTGCCGTGGCAAGATATGCCTGATTCTCTTTTTGTAGGGAGTAAAGCTTTGAGCCATGAAAAATGGAAATTACTCCTGAACTAGATGGGATGACAACGAGAAAACCTACTTTTAGGTCATGAAGAAAATTATGTTCCTAGTGCTTATTGCTTTAGGCCTCAATTCCTGCGAATCAAACTGGCTCCCCAAGCCTCCAGGATACAATCGCATCGACTTGCCGAGGCACCAGTACCAAAGGCTAGAACAAGGGTATCCCTATCAATTGGATTTTTCAACCCACAGCATAGTGGAAGCAGATTCTTTCAACCTGACAGAAAAAGAATGGATCAACTTGAACTACAGGAATTTTGGGGCCAAGGTACATTTGACCTACAAAAAAATTGACCAAAACACCGATTTCAAAACGCTTTCCAACGATGCATTCAAGCTCACTGCAAAGCACCAGATCAAAGCTTATGGAATTGAAGAAGGAATTTTACTTACCCCTAATGGCTATGTGGCTGTAGTTGCGGAACTCTCAGGAGAGGTGCCCACCCAATTTCAGTTTCTTGTAACAGACTCCACCTCCAATTTTCTTCGAGGGGCAGTTTATTTTAATACAGCCCTCAAAAACGATTCCTTGGCGCCAATCATTGAATACATCAAACTGGATATGGCTCACCTCATCAACTCGGTGACCTTCCAAAAGAAATAGCCTTTTTATTTATTCTTGTTGAAATCAACATTCCCCAAGAACTACACCAACCACCTTTTTATATTTTTTTCCAGGAAAATAAAATAAATAATCCTCCAGCTACAGCTATGGCGGCGGCAATAAACCCTTCGGCAACTTCTCCATAAATGAAAAGGCCACTAGAAAATAAGGCTGCATAGACCATGAAAGTACCCACCATCATCAGACCTATTTCAGTACCAAGCTGGCCTTTTTCTTGCGGCTCTTCAGGATAGCGATCCAACACCTTCTTCCAACCCAAAGCTGCCGGGCGTACCTTGCGGTAAAAAGAAAGCAAGACCTCATCCTTTTCTGGTTGTGTAAGGAAAGTAACCAATAGCCACCCAATCGTAGTGATGGATACCGAATACACCAACTTTAGGTAGCTCTGCTCCGCTGGAATATCCACCCAGCCCAGTCCAGGATTGATCACTTCAAAGAAAATCGCAACGGCAAAAGAGATAATCATCGCAGAAATCTCAGTGTAGGCATTAATCCTCCACCAAAACCAGCGAAGAATAAATATCAAGCCAGTACCAGCACCAATTTGAAGTAAAATTTCAAAAGCCGACAAGGCCGAAGATAATGCTAGTGCCAAAAAAGCAGAAAACACCATCAGTACCACCGTAGAAATCCTTCCAACAGCGACAAGCTCCTTATCACTGGCCTCAGGCTTTACAAAACGCAGGTAAAAATCATTGACTACATAGCTTGACCCCCAATTGAGATGGGTGGATAGCGTAGACATCACCGCTGCAATCAAGGAGGCCAGCACGATCCCTGCCATTCCGGTAGGTAAAAAGGAGAGCATGGCTGGATAAGCCAAGTCATCTCCCAACTTGTCTGCAGGAATATTTGGAAAGGCCGACTGCAGGTCTGCGATAGTAGGAAAAACCACTAAGGAAGCCAAGGCCACAATAATCCAAGGCCAAGGGCGCAAGGCATAATGGACAATATTAAAGAATAAGGTTGCCCCCATTGCATTTTTTTCATCCTTTGCAGACAACATGCGTTGGGCAATATATCCACCTCCACCAGGCTCAGCACCTGGATACCAAGTTGCCCACCATTGGATGGCAATTGGCATGATAAATAGCGGAACATAAATATTGGGATTGGAAAAATCCGGAATAAAATTCAGTTTAGTTGCTACTACCTCGTGACTGAGAAGCTGCTGTAGGGAACCTATATCTGGATGTTCCAACACATAATATGCTGCTCCAAAGGAGCCGATCATCGCAATAAAAAATTGAAAAAAGTCGGTCAACAAAACTCCTTTTAGTCCCCCCAAAGAGGAATAAACCACGGTGACCACTGAGGCAATAAGCAAGGTTTGTACCGGGGAAAGGCCCAACATTACGCCACCGATCTTAATAGCTGCCAAAGATACTGTAGCCATGATGACCACATTGAAGAATACCCCCAAATAAATGGCGCGAAAGGCCCGCAAAAAAGCTGCCCCCTTTCCCGAGTACCGCATTTCATAAAATTCCAAATCTGTGGTAGCCTCAGACCTCCTCCAAAGCTTGGCGTAAACAAATACCGTCAGCATCCCGGTAAGCAAAAATGCCCACCAAACCCAATTACCGGCAACTCCATTTTTCCGTACTATATCCGCGACCAGATTGGGGGTGTCCGCCGAAAAGGTGGTTGCCACCATGGATACTCCCAAAAGCCACCAAGGCATGTTCCGGCCAGAAAGAAAAAATTCCTTTGCGGAACTACCCGCTGACTTGGCACTAAAGACACCAATCAATAAGGAGATAATGAAAAAAGCGGCAATGATGCCCCAGTCTAAGGCGGTAACATTCATAGGGTCTACAGTTAATTATAAGTCAATAAACAAAAAAAAAATAGCAACAAAGAATCCCTTTTTTGATTTTTTTCAGAAAGATTCACCCTAGATTTTTCCAAAGAACCCCTACTTGCCTCAAAAACAAGTTCTTGATTCCAATTAAGTGTATCAGCAATTGCTAGACTCTTTACTTATAGGAAGAAATTTCTATTTTCGAACTATGTTTGATGTGCTAGCTACCGCCCTAATCCAAGCCTACCCCCAGTTTGCCAATGCTCCCCTCACCCTTAGTCCATTTGGTGAAGGGCTAATTCACGAGACACTAGCAGCTGGTCAATTGGATAAAAAATGGATCCTACAGGGTTTTAACAACTCAGTTTTCCGCTTCCCTAATCGCATCGATCACAACCTCGGTCTGCTTTCTCGGCATGCCGCCAACCATCCCCTGCCTTTTCAGCTTCCTCTTCCCCTTCTCAATAGAAACGGAAGCGGTCTAACCGCTATCCAAGGAAAAAACTACCGCCTCTTTGACTTTGTCGATGGCAGCACTTTGCAACAGGTACAGCAACCTGCCCAAGCAGGGATGGCCGCTCAGGCCTATGGTAAATTTGCCTCCTGGAGTCACCGACTTCCAGCTGAGGCATTTGAAGAGACTATCCCTAACTTTCACCGTCTCGATCTCCGCTTTGCTCGCTTAGTGGAGGTAGCCAAACAGCTTCCCACAATCCCAGAAGAGGAACAAGCCCTTCTCCAAGGGTATTTAGAGCAGCTGCCTTTAGTGAGTTGGTACCAGGAGCAACGCAACCATCTCCCCCTTCGGATCACCCACAACGATACCAAAATCAACAACCTGATTTTTTCTAAAACCCTCAACCAAGTGGAAGCAGTAGTGGACTTAGATACGGTGATGGGGGGATACCTGATGTATGATTTTGGAGATCTCGTACGAACCGTAGCCTGCAGCCTGCCCGAAACCTCCACCGATTGGAAAAAAATTCAGGCGCTCCCAGAATTATTTGAAGAGCTACTTTCTGGCTACCTGGAGGGCTTGAATGGGGCAATTACTCCAATGGAAACGGAATCACTCCTGCTTGGAGGAGAAATCATGACCCTAATCATGGGAGTCCGATTCCTCACCGACCACCTCGAGGGCAATGTCTACTACCGCGTGAGCTATCCCTTACAAAACTTACACCGAGCTAAAAATCAATTGGCCTTACTCCAAAGCCAACAAGGCTATCGCGCTCGCTTCGCAAATTTTGCTGCACTACTTCAAGAAAGGTAATTCGAAGAAGTAGCACTTGCCTTTACCTGACAATTTCCTGCAAACCCTTGGCAAAATTCATGGGTCTGCGGTAACTTGCTCAAACCATAAACAAAAGCCTTTGTCTACCATCTTTGAAACCCGCATCGAATACCTCAAGGGGGTTGGCCCACAGAAGGCTGAACTGCTAAACAAAGAGCTGGGCATATTCACCTATGGAGATCTCTTGCAGCATTACCCTTTTCGCTACGAGGACCGCAGTGCTTTTTTAAAAATCAAGGATCTCCACGAGGAGCTAGAGCATGTCCAGGTGATAGCACGAATCAAGAGCATTGACTTGGTCGGCATGGGTACCAAAAAAAGGTTAGTAGCTGTAGTGGTTGATGAAACAGGAGATATGGAGATGACCTGGTTTAAAGGCATCACCTGGGTGCTCAAAAGACTACCGCTAGGCGGCTCCTTTATCTTTTTGGGTAAGCCCGCACTTTTTGGACGCAAATGGAGCATGGCTCACCCGGAAATGGAACCCATTGCAGCAGCCAACGAGGCCCGCAACAAATTTCAACCCGTCTACTCTACGACAGAGAAACTCAAGGTTCGCTACCTAGATTCCAAGGGCCTCTCCCGCATTCTGGAGCAGCTGCTCCCACTCGTGTATCCGCAAGTACAAGAGACCCTCTCTACCGAAATTCTAGAACAGTACCGCCTAATGGGGAAAAAGGAGGCCATCCGACAAATCCACTTTCCAAGTTCTCCGGAAGCCCTCGCTCAGGCAAGAAAGCGCCTCAAATTCGAGGAGTTTTTTTACCTACAATTGCGACTACTTACCCTGAAGGTCACACGAACCGAAAAGTCACGAGGACAGCTGCTGGGTTCTACCCAGCTGCTAACCGGTTTTTACACGCAACATCTTCCTTTCCAACTCACAAACGCTCAAAAGCGTGTGATTCGGGAGATTTTTGAAGACATGAGGTCAGGTAAGCAGATGAACCGACTGATTCAAGGGGATGTGGGGAGTGGAAAAACCATGGTCGCCTTCATCAGTATGCTCCTAGCGATAGGCTCTGGGGCGCAGACTTGCTTGATGGCACCTACTGAGATCCTTGCCAACCAGCATTTTGAGGGCCTGCGTGTCTATGCCGAAGCAATGGGCCTCCACATTGCCTTGCTTACGGGCTCGACCAAAAAAGGCGCTCGAAAGGTACTGCATGAAGCTTTGGAATCCGGGGAGTTGCCCCTGCTCGTAGGCACACATGCGCTCCTTGAAGAAGTAGTTCAATTTAAAAATTTAGGTTTGGCAATCGTCGACGAGCAGCATCGCTTTGGGGTAGCGCAGCGCGCTAAGCTATGGACCAAAAACGAGAGCTACCAACCCCATGTGCTTGTCATGACTGCTACTCCGATTCCACGAACTCTGGCGATGAGCCTCTACGGGGATTTGGATGTGTCTGTTATCGACGAACTTCCCGCAGGAAGAAAGCCAATTCAAACTGTCCATCGCTACGACAAAGACAGGCTCAAAGTCTTTGGATTTATGCAGGAAGAAATCAAAAAAGGCAGACAGGTATATATCGTCTATCCGTTGATCGAAGAGTCCCAAAGTTTGGATCTTAAAAACCTGATGGATGGCTACGAAAGCATTGCTAGGGCTTTTCCACACGTGCCTTTGAGCATCGTCCATGGCGGCATGAAAGCCGATGCCAAGGACTACGAAATGCAGCGCTTTGTGAAAGGAGAAACAAAAATCATGGTAGCAACTACCGTCATCGAAGTGGGCGTAAATGTACCCAACGCATCAGTGATGATTATTGAAAATGCAGAACGTTTTGGCCTCTCCCAACTCCATCAACTTCGCGGGCGAGTGGGAAGGGGTGCCGAACAGAGTTACTGCATCTTGATGAGCAAGGTTGAGCTCAGTCGAGATTCCCGCATCCGATTGGACACTCTAGTGCGCACCAACGATGGGTTTGAAATCGCTGATGTCGACCTGAGGCTTCGTGGACCTGGTGACTTGATGGGTACCCAGCAAAGCGGAATTACTGACCTCCTCATAGCAGACTTGAGTAAAGATGCTCCGCTTCTAACCTTGGCACGAGATGCAGCACAGCAAGTGCTGGCGACCGATCCTACCTTGGAGCAGCCCCAAAATTTCCCAATCCTTCGTCAGGTTCGGCAACAAAAAAAGACAGCCATCAACTGGAGCCGAATCAGCTAAAGACCGTGTTTAAACTTTAGCTCTTGGATTTTTTCCTTGTAAAAAGCCTACCTATCCGCTGAAAAAGCTGCTTTTCCTTTTCCCAAAAAAAGCGAAACTGCCCAAAAATAAAGCCATAGACCAAGAGCATAATTTGGTACAAGGGCAGAACCAGAAGTAAATATGCGATGGTATTCATCAGCCCTTGGCCCCCGCCTCTTTCGATACCAAAAAAAGTAAGGATGGGATTCTTAATCAGCAGAATGGTTGTCCCAGTGCAGGCAAAAACAAGCAATACCAACAGGACCTGACGCATACTATTCAGATTCCATTTTGACTGCAACCGCTGTAGAAATCCAGGTTTGGAGGAGGACATCTTGCTACTATTAAATTACCATTTAAATACGCCCTCATTGAGGCTTTTAAGTGCCTGCACCTTGTACTGCGCATCGACCAAGATGGATACATTGTGCTTACTGCCCCCAAAGGAAACCATGCGAATAGGAATATCTACTAAAGAATCCATCACGGATTGAATCGCCCCTTTGGTTTCTGCGACCTGATTGCCCACCACGCAGATTATTGACTGATTTGAATCCACTTCCACCGTACCAAAGCGCCGTAACTCTTCTACAATCTGATCCAAATGACTTAACTCATCGATGGTTACTGATACCGCTACTTCGGAGGTAGTAATCATGTCTATGGGTGTTTTGTAGGCTTCAAAAACCTCAAAAATTCTCCGCAAAAATCCATAGGCCAGCAGCATGCGGCTAGATTTAATTTTGATAGCAGTGATCCCATCCTTGGCAGCAATGGCTTTCACGCCTTTTTCTGACACCTCTGCCTTGATTAAGGTACCTGCGGAAGCAGGATCCATGGTATTCAGAAGCCTTACAGGCACATTGTGCAGTTGTGCAGGCCAGATGGAAGCGGGATGTAGAATTTTTGCACCGAAGTAAGCCAATTCGGCAGCTTCGTCAAAGGAGAGTTCGGCAATTGGACGGGTTCGATTCACCTCCCGCGGATCGTTATTGTGCATGCCGTCAATGTCGGTCCAGATCTCGCAGACTGAGGCTTGCAGCGCCGCTGCTACTAGCGAAGCCGTGTAATCACTCCCTCCACGCTTGAGGTTGTCTACCTCTCCGCGGTGATTTTTACAGATATATCCTTGGGTTATAAATAGCTGCTGATCGGGATGTTGACCGAGTAGTGCTTTCAATCGCTTGGAAATTTTACCCAGTTCCGGCTCGGAATTTTCATCGATACTCATGAATTCTAGGGCAGGCAATAAAACGGAGGGTATTCCTTGATCCTCTAGAAGGGTGTGAAACAATTTGGTGGATAGTAGTTCACCTTGCGCCAAGATATCCCGTTGGATCGACTCGTTGAAGGAAATTTTCAGCAGAATATTCAGCAGCTCAAAATGCTCTTTCAAGATGTCCTCCGCTTTGGTTCTTGCGGCAGGACTTTTCAGAAGTTCGGGATAAAAGCTCAAATAATGGGCATGAAGGCTGTCAATTCGCTCCTTAGCGAGAGCCTTATCGGCAGCTGCCAAGGCTTCGCCAATACCTACTAGGACATTCGTCGTGCCGGATAGGGCAGAAAGGACAACTAGGGTTGGTTCTGTGCTTCGCGTGATCAATTCTTTCACTTGATGCATGCGCTCGGGACGACCAACGGAGGTCCCTCCAAACTTCATTATTTTCACGCGTTAATCGAATAAAATAGGTTAGAATCCAAGCATTTTAATGGCCGTGATGGCAGCCTCATCCCCCTTGTTGCCATGCTTTCCGCCAGCTCGGTCAAGGGCCTGCTGCTGTGTATTTGGGGTAAGAACACCAAATATGACTGGTTTGTTGTATTTCAAACTTACCTGAGTGAGGCCATGCGCTACGGCATCGCAGATGAAATCGAAGTGGCGGGTTTCCCCCTGAATCACACATCCTAGGCAAATCACCGCATCGATCTGCTCATCTTGCGCACACCACTGCGCAGCTAGGGAAAGTTCGAAGGACCCTGGGACTTGCTTGCGAACGATGTTTTTGGGATTTACGCCATGCTGGAGCAAGGTTTCATAGGCTCCAGAATACAAGGACTCCGTCACCTCTTCATTCCATTCGGAGACCACTACAGCAAATCGCTTTTTGGATACGTCTGGAAGATTATTGGATGGGTAGTCGCTGAGGTTTTTTAAGGAACTGACCATAAGAAAGGATGGGGTAGTGATGGGGTTAAAACAAAAAAGAGTAAGACACCAAGCGCCTTACTCTTCTAGCATACTTTTGCAAAGTATTACTTAGCGGCAAGGCCTTCCAAGCGTGCTTTATGTTTTCGAGCTGCAGCAAATTCAAAGGACTCGTAGTATTTTTCCTCGATTTCAGCATAAGTTTTGATGGCATCCTCCACCTTTCCTGCTTCTTCCTGAGCAACTGCCAGTTTAGCAAGGTATTTAGGAGACATGAATTTATTCTCATTCGTGCGTGCTGCCTTTGTGTATAGCGCAATCGCCTCGTCGATCTTTCCTAGCTCCAGCTGCGCATCTCCCATCAAGGAGAAAGCTTTGGATTGAACCAAATAATCATCAGAAGAAAATTCCTCCAAGTGAGTAAGTGCATCTTCGAATTTTTTCTGAGAAAGGAAAATCGACCCAATGTACAGGTGAGACAAGTTGGCCGCATCTGTACGTGGATAATTTTCCACAATACTTAGAAAGCCCTTGTTGATTCCGTCCCCATTGAGGGCAAAATCCACACTGTCTTGCTCAAAGAAATATACCGCCTGAAACATTTCTACTTTTGCTTTTTCATTTTGCTTTTGGGTATTGTATTGGAAGAACAGAATTCCACCGATCAAGGCGATGACCACTGCCACCACGCCTCCCAAAATTTTGCTATTTTTTTTCAAAAAATCCTCTCCAGGAACAATCCTCTCTGCAATTACCTCAGGGTTTTCGAGGAGTTCGTTTTGATCTGATTTTTTTGGTTGTTTTTTTACCATTTTACTGAATTTTCGGACGCAAATATACGGTTTTTATCAATTACACAAGCCGTTCCCTGTGATTGCTTCTAGGACATTCATTCCATCACGAAAGGATAGTCCTCCTGAACATACACGTCCTTGAAAGCATCCATGCCATTTGGCTCAGGAGACTCTTCAGCAAACTTCACTGCATCCTCCACTTGGGATTTTACTTTTTTATTGATTGAATCGATCTCTGATTCGGTCAGGAGTTCGTTTTCACGAATGGTGTAAAGCACCTGCTCAATTGGGTCACGCTGCTTGTACTCTTCTACTTCTTCCTTGCTGCGGTATTTCTGCGGATCTGACATGGAATGCCCCTTGAATCGGTAGGTTCTAAATTCTAAAAGTGTTGGGCCATCTCCTCGACGCGCTCTTGTAGCGGCTTCAGCTACCGCCTCGTGTATGGCTTCCACATTCATTCCATCCACTGGGAAAGAAGGCATGTCATACGCTTCACCAATCTTGTACAATTCGGTGACATTGGAAGTCCGCGCTACGGAAGTTCCCATGGCATAGCCATTGTTTTCAATCACGAAAATGACAGGGCTCTTGTAAAGCATGGCTAAATTGAGCGCCTCGTGCACAGCACCTTGACGGAGGGCTCCATCCCCCATTTTAGCGATACATACATTTTTGGTGCCTGAATATTTTTCTGCAAAAGCAACACCTAGGCCTATGGGGATCTGAGCACCAACGATACCATGACCTCCCAAAAAATTCCGCTCCTTATCAAAAATATGCATGGAACCTCCCTTGCCTTTGGTGGTTCCGGTGGCTTTGCCAAACAGCTCAGCCATGATAGCTCCCGGATCTGTACCTAGGCCTAGTGGGTGTGCATGGCAACGGTAAGCAGTAATCCACTTATCGTCTTTGGTCAAGGCAGTGATTGCGCCGGAAGCACAGGCTTCTTGGCCAATGTATAAGTGACAAAATCCTCTGATCTTCTGTTGGCCATACAATTGACCTGCTTTTTCCTCAAAACGTCTCATTAAGAGCATGCTTTCGTACCAGAAAGCATAGGTCTCTTTGGAGTAGTTTACCTTGGTCTTTGCCGCTGCAGTTTTCTTTGCCATAAAGTACTGATCAAAATGTGCTATTTTAGGCCTCAAATATAGTAATCCCGACCTAAAAATTAGGATGACTTGCAAATAATTCGATACCCGCATGATTTTGGAGTCCGTAGACCTCATTCAATTTAAAAACCACCTCCACAGCAAGCTTGCCTTTAGCCCGCAGATCAATTGCTTGTTGGGAAGGAATGGAAGCGGAAAAACGAATGTATTGGACGGTATCCATTACCTCTCCTTGACTAAAAGTTCCTTACAAAGTAGCGACGCGCTTAGCATCCAGCACGACAGGGATTTTTTTACACTGATCGGTAAGTTTAGAGTGGAATCCAATCCACTGGAGATTAGGTGCACTTTGGAGCAGGGAAAAAAGAAACAGATTTTCCAAAATGGCAAGGCCATCGACAAGGTCAGCGACCATGTGGGAAAAATTCCATTAGTCTTGATCGCTCCAGACGATACCCAGCTTATCAAAGGAGGCAGTGAGGGCAGACGGAAATTTTTCGATAGCCTTCTCGCTCAATTAGACCATCCCTCCCTGGAGCAGCTGATCCGCTACCATCATTTTCTAAAGCAACGCAATGCCCTCCTGAAGCATTTTGGTGAAACCGGCAGGCGTGACCTCACCCTGCTGAGCGCCTACGACAAGGAAATCATTCCTTTGAGTCATGTAATCGCTAGCAGAAGAGCTGCCTTGGTAAAAGAAATTGCTCCTTTGCTCCAGCACTATTACGAGAAACTCTCCATGGGTAGAGAAAAAGTAGCCTTACAGTACGAGACAGAGGCCTTGAGTGAAAACTTCCCAGACTACTTCCTTCGATTACGGCAGAAGGACTTTGTGACCAAAAATAGCAATGCAGGAATCCATAAGGATGATTTTGAATTTCAGATCGATAACCATCCCCTGCGTAAATTAGGCAGTCAAGGGCAGCAGAAGTCTTTTATTATTGCGCTGAAGCTGGCCCAATTTGCTCTATTTGAAAAAGCCAGGGGCGAAAAGCCCTTGCTGCTGCTCGATGATATTTTTGATAAGTTGGACGAGGAACGAATCGTCATGTTGATGCAGCTGGTATCCCAAGGGAACTTTGGTCAGCTATTTATTACCGATGCGCGTCCGGAGCGATCGAAAGAGATTCTAAATAAACTGGAAATAGAAATCGCCTATTTCTACTTAGAAAACGGAGAGATCACCAAAAAATAAGAGGCAGAAACCTTATTTTTTTCACCAAAGTCTCGTGGGATATTCTCCTTGCTGATGTAGCTGTTGTAAAGCCGATATCACCACAGGGCGATCTTCAGTGTAAGTCACTCCAAACCAGGTTTTACCACCTGGCAGAATTTCAAAGGCTGCTTTATGGTCTTGAATCAGGTTGTTTGCCACCGTTGGAATATAAAATTCCGACTTCAAATTGCCCTGATTAGCCGGTAAAAACTCTTCCCACATCTGTTCAATTTCTTGAAATACGGAAGGATGGAAACCCCAAAAATTCATACTTACGGGTGTATTTGGAGCAATTTCCAAGGCCTCCCCTTCCCCGCGGCTAAGAATCTTGTCTCCTTCTTGGGCGATGGACGTACGTTCAGTCATGCCGATCAGCTGCCCTTTGGAATTGGTTTTACACACCCCTCGGCTCACTGTTCCATGGGCAGAAAGTACATTTTTCATGGCATAGCCTACCATGGCATGCAGGTTAGGCTGCACTACTGTAGTCAAAAACTTACCAAGAACTTCAAAGGCTTCCTTCCCATAAAAGTCATCCGCATTGATCACGGCAAAAGGTTTGTGTACCGCATACTTGGCACAAAGGACCGCATGCGCTGTCCCAAAAGGTTTCACTCGATCGGCTTGCTTTAAGTTTGCAGGTACAAAGCTGTCTAGTGACTGCAACACCCAGTCCACTTCAATTTTACCTTGAAGTTTGGGCATAAACTTTTCCTGGGCAATCCCCAAGATCTCTTGCCTGACAATAAATACTACTTTCCCAAATCCAGCTCGAATGGCATCAAAAATGGAATATTCTAAAATGGTCTCTCCGCTTGGACCAAAACCGTCAATTTGCTTATTTCCTCCGTAGCGACTGCCCATGCCAGCAGCCAAAACAAGAAGTGTAGGTTTGAATGTCATCGTATCTAATAAAAACGTAGGCAAATTTACCCCGAATTCTATTCCTAGCAAATAGGCCCCTTGAGATACAATTAATATTTTTATCTCATTTTTTATGTTTTTATATTTTTATTTTAAACCAGATTCATTTTTAAACCTATTTATTACTATTTGGTATAATTTTCTATTTTTTTGATTATTTATCAACCTTATTTTTTGATTTAATACTATTTTTACCTTATTTCCATCGTATTTTTAAAAATTCAGTCCCTCAATTGAAAAAATGAAAAAAATCGAAGCCATCATTCGAACCTCCCGCTTTGATTACATCCACCGCTGCATCTCCAAGCTGGGCGTCAAATTCCTCTCTTTCTATGAAGTAAAGGGGATGGGATTTGAGCATGCGCGTCAGGAGATGTATCGTGGGGTAGCCTACGAACCCGCTTACATCCCCCGTACTAAACTTGAAATCGTGGTTCCGGATGACCTAGCAGATAGCGTAATCCAATGCATCCTTCAGGAAGGGAAAACAAACGAGGTAGGTGATGGAAAAATATTCGTGTACGAGGTACTCGAAGCCTACCGCATCCGCAACCAAGACACCGGGGAAGCTGCCCTTTAATCCCTTCCTGTTTACCCACCACTCTTCAAGCCTAGCCATGCAAGCACCTATTCAAGACCTATTCACCATCAACAACCTTTGGATGATGGTCGCCACTCTACTAATCTTTATCATGCATCTCGGTTTTGCCACTCTAGAAGCAGGGCTAACCCGAGCCAAAAACACAATCAATATTCTCTTTAAAAATACGCTAATCCCAGCTATTGGTCTTCTCACGTATGCCGTGGTTGGCTTCAACTTGATGTACCCGGGTGCAGATTATGCCGGATCCTTCTTTGGATTTGCAGGATTTGGACTCTCCCTCCCCGAAGGATGGGACACAAGCAATTACAATGCAGGCTACACCTATTTCAGCGACTTCCTCTTCCAAGCCATGTTTGCCGCCACTGCAGCAACCATTGTGTCTGGCGCAGTAGCCGAACGGATGAAGCTAGGCCCTTTCCTCACCTTTTCCCTGTTTTATGTGGGTATTTGCTACCCCATTGTCGGCATGTGGAAGTGGGGAGGAGGGTTTCTAAACACACTCGAAACGCCTTTTTATGACTTTGCAGGATCCACCATCGTGCATACTGTGGGGGGGTGGGCCGCCCTTGTAGGGGCATTTTTATTGGGTCCCCGTATTGGCAAATACACCCCCAATGGCATGAAAGCCATCCCAGGTCATAATATTCCCATGGCAACCATGGGGGTATTCTTACTCTGGTTTGGCTGGTTTGGCTTCAATGGTGGCTCCGTCCTCAGCGCCGACCCAGGTACGGTTTCACGGGTGTTCGTAACCACTTCCTTGGCTGCCTCTGCGGGTGCTATTTCCGCATTAATCACCTCCTACATTAAGTTCAAAACCTATGACATCACCATGGTGCTCAATGGCATTCTAGCCGGGCTTGTCGGCATCACGGCAGGAGCAGATCAAATGGGAGCATTGGATGCCTTCTGGATCGGGAGCATTGGGGGAATCTTGGTCGTTTTTGCCGTCATCGCCTTTGACAAACTTAAAATTGATGATCCTGTAGGCGCCATAGCAGTACACCTCGTTGGTGGAATCTGGGGGACGCTAGCCGTAGGAGTATTCGGAAACCTAGCCAGCTGGAATCAGCTCCTGTCACAGCTTATCGGAATTTCCGCTGTAGGGCTCTTTTGTTTTGGTAGCTCTTGGCTGCTCTTCTTTACCCTCAAACGAACCGTAGGAATCCGAGTCGATGAACGGGAAGAAGTGGAAGGACTGGACATCAATGAGCATCAAATGCGTGCTTACCCCGATTTTGCCTCCAAAGATTAACAACTAAACCAAAAAAAATCCCCTGGGAAGTATCTCAGGGGATTTGTCATTTTATCCATTGGAAAGCAAAGCCAGCGGCCCCACATGGCGGAGTAAGATGGCCTGATGGAGGTGGCCAAACTTTGTATAGCACCAGACCTTAAATTCCAAAAACTCCCCGGGAAGCAAGTACCCGAGTCCTTTTTTCAGCTCTCTTTCAAAAAGAAACCTATTGAAGCTTACTTTTTGTAAAATAGTCTTTACGTAATCCAGCATGGTCTAAAAATTTTGAAGGGATTAACTGATTTTAAGTTTTTCTACGACAGCATATACCAAGATGTTGCGTTATTTTGAGGGACCTAGCTGAAATTACCTTATTTTCGCAACAATGACTAGTGCTCCACGACATTTATTGGTTTTCTTTTGCCTTAGCGTATTGCTATCCTTTCAGACATTTGGGCAGGAGGTAAGGGTTGAACTCGGCCCAGATCAAATAGGCATCAATGATACTTTTACGATCAAAGTCACCCTATCTAACGAAAAAATAAAGTCCTACGACCAATTCCCTGAAATTTCAGGATTTCAAAAGCAAGGCATCTCTCAGTCCTCCTCGATGAATATCATCAATGGGCAAATGAGTAGCTCCAATAGCATCATCCAGTACTACAAACCCACCCGAAAAGGACAGTTTACCTTGGGAAAATTTTCTGTACTCATCAATGGCCAAGCATCTGCTTCCCTGGGAAAACGAATTACTGTCACCGATGCTGCAGCAAGTACCCCCAGCGGAGGAAGCGCCTTCGATCCATTTGCAGAGTTTTTTGGCAGAAATGAAGGAATCCCCGAATTTGTAGAAATCGCTGACGATGCTTTTTTCGCAGTAAACATCGATAAGAGTGGAGTGTATGCAGGCGAAGGATTTACGATGGACATCTCTTTTTTTATGTCCGAACAAAATCAAGCCTCCTTTCAATTCTATGAGGCGGGAAAGCAGCTCGATGCCATCTTGAAGAAATTGAAGCCTGCCAATGCCTGGGAGGAGAACTTCAACATCACCACCATTGAGCCGCAAATAGTGGAGCGAAACGGAAAAAAATGGGTCAAATTCAAAGTTTTTGAAAGCACCTTTTTCCCTTTTTCTGAAGGGAAAATAGAAATTCCACGAGTGCCTTGGCAGATGATTAAATACAAGGTAGCCAAGAACCCGTCCCTCTTTGGCGCTAATCGGCAGGAAGACTTCAAGACCTTTTACTCTAGCCCTAGGTTCATTACAGTAAAACCCTTACCTCCGCACCCCTTAAAAAGTGAAGTGCCAGTAGGAATCTTCCAACTTCGTGAAAATATAACTGCCCTAGGAGCAAAAACTGGGGAAGGTTTTGCCTACAATTTTGGAATAGCAGGAATCGGAAATATCAATTCCCTCGCTGCCCCAAAGCGCCTACCTGGTGCAAATCTAAATACCTTTGACCCCAATGTGCGCCAGCAAATCAACCGAGGTTATGGGCAAGTGTCGGGCATCAAAGAGTTCGACTACTTTGTTACCCTAAATGAAGCTGGTGAATACCCACTAGACCAATACTTCAGCTGGATCTACTTTGACCCTAAGCGTGAAGTGTACGATACGCTCAAGCCGCAAGCGCTGATTCGTGTAAGTGGGGAATCAAAAATTAACGAAGCCTTGTCGGGACAGCGGCTTGGAGGAATCTACGATAAAATCGCCACCGAGAGCAACCAGTTTTTAAACCAAAAATATAAGTACTATTTTACCACCGCGATCAACATCCTGCTCTTCGGAGCCCTCGCTATACTCGCAATACAAATCCTAAGAAAAAAATAATGGGAAATTCATTTGGCAAGCTTTTTAAACTCACCACCTTCGGTGAATCTCATGGGAAAGCACTTGGCGCTATCCTAGAAGGATGCCCTGCTGGCTTGGAAGTGGATTTAGAAAAAATACAGGTAGAGATGCAACGGCGAAAGCCTGGCCAGTCTAAAATCACGACGCAACGAAAGGAAGAAGACGAAATCGAGCTTCTGTCTGGGATATTTGAAGGAATAACCACGGGGACTCCAATCGGGATCCTTATTCCCAACTCAGACCAAAAAAGCAAGGATTACGCGCAC
This sequence comes from Bacteroidota bacterium, assembly GCA_027593175.1. GTDB lineage: Bacteria > Bacteroidota > Bacteroidia > Cytophagales > Cyclobacteriaceae > Algoriphagus. The sequence continues at coordinate 15,908 of JAQCJI010000017.1, read as the reverse complement.
ATCGCCGATGCCTTTCGCCCTTCCCATGCCGACTACACCTACTTTGAGAAATATGGACATCGAGACTATCGTGGAGGCGGTAGATCCAGCGCTCGTGAAACTGCCGCCCGAGTAGCAGGTGGAGCTATTGCGAAACAATTACTAGCCACAAAAGGAATTACAATACAAGCCTATGTCTCCCAAGTAGGAGAAATACGACTTGAAAAACCTTATACCGCACTCAACTTGGGCTTGGCGGAAGACAATATCGTACGCTGTCCAGACCTAGAGTTGGCGGAAGTGATGATCGAACACATCGACCAAGTACGAAAGGACCGCGACACCATCGGTGGCATTGTCTCCTGTGTAATCAAAAATTGTCCTCCAGGATTAGGTGAGCCTGTATTTGACCGACTCCATGCCGAACTTGGTAAAGCGATGTTGAGCATCAATGCCGTTAAAGGCTTTGAATATGGAAGTGGTTTTGAAGGGGTTACCCTACGCGGCTCCCAGCACAACGATGCCTTTGTACAGCAGGATGGAAAAATTCAAACCCTCACCAATCACTCAGGAGGAATCCAAGGTGGCATCAGCAATGGGGAAGACATCTACTTCCGTGTGGCCTTCAAGCCAGTAGCTACCTTGATGCAAGACCAGTCCTCTGTCAATACCGCCGGAGAATCGGTGACCGTTAGTGGCAAAGGCCGCCACGATCCCTGCGTGGTCCCAAGAGCCGTACCCATTGTAGAAGCGATGGCGGCACTAGTACTTGCAGACTACCTTCTCCAATCCAAAACTAATAAACTTGAAGCCCTTTAACCCAAAGAACTTTTGAAAAAAATAGCTCTTCATACGCAAATTATCATTGGATTAATTCTTGGACTGGCTGTCGGCTTATTGTTCGTTCAATTAGGCCTACCCGCTGAATTTGTTCTTGATTACATAAAGCCTATAGGAACCATTTTTATCAATTGCCTTAAAATGATAGCCGTACCCTTGGTATTGGCATCCCTTATCGTAGGAGTAGCCAACTTGGGAGATGTTGCCAAACTCGGAAGAATTGGTGGCAAAACAATCGCAGCCTACTTAAGTACAACGGTGGTTGCGGTTTCGATTGGCCTTATTCTAGTTAATGTCTTCCAACCAGGGAAAAGTCTTCCTACAGGCACAAGGGACAACTTGATGGCTTTGTACGACAGCAATGTCACCTCTAGAACTTCCGCTGCAGAATCGCTCAAAAATCAAAGCCCCTTGCAACCAATAGTGGATATGGTTCCGGAAAATATTTTTGCTGCTGCATCCAACAATGGAAGCATGCTTCAAGTGGTATTTTTTGCTCTTTTGGTGGGCATTGCACTCCTTCAGATACCGGCTAAAAAAGGAACTCCTGTCATTGCCTTTTTTGATGGGCTAAACGATGTAATCATCAAAATAGTAGGATTTATCATGCTTCTTGCTCCCTACGGCGTGTTTGCATTGATGGCCTCCCTAATCGTAGAAATTACCGGTGAGGACTCTGATTCTGCACTTTCCCTACTTTTGGCTTTGCTGAAGTATAGCCTAGTGGTACTATTTGGTCTCGCATTGATGATCTTACTGGTATACCCCCTGATCCTAAAGGTATTTACCAAAGTCAACTACCTGGATTTTTTCAGAGCCCTACGACCCGCCCAATTACTTGCTTTTTCTACAAGCTCAAGCTCCGCCACTTTGCCAGTCACTATGAAGCAAGTTGAAGAAGAACTGGGCATATCTGAAGAGGTAAGTAGCTTTGTGCTGCCACTAGGGGCTACCATCAATATGGATGGCACCTGCTTATACCAAGGTGTGGCTGCCGTTTTTATCGCACAGGCTCTGGGCCTAGATTTAAGCTTATCACAACAGCTGATGATTGTTTTAACTGCCACCTTAGCATCTATTGGCTCTGCTGGAGTTCCAGGTGCTGGATTGATCATGCTCATCATTGTTTTGGAGTCCATTGACGTCCCTGCTGCAGGATTGGCATTAATCTTAGCGCCAGATCGAATTTTGGACATGTTTAGAACCGTGGTAAATGTCACAGGAGATGCCATGGTCTGCTCTGTAGTCGCTGCCTCCGAAGGGGAACTTGCGGAAGGAGCATCGCCTCTGGTAACCAAAAAATAATTTTGGAATAGAATGGGTTGAGTGGTCCTGCATGTCCCGTAAATCAGAAGAAAATAGGACTTGAATTTCAAGAAAGTGAAGGGTAAACAGAGTACAGCTCCTAAGGGTCGATAGGACTTGTTTTAGACAGCTGAGGTGCGGATAAGCTTAATGAGGTGTGTACGAACCTAAAAAGTCAATCATCCGGCCAAATTCCATATCCGTAATAGCAGGAAAATTGGCGACCCTAAAGCTACTGGACTTTAAAGGCCCATAACCTCCACCCAACTGCATCCCTACCTTTTCAGCAGCTTTTTTTACTGCAACAATTACCTGCTCTTCAGCAGCAATAGCCACTACAGTAGTACTTCGAGTGGCGGCATTGTCTACTAGCAAGTCAAAAGTTGAAGACTGCGCTACCACTTTTTCCAAACTAGCCATGCGCTCTCGCAACCGAGCATCTACCTGAGCGATAGGCTCCATGTCTTGCAAAACCCGATACAGGAGGTAAATCCCCAACACATTGGGCGTGTAGTGGGTCTGATAGCTGGCTGCATTTTCGAGCATAAAGCTGAGGCTATTGTATCTCCCCCGCTCTCCTTTTCGAGCTACTTTTTCCTTGGCTTTGCCAGAAAGCAAGAGTATTCCTAGTCCTGCCGGCAAGCCAAAGCATTTCTGAACGGATGCATACCATACATCTGCCAACGGAAAATCTAGGGCAATCCCCCCCATGGAAGAGGTAGTGTCCACGGCAATCATTTTGTCTGGATAGCGGGCTGCCAGTTCCCGGAGAACCGACATGGGCACCTGTGAGGCATTGGCTGTTTCGTTTTGCGTCACCGCAATGATGTCAACCTCAGGGCCGATTTGCAATTGACGTACAGGAATGGATTCATTGGCAGCTAACTTGTGTTCTTGGGTAACAGGAAGAATGTGCTGGGCATATTCCAACCATTTTTTACCAAAAGAACCCGAATACAAATGAAAGCTCGCTTGCTCTACCAAAGACTGGGAAATGATCTCCCAGCTCTCCGTAGCAGAAGAGGTAAATAGTAACGTAAAGTCCTTTGGCAACTGCAATTTCTCCCGAAAAAGTTGCTCCGTATCCCGATACAAATTCATAAACACCTCACTTCGGTGATTGGCGCTCAATATCCCTTGGACATAAGCGTCCTGTAAGTAGGCAGGTAGTGCATCGTATACTTTGGAGGGTCCTGGAGCAAAGGTGATCATCGGGAAGCAGTAGATAGAAAGTAGTGAACTGCTAGCGCATACCCCTTCAAGCCTAGACCAGCAATCATGCCCACACAGGATTTGGAAAGGATGCTCTTGTGTCGGAATTCTTCCCTTTTATACAAATTGGAAATATGAACCTCTATGGTAGGGGTGGTCACTGCGGCCACCGCATCCGAGAGGGCTACCGAGGTATGGGTATAGCCACCGGCGTTCAAAATTATCCCATCTACGGTAAAGCCTACTTCCTGAATTTTATTGATTAGCTCCCCCTCCACATTGCTTTGGAAGTAAGAGAGCTCGACCTCAGGATTCTGAGCCTGTAGCTGAATAAAATAGCTTTCAAACGATTCACTCCCATATACTTCTGGCTCTCGCTTGCCAAGCAAGTTGAGATTGGGGCCATTGATCACCTGGATTTTCATGATTGTATCAACTAAATGAAATGTAAAGGTATTGACTCCTGTCAAGCTTGCCAAAGCTTAATTAAGGACTTTTCTGCTTTCGCTCCTTAATACGAAATAGGTAGGCTAGCGTAAATTCCAGATTGGTCGAGCTCATATCGAAAATTCGATCCTGTGATTCCGGATTGGTAAAGTCATAGGCAAATCGCGCCTCAGCCGACAGGGTAGACTTGCCAAAAAGCTTGGAGATCCCCGCCCCCCCTGTAAGTCCATACATTCGCTTTTTGGGGGCATCTGAAGGTTTGCCAAAGGTGGGCAGCTCCTTGGGGCTGGCACCAGAAAATTCCCGAGTAAGATCTTCCGCCTTACTTAAAATTCCCAGGTGGGGACCAAACTTGATTTGAAATCGCCCAGACCGCCCTGCAAAAATACTGGCGAGGATGGGGAATTTGAGGTAGGTAAACTCGGTTTGATTGACCTTCCCGGCATCGTTGATTTGGTTGAAGCCAAGGGTAAGCTGCTGTATGTTGAGCTCAACTCCTGCATTTTTGGAATCGAAATACTCCAACACCAGCGCAAACGTAGGCGCAGCAATCCCCTCTACTTTTTTGACTCGGGTACCTGCTGTGGCTTGGTAGCTGTAGGAACTAGTAGCGAGCCCGCCACGAATGCCCAGGCTCAGCTGCGCCCAAGCTATACCAGGCAAGAGTACTAAGAACAAGACTACTAACTTTTTTATCCTACCCGAATGGTTCATTTTTTGAATTAACTTATTTTTTGTTGAGCACAAAAGTACCCTGAATTGGGGTTCCTTCCATAGTCAAGCCACGAACTTCGACAACCACCGCACCTCCAAGATCATTGGAGTAGAATGAAAGTGACAATTCTCCCTTTTCATTGGTCATCACATAAGGATTCCAATATACGGTTTGCCGATCGTCCTTTTCAGACTGCGCACTGTCAGGGCCATAGCTACGGGGGGTAAAATTACTAGGCACTTGAAAGCCTTCTAAGGTATAGGTGACAATTCCCTTCCCTTCCAGGGGATTGTCCTGATCCTCGTCCATCTTATCCTTCAGGTAGATAGCAATAACCCCATTTCTTCCTTGGTCACCCAACATGGGGACCATTCTAGATACTACTTCCACTCGATCTATATCAAAGGGATTAATGGTACGAATATTATCTGCTGCAGTAGACATTCCTTCGCCCATGAGAACTATTCCATTTACCATGACCACAGGCTCCATAGAACTTAAGGCCGATGCAGCCCCGCCACGGAGACGAATACTCTGCTGACTGGTGCCGCCAACCAAGTTGACTTGAGCGCCAGGAATATTGCCAACCAAACTATTTACCAAATCGGAGGAATTTCCTGTTTTAGTCAATTTTTCGCCCTCAATCACAAAGTCTGGATTTCCATAGATGGCTTTTGGAATTAACTTTTCTTGGATGGCTTTTTCATTGTCTTCACCTTCTACTTTTGGATTTAAGACAGGTGTAGCTAAGGTAGTTACCTTCGGAAAATACGGGGTTGCAGGCAATACCACAGGGGCTTTTAACGGGTCAATAATTTGTACATTCAAAGGCCTCCCTTTCCTGTCAGTTGCTACAAAACCAAAATGAACAGCCCCATAAAACTCCATGTCTTCCATCCTGAAATAGCCTTCTGTATTGGAATTAAGTTGAATCATTCCCTGAAATTCATTGACAAATGCTGTAACCTCTGCCGACTGACCTTTTCCTTTCTCATCCGTAACTTTCCCCGTAATTGAAAGGCGAGTTTCTATACCATACTGAAATCGGTCTATTCCCAAATTCTCAGGGACAAAACTAAGTCCCAAACTATTTTGTAAATCTGTTTCACGAACAATAGGTACCAGCTGCTCTGCATCCCAAATCCCAATGGAAAGGTTTGATGGGGTTGGACGACCATTTTTATCCGTCACAAGCAAATTAAGGTTGACTTCTTCTCGAGATCCGAAATTTTGGATATCTGCCTTCAATTGTACCCCAAGATTGGTCCACTGGTTTACCCCTTCTGCTGCAACCACCCGCTTGTAGGGATTTAAAACGGGAAGAGCTTGCATAAAATATTGGTTCGGGCCATAATTTCGCATCCAATTAGTGTAGGCTCGCAAAAAATAACGATCCCCCGTAAGAGAGTCTGGAAGCACTAGATCACCCACCACGATCCCATCCCGAATAGGGAATTTTTTTTCAATAAGTATATCCCGCTCCTCTGTTAATACCTCTACATGCAGGACTTTACTCAGCTCATCTCGCAAATAGGGATTGCCATAGGCAAAGTACCCTTTGAATAAAAGTGAGTCCCCCGCATAATAATAGGGCTTATCCGTGTGGAGATATACCTTCTCCTGGTAATTTCTCGCGGATTTCGATAGGTCTTGCAGAAGGATTCCTCTTTCTGCATCGTAATCCAAAGGCAATAAATTGGCAATCCGCTTCCGATCCATATCCCCAGACAAAACAAGGTCCTCGGAATTGAGTACCATACCATTTTCTCGAACACGCAATTGCCCATTTTTCACTTCTAACCAGGAGATTGGATAAGGCGCATCCTGATAGGTATTGGCTTGAGCAAATCCCTTTTGATAGTGAATCTCTATACGCCCTTTGAGCTGCAGTAAGTAATCCCCAGGGGGACTACTTGGAATAAAGAGGGGATCGGCTTTGTAAGGCACCACAGACTTCCCCAGTTCATTGGCAAAGATATCCGACCGCATGTTCATGCTTTCAGAGCCTCCAGCTTTGTCACCATACAAGAAAAAACCTTCTTGCTGGTAGTTTCCTTTGATTAAGGAGCGAAATAAATTCATGGGAGACCGACGGTAAATATCAGCTCTATTCTTTTCCCATAGCTCCTCCTGCTCTTTTGAATCTACAGGCAATAGCTCAAACCGAGCTGCCCCTACAATGCGATAGGTAGCAGGTGCGTCAATAAACTCTTTCAGGTTGAAAGTAATTTTGTATCCCAGGTAGTGGTTTTCGATTTCGATCGGCTGCTCCGCTCGAGCCAGGAAGGTCCCTTTCTCGGTGGAGATAGGGAAATCAATGACCCAAGGATTGAGGATACTGGTTTGTGCAGCAGCCTCATCTATCCCTAAAAAAAGACTTTGGAATTTGCGGAGGTCACGCTCCCAGCTTTTGTCGCGAGATGCCTTTACTTCCTGTTCGGTAAGTTCCTGTTCCAAGGGGCTCATGCTCAGATTCAGCGTAAATGTCCCTCCCGGTTTTAGGGTAACGGTTTTAGTTTGGGCTGTATAGCCCATAAAGGAAAAACCAATTTCTACCGTCCCAGCTTCTAGCCCCGAAAGGGAATAGTTGCCCTGCATATCGGTTGCTGTGGATATGGTCGTGTTGTTTATAAATACCGAACAAAAAGGAAGTGACTCTCCAGTTTCTGCGTCTTTTACCGAACCTGTAAGCGTGGCAGTTTGTGCTACAGCGAGGGTGGAACAAAGTAGAAAAAACGCAAGTAGGCAGGTATTTTTCACAGGAGTAGTAGGAGATAAAGGAGGAATGCTAATTTTCCAATGGGAGCTTAGTCAGGGATTCGTTCAGGAGAAAGGTCCCATAAATAGGATCTCCAAGTTCCGTAATCCCACGGACTTCTACTAAAATTGGCCCTGATTTTTCGTTGAGCAAAAATTCAATGGGTATAGCAAGCCGTGATCCATCGTTGGTAAGGCTGGGATTCCAATACAGTGTAGGCCGGAAGGGTTTTAAGAAGGGATAAAAATTTCTACTAGATTCGGTAATTTCAAAAGGTAAACTTGGTGCAAATCCCTGCAGTTTCAGCAAGGTAAAGTTATTTGCCTCTTTCTGAATTTGCTCCCCAGATTTAAGGATAATGGAAATCACCCCATTTCGACCCAAGTCTCCATACATGGGCACCAAACGCCGAATGACCTCTACCCGCTCGATATTAAAAATATTGATCCCATCCAGCACCTCGTAAAACGTTCGTCCTCCACCTCCACCTCCAAGTGTCGTTCCTGAAGATCCATTTGCGGGCACCCCATTGATTAGCACTAGGGGCTCACCCGCGCGGAAGGACACCCGAACATTAGGAGGAGTGCCAACAATCCTCAAACCTGCCACCTGAGCGGATAAGGCATAAATAAATTGGAGGGTGGTCCCCACTAAATTCATCCCCTCAGTCTCCACTACTTTATCGGGTCTTCCATAAATCATTGGACCTATGGAATTTTTCTTTTTTTCTTCTACCACAGCCTCCTCCAGCATGATTTCCCCTAGTTGAAGCGGTTGGACAGGACGTATAGCGGCATCGGGCTGTTTACCTCTAGGTACTATCTTTGGAAAAGAGATAGCGTTTAGATCCCTTCTGGTTGGGTAGGATTTAACATCCAATTGAATCACTCGAATCGGCCTGGCATTTTGATCTGTTGCCTGTAACGATACCTCAAAGTCGCCGGAAAAATTGGTTGCCGGAAAGTTAAAGGTTCCGTCTTTCCCTGACTTAAGCGTACGTACATCTTCGTATCCGTTGATAAAGGCCTTGATGGAACCTTGAATAGGGGCTCCGTTTTCGTTAAGAAGTTTGCCTGCAAGCTCAAAGCCCTTTTCCACAGGATACTCCGGCACTGCGGCTTTCTGTTTGGATGGCTGAAAAAGTGCTTCCATCCCCTTTAAATCAGGCACGTGAACCGCCTGGTTGCCGTCAAGTACCGAAACAGAAAAGTTAGATTTTAAGGGTTTCCCCTCCACATCTACGGTCATGATGTTGAGCCTGACCTTTTCCCCTGCTCCGTAGCTTTGCTTATCCGTAAACACCCCGATGTTTTTAGATCCTGATGCAACCGGGAAAGAGGCAGGCTGAAACTGGTGGGATAAAATTTGGATAGGCAAAATGAACTCCTCTTGTTCGTAATTAAGGCCCCAAGCGGTATAGGCGCGCAGGTAAAAATTGCCCGTTTCGGACAGATCTGGAAGGGAAAGGTGACCCTGTGCTACCCCATTTTTGATTTCTACGACCTGATGGATCCACTCGTAGCCTGTAGAATCGATCAGCTCCAGATGCAGTACCTTACTTAGCTCCTCCGCCATCAAGGGACTTCCATAGGAGAGGTAGGCTTTGAAATAGATATTTTCTGCAGGCCAGTAATGCTTCCGATCCGTGTGCAAATAGATTCGTTCTTGCATCACCAGCTCATTTTTTTCAAGATTGGCCAGTTTGGTCAAGCGATCCGCATTGAAATTGGAGGGTACCCCGAAGATGGGATTTTGCTTCGAAAATACCCCTCCAATCGCCAATTGGTCAGCTGCTACTGGGCTGCCATTCAGGTGGACGAGTAGCTTCTCCCCACTGTAGTCGAGGGTTCCTTGTGAACCATCCGCCAAACTTACCTTCAATGGTTTAGTGAAGGACAGCTGGTAAACTCCGGGTTGGGAAGTAAAAGCCACTTCTGGATCTGCCGGAGTGGAGAAATCTGTTGTTTTCCCTTCCATCAACTGTGCGATGTAATAGGTAGGGCTGGACCGATACGCCTTTAAACGAGCTGCCCTTCTCCCTTCTTCCAAACTTTCTTCTTTGGGCAACTCAAAATACACGTAGGTCAGCTGTTGGGCGCTGGAGGTTTCTAAGGTAAAAGGATCAAAATACACCGAGACTAAATATCCCGTTTCCGGATTGGAAAAAAACAAGGGCCCAGCTGCCTGAACACGGTAGGATTTATCCTGTTGTTCCTCAAAAATCAGTTTATCCGGATTTAAAAATTGTATTTGCTCTCCTGCCAGTCCCTTTCCTACAAAGGCTTCCTTCACCGCTTCTGTAAGCTTGGTGATTTTGGATTTAGACAAATCAGAAGCTGTAAAACCGGAATTATCCTGCTTGTTGAGACGAATCGAAAGACGAAGAGGAACTCCTGCTTTGACCTGAATCTCTTGGCTAAACTTCTCCCAACCTGGTCCGCGAACCTGCAGCTCCCAGGTGCCTTCTGGCAGATTGGCCAGAAGAAAGTTACCATCCCCATCTGAGAAAGCCTGAAAGGTAGTGTTCGGGATAAATACATGCATCTCCGAAATTGGAGCCTCAGTCGCAGTTGAGACAATCGTTCCGCTGAGTCGACCAGTTTGTGCCTGTGTAGAAGTGGCAAGAAGATACAGCAGGAAGAAAATCCAGGATAGGTTCAGTAGGAAGCGCTGAGTTTGCCTCCCCATACTTCTTGAGAGATGGCCACTTGTTGGAAATTCTTTTTGGTGTACCATGTGGTTTTGTTGTTGAACTTAAAAATAATGGAATCGCCTAAAACCATAAAAGCCTAAGTAAAAAAGCTTTTTGTAGGTTATATAGGGTTTAGCCTTGATCTAGATTTTCCCGGTCCTTCAGCTTTTTATCCTCCACATTTTTGTTGAGAAATTCATTGATCGCCTCGATATGGAGGCTTGAAGAGATTTCACCAAAGGAGTTGATTTCCATTTTGAACCCCTTCAATTCCTCGTGTACGCGGGGATGTTCTTCTTTTTTCTTCTTTTTGGTCATCTCAGTCTACAATTGCTAACGTATCTAACGCAAACCGAATTCTTTTGGCTACCTCTTGCGGACCTAAAATTGCAAAAACTTCCATGAGGTCTAGACCAGCGCCGAGGCCAGTCACCGCTAGGCGAGCAGCCTGCATGACCTTGCCCAATTTGATGCCATTCGCTTCGGCCGTGCTTTCTAAGAGGGCTTTAGCGGAGGCAGCATCAAAAGGAGCGGGTAATCCAGATTCGAGGGTCTGGGCATAGGCTTGCAAGAGGGTAGCTGCGTCTCCATTCCACTTTTTGGTGGCTACCTCTGGATCAAAGTCGCTAGGGGCCTGGTGAAGAAACTGGCTATCTCTCCAAAAGTCAGCAGGGAAAGTTACACGCTCTCGGAGTAGGGCAACGATAGCTGCTGCTTTTTCCTGGGCGATAGCTACTCCTGCTGCGTCCGCGTCCTTTTGGAGGTAGCTGATCAGCTGGACTTGGGAGCTGCTGCGGAGGTAATGCTCGTTGAGCCACTTCGCTTTGGCGATGTCAAATTTCGTTCCCGACTTACCGATCCGTTCGATAGAAAAGGCTTCTACCAATTCCTCCAAAGAGAAAATTTCACGCTCATCCCCTGGATTCCAACCGAGGAAGGCAAGGAAGTTGAGTAGGGCTTCTTGGAGGTAGCCATTTTCTCGAAATCCGCTGGACTTTTCCCCAGAAAAAGGATCTACCCAATTGAGTGGAAATACGGGAAAGCCCAATTTGTCGCCATCACGCTTGGAGAGCTTGCCATTGCCATCCGGCTTGAGGAGCAGGGGTAGGTGGGCAAACTGAGGCATGGTATCCTCCCAACCGAAAAATCGGTACAAAAGTACATGTAAGGGGGCAGAGGGAAGCCATTCTTCGCCTCGGATCACGTGGGTGATACCCATGAGGTGATCATCGACAATATTGGCTAGGTGGTAGGTAGGCATGCCGTCTGACTTCATCAGGACCTTGTCGTCCAAGGTGCTTGAATGCACCATGACCCAACCCCGGATCAGGTCGTGGAGACGTACCTCCTCTTTGAGGGGTAGTTTGGCACGAATGACGTAGGGATCTCCCGAGGCCAAGCGTTCCTTCAACTCTGCTCCGGAGAGGGTTAGGGAGTTTTTCATTTGGCTGCGGGTGATGCTGTTGTACTGAGGCTGTAACACGCGGGCGGCGGTGAGGCGCTCCCGCATGGCCTCGAGTTCCTCTGCGGTATCGAAGGCGTAATAGGCATGTCCTTTCTCCACGAGTTCGAGGGCATACTGCATGTAGCTTGCCTTACGCTCCGATTGGCGGTAGGGGGCTACGGATCCTGGCTTCCAAGGGCTTTCGTCGGGGGAGATGCCCAACCAGTCAAGCGATTCTTGAATATATTCTTCGGCGCCGGGCACAAAGCGCGTTTGGTCGGTATCTTCGATGCGGAGGATAAACTTTCCTCCCATTTTTTTGGCAAAAAGGTAGTTGTACAGGGCGGTGCGTAGTCCTCCGATATGCAGAGCACCGGTGGGGGAAGGGGCAAATCGTACGCGAACTTCTTTGGTCATGGATGTGGATAGCTACTAACCCCACAAAGATAGGAATTTGTTGCCATTACGCTGCTCTAATCCTCCGAAGAGCGGCAAAGGACCAATAAAAAAGGCCCCGTAAGTACGGGGCCTTTTTTTGTGGGAATGGGCTCGACTTATTGTCTTGCTCTGATTTTTTCCTTGATACGAGCCGCCTTACCTTGACGTCCTCTCAAGTAGAATAGACGAGCTCTTCTTACTTTACCTTCTCTTACCAGGTCGATCTGCTCAATAGATGGGGAGATGATTGGGAAGATACGCTCTACCCCTACACCATTGGATATTTTACGCACGGTAAATGTCTCTCCGTTGGAGTTTGGATTTTTTCGTTGGATCACAGTTCCCTGGAACTGCTGGATACGTTCCTTGTTACCTTCTTTGATACGTACGTGTACGTTGATGGTATCACCGGCTTTGAAAGAAGGGAATTTGGCTCTCGCCTCGCTGTATTCCGCTTCTACAATTTTCATTAGATCGCTCATAGCTCTATGTTTTTATGCTTTCGCAGTGCTCCGCCGCAGCGGTATAAATGAATTATTTTTTCTATATTCTTTTCTCGCCTACTCCCAATCCGAGTCTTCCAAAAGATCGGGTCGTTTTTCTCGAGTTCGGCGAACCGACGCTTCGAACCTCCACTGGCTTATCTTGGCTTCATGACCCGAGAGCAGAACCTCAGGAACTTCTCTTCCTTCATACACTGCTGGCCGGGTATATACCGGCGGGGCAAGAAGATTATCCTGGAAGGAATCCGTTAAGGCTGAAGTCTCGTCGTTGAGGACGCCTGGGATCAGTCGAATCAGTGCATCAGCTACTACAGCAGCTGCCAATTCTCCTCCTGAAAGGACGTAGTCTCCGATACTGATTTCCTTGGTGATAAAGGCATCCCGAACCCGCTGATCCACTCCTTTGTAATGACCGCAGAGGATCAGGAGGTTTTTCTTTTGGGAAAGAGCATTGGCCATGGGCTGATCGAAAGTCTCTCCATCGGGAGTCATGTAGATGATTTCATCGTACACGCGCTTTTTTTGAAGGGCCTCAATACAGCGGGCGATTGGTTCGATCATTAAGACCATTCCTGCGCCCCCACCAAATACATAATCGTCCACTTGCTTTTGTTTGCCGGTGGCATAATCTCTGAGGTTGTGTATACGAACTGTAGCGATTCCTTTTTCTTCCGCTCTTTTGAGGATCGAATGTGAAAAGGGACCTTCCAACAGTCCGGGCACTACCGTGATGAGATCGATATGCATGGGTTAATCTTCCAGATAAATGTCAAGTAATCCTTCGGGCAATTGGCAGAAAACTTTTTTTGCTGCCTTGTCCACCTGGGTAATGATGCCCTTTTGTATAGGGATGAGCACTTCTTTACCTTGGTAGGTCACTCCGAGGAGATCCTGTATTTCCAGATCGTAGACGACCTGCACAGGTCCTATGGGTCCTATCGTCACATCGATGACGTCAAAACCTATCAGTTCGTGGAAGTAATATTGATCTTCATCGAGTTGGGGAAGCTCGGAGAGGGGAAGGTACACTTCCGATCCGACGAGGCTTTCCACTTCTTCTATTCGATCCAATTCCTCAAACTTGGCGAGTGCTTTACCTCCATGCTGGATCACAAAGTGTTCCAGAAAGAAGGGGACTAAGCGCCCTTTTTGGTCTAGGAAGAGGTGCTCTAATCCCTCGTATTCCTCAGGATAATCTACATCGAGCACCACATTTACTTCACCACGAAGTCCATGAACTTTGGCTATCCGGCCTATCAAAAAGCACTGGTCCTTGTTCATGGGATGGAATATTATTCTGCGCTACCTTCTCCCGCATCAGCAGCAGGGGCTTCAACTGCCGGAGCTTCAGCAGAGGCAGTTTCCACAACAGGCGCTTCTTCAGCAGCTGGAGTCTCTTCTACTTCTTCAGCAGTTTCAACTGCCGGAGTTTCAGCGGAGGTAGTTTCTGCAACAGGCGCTTCTTCAGCAACTGGAGTTTCTTCTAATTCTTCAGCAGTTTCTGCAACAGATGCTTCAAATTCTTCAGTAGCTTCAGCGGAGGTAGTTTCAACTTCTTCGGCAGCTGGAGTCTCTTCTACTTCTTCAGCAGTTTCAACTGCCGGAGTTTCAGCGGAGGTAGTTTCTGCAACAGGCGCTTCTTCAGCAACTGGAGTTTCTTCTACTTCTTCAGCAGTTTCTGCAACAGATGCCTCAAATTCTTCAGTAGCTTCAGCGGAGGTAGTTTCAACTTCTTCGGCAACAGATGTTGCGACGGCTAATGCTTCTGCTTCTCTTGCTTTGATTGCGTCGATACGAGCCTGATTTTTGGCTGTTTCTGCGGCAAGGGCGGCCTTACGAGCATCTGCTTTGGCAGTTGCGAGTTGGTCTTTCTTACCTTCGATCTTGGTGTCTTTCTCAGAAAGCCATGTGTTGAATTTGGCATCGGCTTGTTCTTGAGAAATTGCACCTTTCAACACTCCAATTTGGAGGTGTTTTTTCAGCATGACACCTCTGTAAGAAAGCATGGCTTTCACGGTATCGGTAGGCTGAGCTCCATTCAACAACCAGGTAAGAGCGCGCTCATTGTTGATGTTGATGGAAGCGGGGTTCGTGTTCGGATTGTAAGTTCCGAGTTTCTCGATGAAGCGTCCATCACGTGGAGCTCTTGCATCAGCTACAACCACGTCGTAAATGGCTTGTTTTTTGCGACCACGACGTGCTAATCTGATTTTTACGGACATAATTAACTGTTTTTAGTGAGCGGATGGATCTCGTCTATCCTAATTTTGGACTGCAAAGATACGATAAAGGATTGAAAAGCCACAAGTTGCCTGTAAATTATTTGTGTAAAAGTTGATATTGGGACTATCTTGCGAGACTATTTGGCCTTGTAGTTCAACGGATAGAACAAGCGTTTCCTAAACGCTAGATCTAGGTTCGATTCCTAGCAAGGCTACTAGATTGATTTTGAGTGATTAACGGATTGAACATTCTCCATTTTTTGGCTAAAAACCCCAACCTTGCAGTAAACCTTGCAGTGGACTTGAAATTCTAGATCTTTTTAATTCGTGGTGCAGGGAGAGAAAATGGGAATTGATTATGATAAGGCTGAATCACCTCCTCGTACTTTTTCACTAATTGATTGCCCATTTTATACCTTCATTTCTTATAAGTATAAATCAGATTTCAAAAAAGTCAAGGGTGGCAGGCCCGAGAAACTATTCAATTGAGGATTTTTTCAACCGTGAGCTAACCTTTGAATAACCAAAGTCCTATTAACTATCTAAAAGCTAATCCCCATCTTTAACTTCCAACTTTTAAGTGGTTCGAAAAACGAGGTACTTACAGCAGAAATGAAAAACCACATCAATTATCTGAGGGACAATTTCTGTACCTTGAGGAATTAATCGGGAGAGAGTAAAATTAAATCCCAACATCAAGTGATAAAGTAGTAGAATATCAATAAGTTGATTTCTTTAATTTACTGGTTCATTTTTGTTTTGCTACAATTCGCTTCTCAAGTTGAGTAGTTGCTGGTGTAAAAGATGATTGATGTTTTGAAACCATATCTTGGATTTTAGCTACGACCTCCGGATGCTTATCCGCCAGATCAAACCGCTCCGAAGGGTCATTGGAAAGATTAAACAAAGTCAATTTATCCAATTTTTCAATTTTCTCGGGGTAACCCAGCGGATTATTACTGTAGAAATAAAGTTTAAACGCTCCTTTTCTGGCAGCAAAAACTCTGTCACCGTGGTAATAAAACATCTCATTTCTAGGATTTACTTTTTCACCTCTCAAAACTCCGGTCAAATCATATCCGTCATAAGTCCTATCCTTTGGAACAGTTGCTCCTGCTAGATTTGAAAATGTAGGCAGCAAATCCAACGTACTTCCAATTTTGGAAATCACAGCCCGCTCTACATTTCCTGGTCCCCAAAAAATAGCAGGTACCCTGACACCCCCTTCATAACTTGTTCCTTTTGCACCAAACAAACCTCCTGAACTTCCCCCCTGCTCATTAAATATTGCCCAAGGACCATTGTCAGAAGTAAAGATTACATACGTGTTTTTGTCCAGACCTTCCTTTTTTA